>DASWVJ010000105.1:0-23179 GCA_036406295.1 Bradyrhizobium sp.
CGCAAATCCGGCGCCTATCGCTCGGCGCTGTCGATGCTGACCTTCTATATCAACCGCGCCGGCAGAACCTTGCCGAAGACGCAACGCGCGCGGCTGGAGCGCGCGAAGATCGAGTTGAAGCACCAGTTCGGAAGAGATTGACCCGGACGACAAATGGTGAGAGTCGCGCTTATGCCGCGCGGATGTTCGCCATGAAGCGGTCGAGCTCTTCACGCAGGCGCGTGCTTTCGGCCGAGAGGGTGCGCGCCGAATTCAGCACTTCTTCCGAGGCCGAGCCGGTTTCGGTGGCGCCGCGGTTGACCTGCATGACGTTTTCCGAGGCTGACTGCGTGCCGCGCGCAACATTCTGGACACTGCGGGCGATCTCCTGCGTCGCCGAGCTCTGCTCTTCCACGGCGCTGGCGATGGTCGAGGCGATCTCCGAAATCTTGCCGATGGTGCCGCCGATCTCCTTGATCGCGGCAACGGACTCCTGCGTCGCGCCCTGCATGCCCGAGATGTGATTGGATATCTCGTCGGTGGCCCTCGCCGTCTGGCTCGCCAGCGACTTCACCTCGGATGCCACCACCGCAAAGCCGCGGCCGGCGTCGCCCGCGCGGGCCGCCTCGATGGTGGCGTTGAGCGCCAGGAGATTGGTCTGCTCGGCGATTGCGGTGATCAGCTTGACCACATCGCCAATCTCCTGCGCCGCGCGCGACAGCTTGCCGATCCGCCCATCCGTCTCTTCAGCCTGACGCACCGCGGCTACCGCGATGTCATTGGACTCGCGCACCCGCCGTCCGATCTCGTTGACGGAGGCGGAAAGCTCTTCCGTCGCCGCCGCCACCGACTGCATGTCGCTGGAAGCCTGGCCGGAGGATTCCGCGACCTGGCTGGAAAGCGACTGCGTCGTCTCCGCGGTGTGCGTCAGCGTTCCGGCAGCCGCTTCCAGCTGCGCGGCGGAAGCCGAGACATTGGAAACGATGGAGCCGACCGCGCTCTCGAATTCGTCGGCGAAACGGATCAGCTCCTGGCGTCGCGCGGTGGCGCCCGCCTTGTTCTGCGCCTCCTGCGTCGCGGCGTCGCGCTCGGCCTTGGCGATGGCCTGCATCTTGAATTCCTCGACCGCGCTCGCCATCTCGCCAAGCTCGTCCCGGCGGCCGAGTCCCGGCAGCACGACGTCGAAATTGCCATTGGCGAGTTCGCGCATCGCCTTGCACATCGCCGTCATCGGCCGCGAAATGCCCCGGCCCAGCATCACCGCCAGCACGGCGCCGAGCAGGAAGCCGCCAACAGCGAGCATCACGACCAGACGTTCTGTCTCGGCGATGGTGGCGTTGGATTCGGCTTCCAGCCGCGACTGGTCGGAGACCAGGGCGGCCTTCATCGCGGCCGAACCCTTCATGATGACTTCGGCAGATTCGCCGATTTCAGTGGTGAGATCGGCAATCACCTTCCTGTTCTCGACCAGCTTGGCAAGGGCCTCGCGATAGGTCTTGAGCAGCGCATTCAACTCCTTAACGATCGGTTCGATCTTCTCGTGGGTCGCAGGGATGTTCCTGAAGGCGTTTTCCAGAAAGCTCAGGCGGCTGGTCGCGCTGGTCGCCGCCGTCGGATCGCCGCTGACGACGAAATTGCTGGTCAAGACCTTGATGGCCTGGAACTGGGTGGTGATGGTCTTGGCCTGGAAGGCCACCGCCTGCAAGTCGTCTTCGGTCGCGGCGCTGGCAAGATCATCGAGCTTGTATTCCAGCGACATTTCGCTGCGCGTGAGCCCGTTCTTGGTCAGGTAGTCGCTCTCTTCCTTGGTCTTCAGGATCTCGGCAAAGATCTTGGTGAAGGCGCTGAATTCGCGTGCCAGCTTTGTGATCTGCTCCAGCCGGGCCGGGTTGGCGGTGCTCCGCATCGACTGATCGATAGCGTCCTTCAGGCCGGCTTCGGCCGCAATCGCCGCCTTGCCGTCCTCTTCCTTGCCGGTCGCAACGTAATAGCGCACGAGCGAGCGGTAGGAGATCATCTCGCGGTCGATATTGCGGGCAAGGTCGGCTTCCGCAACGCTTTTGCGGTAAGCGGACACGCCCGCCGACACACGCTCGAAGCCGAGCCAGGCAATGCCCATGCTGACGGCAGAAATCGCCAGCACGACCGTAAAGCCGAGCATGATCTTGCCCCGGAAGCGAAGCGCCGGAACGTGAATTGACCGCAGGCCGCGTTTCGAAACCCCCATCCTGCCCCCCAGTCTTCAGGTACAGCCACTTCAGGTACAGCCAGCCGGATCGGGGGCCTGCGCCCCCAATCGCCAGCCCAAAGCTACGGCCAAATGGATAAAGGTGAGTAAATCCCGGCAGGCGAGCCCGCCTTGCGGGGGGCGTCACGCTTTCCAGCCGGGGTCATGCCGCGCTTACCGTCGCGTCATTGATGCCTCACCAATCACATCCGCGTCCCCGGACGAAAATCCTAGTTGCAAGTTCCGCCCGTGCTGTCTCTAATTAGAAGCAATCAAAAGCGTTATCGGGAGGAGTGAGCGTGTCTACAGTCAAGCTGACGGTGAACGGTAAAGCGGTCTCGGTCGACGTCGAGGACCGGACCCTCCTGGTCCATCTCCTGCGGGAAAATCTCAACCTGACCGGCACGCATGTCGGCTGCGACACCAGCCAGTGCGGTGCCTGCGTCGTCCATATCGACGGGCACGCGGTGAAATCCTGCACCGTGCTGGCGGCACAGGCCGCCGGCAGCAACATCACGACCATCGAAGGCATCGCCAAGGGTGACGAACTGCATCCCATGCAGGCCGCGTTCCGCGACAATCACGGTCTGCAGTGCGGCTATTGCACCCCGGGCATGATCATGTCGTCGATCGACATCGTGAACCGCCATGGCGGCAAGCTGGATGAAGCGACCGTCCGCCACGAGCTGGAAGGTAATATCTGCCGCTGCACCGGCTACCACAACATCGTGAAAGCGGTGCTGGATGCGGCTTCCCGCATGAAGGTCGCGCAGGCCGCGGAATAGCGGCTGCGCTGCTCGCCAAATTCAATCCGCCGCCTTCGATGGAAAGTGGCGGGACATCAATAAATCTCCGGTTGGGAGGATCAGGACATGGGCGTTGAAGGCATTGGCGCAAGCGTCGTGCGCAAGGAAGACAAGCGGTTCATCACCGGCAAGGGCCGTTATGTCGACGACATCAAGCTGGTGGGCCTGACCTACGCCCATTTCATCCGCAGCCCGCATGCGCACGCCAAGGTGAAGGGCATCGACTCCTCCGCGGCGATGAAGATGCCGGGCGTGATCGCGGTGCTCACGGGTAAGCAGATCGTCGACGACAAGATCGGCAATTTGATCTGCGGCTGGGCCATCACGTCAAAGGACGGCTCGCCGATGAAGATGGGCGCATGGCCGGCGATGGCGCCGGAGACGGTGCGCTTCGTCGGCCAGGCCGTTGCGGTCGTGATCGCCGAGACCAAGAACCAGGCGCGCGATGCTGCCGAGGCCGTGGTCGTCAATTACGAAGAACTGCCGGCGGTGGCCGATATCCGCGCCGCGCTCAAACCGGGCGCGCCGCAGCTGCACCCGGAAGCGCCGGGCAACGTGATCTATGACTGGCATCTCGGCGACGAAGCCGCCGTCAAGGCCGCCTTCGCCAAGGCCGCGAATGTGGTGAACCTCGACCTCACCAACAACCGCCTGGTGCCGAACGCGATGGAGCCGCGCGCGGCGATCGCCGATTACGACGCGGCGGAGGAGCATTTCACGCTCTACACCACGTCGCAGAATCCGCATGTCGCCCGCCTCGTGCTGTCGGCTTTCTACAACGTCGCCCCCGAGCACAAGCTCCGCGTGATCGCGCCCGATGTCGGCGGCGGCTTCGGCTCCAAGATCTTCATCTATCCCGAAGAAATGGTGGCGCTGTGGGCGTCGAAGAAGGTCGGCCGCCCGGTGAAGTGGACCGGCGACCGCAGCGAGGCCTTCCTCACCGACGCGCATGGCCGCGACCACGTCACCCATGCCGAGATGGCGTTCGACAAGGACAACAAAATTCTCGGGTTTCGGGTGAAAACCCATGCCAATTTCGGCGCCTACATGTCGCTGTTCTCGTCGAGCGTGCCGACCTATCTCTACGCGACGCTGCTGTCGGGACAGTACGTGATCCCGGCGATCTATGCCGAGGTGATGGCCGTCTACACCAACACCACGCCCGTCGACGCCTATCGCGGCGCCGGCCGGCCCGAGGCGAGCTATCTGGTCGAACGCATGATGGAGACCGCGGCGCGGCAGTTGAAGGTCGATCCCGCGGAGCTGCGCAAGAAGAACTTCATCACCAGCTTCCCGCATCAGACGCCGGTGATCATGGCCTATGACGCCGGCGACTTCCACGCTTCCATCGACGCCGCGATGAAGGCGATCGACTATGCCGGCTTCGCAGGCCGCAAGGCAAAAGCCAAGTCGGAAGGCAAGCTGCGCGGCATCGGCGTATCCTGCTACATCGAAGCCTGCGGCATCGCGCCGTCGAAGGCGGTGGGCAGCCTGGGCGCCGGCGTCGGCCTGTGGGAGTCGGCGGAAATCCGCGTCAACCCGGTCGGCACCATCGAGGTGCTCACTGGCTCGCACAGCCATGGCCAGAGCCACGAGACGACGTTCTGCCAGTTGGTCGCCGAGCGCTTAGGGGTTCCCATCAGCCAAGTCTCGATCGTACACGGCGACACCGACAAGGTGCAGTTCGGCATGGGCACCTACGGCTCGCGCTCGCTCGCGGTCGGCGGAACCGCCATCATCAAGGCCATGGAGAAGATCGAATCCAAGGCCAAGAAGATCGCGGCGCACGCGCTGGAGGCGAGCGAGAACGACATCGTCATCGAGAATGGCGAGTTCAAAGTCACCGGCACCGACAAGTCAATCGCGCTGCCGATGGTCGCGCTTGCGGCCTACACCGCACACAATTTGCCCGAAGGCATGGAGCCGGGCCTGAAGGAGACCGCCTTCTATGACCCGACCAACTTCACCTTCCCGGCCGGCGCCTACATCTGCGAGGTCGAAGTCGATGCCGCCACCGGCAAGACCTCCTTCGTGAACTTCGTCGCCGCCGACGATTTCGGACGCCTGATCAATCCGATGGTCGTGGAGGGCCAGGTCCATGGCGGACTGGCGCAGGGCATCGGCCAAGCGCTGCTGGAGCACGCCGTCTACAACGCCGACGGCCAACCGGTGACGGCCTCGTTCATGGACTACACCATGCCGCGCGCCGACGACCTGCCGTCGTTCAAGGTGTCGCACACCATGACGCTGTGTCCGGGCAACCCGCTCGGCGTCAAGGGCTGCGGTGAGGCCGGCGCGATCGGCGCATCGGCCGCCGTCATCAATGCGATCACCGATGCCATCGGCAACAACAAGCTGGAAATGCCGGCATCGCCCGATCGCGTCTGGCACGCGATCCACGGTTAGCGTCATTCCGGGGTGACACGAAGCGTCGCCCCGGAATCTGAAGCACGGATCAAATCTCGGGATTCCGGGTCTGGCGCCTGCGGCGCAACCCGGAAATGACCGGGAAAAGGAATCAGGGAGCAGACCATGTACGAGACCACCTATCACCGTCCCTCCTCGGTCGCCGAGGCAGCCAGCCTCTTCGCCAAGGGCAAGGAGGCCAGATATCTCGCCGGCGGCCACACGCTGATCCCCGTAATGAAGCAGCGGCTGGCTTCGCCGTCCGACGTCATCGATCTCGGCAAGCTGAAGGAATTGATCGGCGTCGAGGCCACCAATAACGGCATCGAGATCAAGGCCGCGACGACACATTACGACGTCGCCAGCAGTGCCGCCGTGCAAAAAGCGCTTCCCGCACTCGCGAGTCTCGCCGCGCAGATCGGCGATCCCGCTGTGCGCCATCGCGGCACCATCGGCGGCTCGCTCGCCAACAACGATCCCGCCGCGGACTATCCCGCCGCGGTGCTGGCGCTCAATGCCACCATCAAAACCGACAAGCGCACGATCGCCGCGGACGAGTTCTTCAAGGGCCTGTTCTCGACGGCGCTCGCTGACGGCGAGATCATCACCGCGGTCTCGTTCCCGGTTACGGCCAAGGCGAGCTACGCCAAATTCCCGCATCCGGCCTCGCGCTTTGCGCTGACCGGCGTGTTCGTGGCCAGGACATCGGGCGGCGACGTCCGCGTTGCCGCTACCGGCGCGTCGCAGAACGGCGTCATGCGGGTTCCCGCTATCGAGGCCGCGCTGAAGGCGAACTGGTCGCCCGGCGCGATTGATGCCGTGACGATCTCGGCCGACGGCCTGCTGAGCGACATCCACGGCTCATCCGATTACCGCGCCAATCTGATCAAGGTGATGGCGCAGCGCGCGGTGCAAGCCGCCGGCTGATCTATCCCTCTTTGAGCCATGCACGCGGCGCGCAGCGATGCGCGCCGCACTGCTTTTCAGCCAAGATTTGCTTGCTACTGAACCGCGAAGGCGAGACAATTTAGCTAATCAGCTAATTAAAAATCACTCGAGGAAGCACCGTGCTCGACAAACCCGCGTCCCACGCCGCCACCAAAGCCTCCGGCCCGCTCGCCGGCTTCCGCATCGTCGAATTCGCCGGCATCGGCCCCGGCCCGTTCGCCTGCATGATGCTTGCGGACATGGGCGCCGAGGTGGTGACGCTGGACCGCGTGGGCGCCGGCAAGAATCTGAAATCGGTTGCCGGCCGCGGCCGCAAGGTGGTCGAACTCGATCTCAAGGACAAGGCGGCGGTGGCGCAGGTACTCGATCTGCTCGCCGGCGCCGACGCGCTGATCGAGGGCTTTCGCCCCGGCGTGATGGAGCGGCTCGGGCTCGGCCCCGACATCGTTCTCGCGCGTAACCCAAAGCTCGTCTACGGCCGCATGACTGGCTGGGGCCAGGAAGGCCCGCTCGCCAATGCCGCCGGCCACGACATCAATTACATCTCCATCACCGGCGCGCTGGCTGCGATCGGCACCAAGGAGAAGCCGGTGCCGCCGCTCAACCTTGTCGGCGATTTCGGCGGCGGCGCGCTCTACCTCGTGGTCGGCGTGCTGGCTGCGCTGCTGGAGGCTTCGAAATCCGGCAAGGGCCAGGTGGTGGATGCGGCAATGTGTGATGGTGCGGCCTCGCTGATGTCGATGTTCTTCGACTTGGCCGCGATCGGCCGCTGGACGGAAGGGCGCGACCAGAATTTCCTCGACGGCGGCGCGCATTTCTACGGCGTCTATGAATGCTCCTGCGGCAACTTCATCTCGATCGGCTCGATCGAGCCGCAATTCTACGCGCTGCTGCGCAAGCACGCAGGGCTCGCCGACGCCGATTTCGACGCGCAGATGGACCGCAAGGCCTGGCCTGCGCTGAAGGCGAAGCTGACGAAAGTGTTCAAGAGCAAGTCGCGCGAGGAGTGGTGCAAGATCATGGAAGGCACCGACATCTGCTTTGCGCCGATCCTCACCATGGTGGAAGCCCCGAAGCATCCGCACATGGCCGCGCGAAAAGTATTCGTCGAGCGCCACGGCGTGACACAGCCGGCGCCCGCCCCGCGCTTCTCACGCACGCCGTCGGCGATAAGGGAGGCTGAGATCGCAAATATCGGCCAGCTCGCGAGCGCGTGGAAGCAGTGAAGGATTATAGGGTGGGCCCTGCGCAACGATTGCGCCGCGTCATGCTCCACCTTCAGCACGCCACGGCGGATCTGGTCTTCCTCGGTCGACTCGACGTGCGCGGGGAGAAGAGGGCAGGCACTGGCTGAAATCGAGGGAAATCCGGCGTTCGGATTCTTGCCCTTGTCTGCAATCATTCGCCGCAGACCAAATCCCGCGAGGCCATCATGGCGCTGCAACTACGACCGAACTGCGAATATTGCGACAAGGACCTGCCGCCATCAGCGCTTGATGCACGCATCTGCTCCTACGAGTGCACTTTCTGCGCCGACTGTGTCGAGACCAGGCTCGGCAATGTCTGTCCGAACTGCGGCGGCGGCTTTGCGCCGCGGCCGATCCGCCCCGCAAAGGAGTGGCGGCCGGGCGTATGCACGGCAAAGCAACCGCCGTCCGACAAGCGCGTGCGTTTGAAATACAGCCTTGAGGACATCGCCGCGCAATCGGCGCGCGTTGCCAAGATTCCGCCGGAAGAACGCTGACCTCTCCACACCGTCATTCCGGGATGGTCCGAAGGACCAGACCTCAGATGCGCAATTGCGCATCGGGGAATCTCGAGATTCTCAGGAGCGCAAGGGCGCTCCAGAGTTCACGCTTCGCGTGCCCCGGGCTGACACTAAGCCGCGACGATCGTTCCTTCGACCTCGCCAAAGCCGACGCGGTAGCCGTCGCCCTGGCACCAGCCGCGCATGACGAGGGAGTCGCCGTCCTCGAGGAAAGAGCGCTTGATGCCGGCCGCGAGTTCCACCGGCTCGGTACCATTCCAGCTGATCTCGAGCAGGCTGCCGCGCTGGTGCTTCTCCGGACCGGAGATCGTGCCGCTCCCTAGCAGATCTCCGACGTTCATGGCGCAGCCGCTCGAGGCATGGTGCACGAGCTGCTGCACCGACGACCAGTACATGTACCTGAAATTGGTGCGGCAGATGCTCTTCGCTTCGTTCATGCCGCTGGCGCGAAGCGCAACGTCGAGCTCCATGTCGTAATTATTCGGCCGCGACTGCTTCAGATAAGCCAGCGGCTCCGGCTGCTGCGCCTGCCCGTGCAGACGGAACGGCTCCAGCGCCTCGCGCGTCACGATCCACGGGCTGATCGAGGTCGCGAAAGCCTTGGCCTGGAACGGCCCGAGCGGCACATATTCCCATTGCTGGATGTCGCGCGCGCTCCAGTCGTTCAGGATCGTGAAGCCGAAGATCATCTCCTCCGCCTGCGCCTCGGTGAGCATCTCGCCCATCTTCGAGCCCTGACCGACCACGACGCCCATCTCGAGCTCGAAGTCGAGCCGCTTGCACGGGCCGAAGCTCGGCACATCCACATTCGGCGGCTTCAACTGCCCGCGCGGCCGCTTTACCTTCGTGCCGCTGACCACCACCGTGGAGGCGCGGCCGTTGTAGCCGATCGGCATATGCAGCCAGTTCGGCTGCAGCGCATTGTCCTTGCCGCGGAACATGACGCCGACATTGGTGGCGTGCTCCTTTGAGGAATAGAAATCGGTATAGCCGGCGACCGTGAGCGGCAGATGCAGCTTTGCGTTCGCCATCGGCACCAGCGCGCGCTTGCGCAGCTCTTCATTGTCGCGCAATTCGGGATGATCCTGCCGCAACAGCTCGCTGATCCGCGCCCGTGTCTTCGACCACACCTGCGGCCCCAGCGCCATGAACGGGTTCAAAGTGGCTGCGGCAAATACGCTCGGCTCGACAACGTCGAGGCGGCAGTCCTGGGCGAGCTGCCAGAGATCGAGCACGTAGTCGCCGATCGCCACGCCAACGCGCGGGGCAAGCCCGTCCTTTGCCGAGAACACACCGTAGGGCAGATTCTGGATCGGGAAGTCGGAGGCGGGATCGACCGGAATGAAAGAGCGGAGCTTGGGGTCGTTGGGGTGGGGCACTACAGCTCTCCAATCAGGAAAATCGTCATGCCCGGGCCTTGACCCGGGCATCCATCTTTCAAAGAGCGATGGATCGCCGGGTCAAGCCCGGCGATGACGATCAATGCATACTCACGGCTTGTTCGGATCGAACCGCTTCTCCAGTCCCTTCCAGCAATCGGCGTAATCGGCCTGCAGCGTCGACGACTTCGCCGCATATTCCGTCACCCGCTGCGGGAAACGCGTCTCGAACATGAAGGCCATAGTGCCCGTGAGCTTCACCGGCTTCAGCTCCACATTGCTGGCATGATCGAAAGCCTCGCGGTCCGGGCCGTGCGGCAGCATGCAATTGTGCAGGGACGCGCCCCCGGGGACGAAGCCCTGCGGCTTGGCGTCGTAGACACCGTAAATGAGTCCCATGAACTCCGACATGATGTTCATGTGGTACCAGGGCGGACGGAAGCTGTTCTCCGCCACCATCCAGCGCTCCGGGAAGATCACGAAGTCGATATTTGCCGTGCCCGCGGTTTCCGACGGCGAGGTGAGCACGGTGAAGATCGAGGGATCGGGGTGATCGAAGGCGATGGCGCCGACCGGCGAGAAGGTGCGCAGGTCGTATTTGTAGGGCGCGTAGTTGCCGTGCCAGGCCACCACGTCGATCGGCGAATGCGGCAACTCCGTCCTGAACAGCGAGCCACCCCATTTCACGTAGAGCTCGCTCGGCGTGTCCTTGTCTTCATAGGCCGCTACCGGCGTCAGGAAATCGCGCGAGTTGGCGAGGCAATTGGCGCCGATCGGGCCGCGCTCCGGCAGCGTGAAGGCGCCGCCGTAATTTTCACAGAGGTAGCCGCGGGCCGGCCCGTTCGGAATCTCGACACGGAATTTGACGCCGCGCGGGATCACGGAAATCTCGCCGGGCTCGATGTCGATGCGGCCGAATTCGGTAACGAGGCGCAGATTGCCCTGCTGCGGCACGAACATCATCTCGCCGTCGGCATTGTAGAAATTCTGGTCCACCATCGACTTGGTGATCAGATACATGTGCGCCGCCATGCCGCCTTGCGTGTTGGCGTCGCCGGCCGTGGTCATGGTGTGCACACCCTGCAGGAAGGTGACATCACCTTTCGGCAACGGCGCTGGGTCCCAGCGCAGCTGCGCGATCGGCAGCTCGTGTTCGTGGCAGGGCGCGGTGCGCCACAGGCCCATATCGACCTTGGTGAAGCGGCCGGAATGTTTCACCGACGGACGGATGCGGTAAAGCCAGGAGCGCTCGTTGCTGCCGCGTGGCGCAGTGAAGGGCGAGCCGGAGAGCTGCTCGGCATAGAGCCCGTAGGCGCAGCGCTGCGGCGAATTGCGCCCCATCGGCAATGCACCGGGCAGCGCCTCGGTTTCAAAGCTGTTGCCGAAGCCGGACATGTAACCCGGCGTAATCTGCACCGAATTGCGGCCGATGGTTTCAGGCGAGGTATTGATATTCATGTCTATCCTCCTCCTTGCAAGGCCGCCCACATTTCGCGATCGCGCGCATCGGTCCAGATCACGGGCTCGTCCAGCCCTGACGCCTCGTCGAATGCGCGCGAGACGTTGAATGGCAGGCAGTGTTCATAGATGGCAAACGTCGAAAACTTGGGGTCCATCACCTCGCGCGTCGCCGCCATCGATTCCTTCAAGCTGCGGCCCTTGGCGACCGAGGTCTCGGCCGCACCGTAAAGAGTCGTGACGAAGTCGCGCGTCATCGCGATCGCATCGCGCACGGTGGCGACGCCCTTCAGGGCATCGCCGCGGCCCGGCGCGATGGCCTTGGGATTGAAGGCGCGGATCTCGTTCAGCGTCGCCGGCCATTCGCGCAAATAGGCGTCGCCGCAATAGCAGGCAGAGTGATACTCGATCAGGTCGCCCGACAGCATCACCTCGGCGTCCGGCACCCAGGCGACGATGTCGCCGGAGGTGTGACCTGCCCCTAGCGACATCAGCTGCACCTCGCGCTTGCCGAGGTAGACGGTCATTTCGGTCTCGAAGGTCAGCGTCGGCCAGGTCAGGCCCGGAATGCTCTTGGCGTCCTGGAACAGGCGCGGGAAGCGGCCGTACTCGGAATCCCAATCCTGCTGGCCGCGCTCCTGGATCAGCCGATAGGTTTCCTGCGAGGCGACGATGCCTTGCGCCTTGTAGGCGGATGCGCCCAGCACGCGGACGGCGTGATAATGCGACAGCACGACATATTTGATCGGCTTGTCGGTGACGGTGCGTACCCGCTCGATCACCTTGTTCGCCATCGCGGGCGTGGCCTGCGCATCGAACACGAGACAGCCGTCGTCGCCGACGATCACGGCCGAGTTCGGATCGCCCTCGGCGGTGAACGCGTAGAGATCGGGGCCGATCTCGGAGAAAGTGACCTTCTTCTCCGCGAGGTCCCCGGTGGATGCGAAACCGATAGTCGCCATTGACGAAATTCCCCTGAGCCTGTTGTTGTTGCTATTGTTGTTGCTGTTGTTGCTGCTGGCTCGCGTCCAGCATGCGCCGTCTTGCCAATGCGATCGCCTCGAGAAGGACGCCGATGTCGCCGATGTGATTGGCGAGCACCAGCACCAGGGCCGCATCGAGATCGGCGCTTTCGGCCTCGCTGAGGCCCCGATGCGCCTCGACGATGGCGCGGAAGGCGTCGTCGGGCCTGGCGAAATTCGAACTGGTCGACAGCGGCATCGCGAAAAACCTCAATTGAGCCCGCAGGCGCGCGCCAGCGCCGCATCGATGGCCGGGCGTGACGGCTGGCGAAAGCGCGCGGCGACGTAGCCGTCGGGCCGCAGCAGATAGGTCGCGCCGGCTGCGGCGTCATAGCGCTTGCCGGCCAGCCCCGCCGCATCGATCAAGCCATCCTCGCCGCCGACGCGGATGGTGCCTACGCCCTCGGGCGCGTCCACCACCTTGCCATTGCCAAACGTCAGCAGCGTGAAGCGCGTTCCCTTGCGGATGAAAGCCTCGGTAAGGAACATCGGATTGCCCGTGCGGTCCGCAACCGGCGCGTCCGGCATCGATGTTCCCGGCCGCGGGCCGCCGTGCCAGGTGTCGGCGTCAGGCGTGGACAGCGGCGTGTCGTAGACCGAGGGCACCGACAGCCTGCCGGCATTGACCATGCGCTTGCCGAATTCGGTCTCCTTGGCGAGCGACAGCACGGCCTTGCGCAGCCGCGCCTCCTGGCTCGTCGCAGGCGCCATGAAATCGGTCGAGCGGGTCGACTCGCGGATGTTCTCGTCGGCCGCAGCGCTGCGCTCGGTGTGATAGGTCTCGAGCAGCGTTTCAGGCGACGTGCCACGCAGCACGCGATCGAGCTTCCAGGCAATATTCTCGGCATCCTCCAGCCCGGAATTGGCGCCGCGCGCGCCGAACGGCGAAACCTGATGCGCGGAGTCGCCGGCAAAGATCACACGGCCATGGAGGAAGCGGTCCATGCGCCGGCACTGGAATTTGTAAAGCGATATCCACTCGAAATCGAAATCTTCATGGCCGAGCATGCGCGCAATCCGCGGCGCCACGTTTTCCGGCTTCTTTTCGACCACCGGATCGGCATCCGGGCGAAGCTGCAGGTCGATGCGCCAGACATCGTCCGGCTGCTTGTGCAAGAGCGCCGAGCGGCCGGCATGAAATGGCGGATCGAACCAGAACCAGCGCTCGGTCGGGAATGCCGCGGTCATCTTGACGTCGGCGATCAGAAACTGGTCCTCGAACACCTGACCGGAGAATTCCGCGCCAACCATCTGCCGCAGCGACGAGCGCGCACCGTCGCAGGCGACGACATATTGCGCGTGCACCTCGTAGGGCCCCTCGGGCGTGTCGATCGTCAGCGCCACATAGTCGTTGCGTCGCTCGAGCCCGCTCACCTTGTTGCGCCAGCGCAGGTCGATGTCCGGCAATTGCTCGACGCGGTCGACCAGAAACGCCTCCGCATAGAATTGCTGCAGGTTGATGAAAGCCGGCCGCTTGTGACCCTCCTCCGGCAGCAGGTTGAACTCGTAGACCTGGGAGGCGCCGTGAAAGATCTTGCCGACGCTCCACACCACGCCCTTGTCGACCATGCGGTCGCCGACCCCGAGCCGGTCCCAGAATTCCAGCGCGCGCTTCGAGAAACAGATCGCGCGCGAACCCTCGCCGATCCGGTCGGCATCATCGAGCAGCAGCACCTTTTGCCCGCGCTGCGCCAGATCAATCGCGAGCGACAGGCCTACGGGGCCGGCGCCCACAACCACGACCGCATGTTCCGCCGGTGCAGCGGCGGGCCGATTCTGGTCAGGATGGCGTCGATAGCCAAACTGGACTTTGCTCTGCGGCATGGATTTGCTCTGGCCAACGGGCTATGCGACTGGTAATTAGTCGCATATGCAACTATCTTAAACTCCGTCCGCGGCCCGCCGTCAACTCAAATTGGAGCGACCCTTGGCGAAGGCGTTGAGCGAGCCCGCTTCTCCCCGCGACGACGCGGCCGCGAAGAAGAACGCGCGGCTCGACCTTTTCAAATTCGTGCCGTTCCGCCTCAATCGGTTGGCGGCGGAGCTCTCAAGCGCGCTCGCCGTCGAATACCAGGAGCGTTACGGCCTCGATATTCCCGCATGGAGAGTGCTCGCCACGCTAGGCTTCCGCAAGGAGCCCTGCAGCGCGCAATATGTCGCGGACTGCACGCGGACGCACAAGTCGACCATCAGCCGCGCGGTGACGGCGCTGATGAAGCGTCAGATCATCGAGCGCGTCGAGAACGAAAACGACCGCCGCGAATTCCGCCTGCGCCTGACGCGTAAGGGCCGCGCGCTGTATGAAGAGCTTTTTCCGGGCTTGTTGCAGCGCGAGCAGGAAGTCCTCGCCTGCCTCTCCGCGCAGGAGCGGCGCGATCTTGCGATGCTGCTCGGCAAGCTCGAGGCGAGCCTCCATCTGCTGCAGACCAGCGAGGAAGCCGACGCGAAGGAGGCGTATTGAACACCGTCGTTCCGGGGCGGCGCGGAGCGACGAACCCGGAACCTCGAGGTGATACGGGCGCGAGAGATTCCGGGTTCGCCACTTGCGTGGCGCCCCGGAATGACGATCAAGCCCGACCGATGTGCTTTGCGATGACCGGGAAATAATTGTCGCCCGACCCCGCATCGATCGCTTCCTGCAGGATCGTCCCGATCAATTCCGCGCCGCGGATCTTCAATCCGGCGTCACCCGCAAGCTCCAGCGCATAGGACAGATCCTTCAGCGCATACTCGGTCGAGAACGCGCGCTCCGGAAACACTCCGGGCAAGATCGCCTTCATGCCGTGATTACGCAGCGCAAAACTGTCGGCCGAGCCCTTGGACAGTGTTTCCAGCAGCAGTTTTGCGTCGACGCCATTGTGCCGGGCCACCGCGACGGCTTCCGCGAGCGCATTGACCGTTTCGAACAGCACCATGTTGTTGAGGATTTTCGTCACCTGCCCGGCGCCGACATCGCCGCAATGGGTGACATCGGTGGCGAAGCAGCGGATCAAGGGTTCGATCGCGGCAAACAGCGCCGGCGTCGTTCCGACCATGACGCTGAGCGTGCCGTCCTGCGCCGCCTGCCGCGTGCGCGCGATCGGCGCATCCGCCCATGAGGCGCCCTTCGCCGCCAGTTGCCTTGCGAAATTGCGGGTCTGACTTACCGACGAGGTGCCGAGGTCGACGATCACCTGCCCGGTGCGGATGTTCTGCAGGATGCCGTCGCCCTCAAAGACCGCGCGCACGTGTTTGGCGCTGGGCAGGCAAAGGAAAACGAGATCACTCTGTTTCAATACGTCGGCGACGGAGGCCGCAATCTCGGCGCCCTCGCCGCGCAGCCGCGCCAGCGGCTCGGTCGAGAGATCGAACGCCAGCACACGCCGCCCGCTCTTTTTCACGAGATTGCGGCAGATTGGCTCGCCCATCACGCCAAGGCCGATGAAGCCGATGGTCTTGTACCCTGTCATTTTCCGCCTGCACTTATCTTATGTGACGCATTTTCTTCACGCGAACCGGTGCTCACTTCGCTCGAAACGCTTTGCTATTTTACGAACGAACGCGACGGCGCCAGATGCAACGCAAAGGCATCGACCTCGTCGCTCGCGCGCGGATAGATCTCACTCACGATCGGATCGTGACCGGGAATGAAGCGGTCGGGATGGCCGGCAAGCCGCTCGACGATTTCCCATCCCTGCGCCATGTCGCCGACATTATAGACGATCGGGAACGGGCTCTTCTTCTGCAGGTTCGCGTAGTAATGCGCGGCGTCCGAGGCCAGCACCACGGGACCTCGCGCGGTCTCGACCCGCACCACCTGCAAGCCGTCCGAATGGCCGCCGACGCGATGCACGGTCACGCCCGGTGCGATCTCGCCGTCGCCGGAATGGAAGGTGACGCGCTCGCCATAGACATGGCGCACCATCAACGTGACGTGTTCGACCGAGAACGGGTGCCGCAGCATGCCGGTGCACATGCAGCGCCCGGTCGCGTAGCTCATCTCGCGGTCCTGCAGATGAAAGCGCGCGTTGGGAAAACGGTCGAGATTGCCGGCGTGATCGTAATGCAGATGGGTGACGATGACGTCCCCGATCGCTTCCGCCTTGACGCCGAAGCCCGCCAGCGCGTCGACCGGATTGAGCGTCAGCTTACGGGCGCGCGCCTTCGCCTCCTCCGCGTTGAAGCCGGTATCCACCAGGATGTCGCGGCCGCCGCCCCGGATCAGCCAGACGAAATAGTCGAGATCCTGCGCCGTCGTGTCGTGCGGATCGGGCGCAAGGAAATTCATGTGAGGCGTGCGCGGCGACATGGTGGCGTAGCGCAGCGCGAAGATTTCGTAGGCGTTTCCCATAGGCTTTGCTTTTTGATTGTGAAGGGTCGGGCGAGGCACCAAGCCATCGTGACAGGCAAAGGTCAAACGGCGCCCGCGCATGTCAGGCGTGTGCGTGCTCGGCCTGCAATGTGAGGCGAATCACATTGAATCGGCGGGTCTAATCCGCCGGGAACCGGTATCCGCGGCTCGCCACAAGGGCGATCCGCGGGGGGACAAAGCGCCGCTTATTCCCGTGGGCCCCTGCTACTTTTGTCGCGGTGAATTGTCGCAATTAACGGTGACGCGGCAAGCGGTTGACGGTCCGGCGGCCGGGTTTGATAATCGCTTTTCCGTCGAGTAAGGTCGCCGCGGCGCAAGCTGGATCGGCGCCTTTTTGGGCTGGACCGCCGCCGCTATGAAAATCCGCGTATTGCTTCTTTCCCTGCTCCTTTCGGTCTCATCGGCTGTACCGTCGCTAGCCACCGGCGAGCGCCTGGCGCTCATCATCGGCAATGCAAAATATCCGGACGCCGAGGCGCCCCTGCGCGAACCGATCAATGACGCCCGCGACGTGGCCGACGAATTGAAGCGCGATGGCTTTGCGGTCGAGATCGGCGAGAATCTGACCGGCGACCAGATGCGTCGCGCCTTCGACCGCCTGTACGGCAAGATCAAGCCCGGCTCGGTCGCGCTGCTGTTCTTCTCCGGCTTCGGCATCGAATCCGGGCGGCAGAGCTACATGATCCCGGTGGACGCCCAGATATGGACCGAGCCCGATGTGCGCCGCGACGGCTTCAGCCTCGAGAAGGTGCTAGGCGAGATCAACAGCCGCGGCGCCGGCGTCAAGATTGCCCTGATCGATGCCAGCAGGCGCAACCCGTTTGAACGGCGGTTCCGCAGCTTCTCCGCCGGCCTTGCGCCGGTCATCGCGCCGAACGGCACGCTGGTGATGTACTCGGCGGCCCTGTCTTCCGTGGTCGCCGACAATGGCAGCGACCGCAGCCTGTTCGTGCGCGAATTGCTCAAGGAAATCCGCGTCCCCGACCTGACGGCCGAGGAAACGCTGAACCGCACCCGTGTCGGGGTCACCCGCGCCTCGCGTAGCGAGCAGGTGCCGTGGATTTCCTCCTCGCTGGCGGAGGATTTTTCCTTCACTCCCGGCGGCTCTCGCCCTTCAACCCCGCCGGCACAGGCGAATGTCCCGCCGCCTCCGGCCAAGCAGCAGGCAAACATCCCTCCGCCTCCGCCGCCTCCCCCACCGCCTCCGCAGGAGCCGGCGAAGATCGAAATTCCGCCTCCGCCGAAGCAGGTCGAGGTCACCGTTCCGCCGCCGCCACCTCCGCCGCCGCAACAGCAGCCGGCGAAGACGGAAGTGGCGCTGGCTGACGACCCGACCATCAAGAGCCTGACCGCCAAGCTGAACGATAATCCGGACGACGCGGCAGCCTTGTACCGGCGCGGACAGGTCTATGCCAGCAAGGGCGCCTATGACCTTGCGATCAGGGATTTCAACAATTCGCTGCGGCTGAACCCGAAGGACGTCGAGGCCTACAACAACCGCTGCTGGACCCGAACCGTGATCGGCGACCTGCAGGCGGCATTGAAGGATTGCAACGAAGCGCTGCGGCTGCGGCCGAATTTCGTCGATGCGCTCGACAGCCGGGGCCTGCTGAACCTCAAGAGCGGCCAGAACAAGAACGCCATCGCCGATTTCGACGCCGCATTGCGAATCAATCCGAGGCTGACCTCGTCGCTGTACGGGCGGGGGCTGGCCAAGAAGCGAAATGGCTCGATTGCCGAGGGCGACTTGGATATAGCTAACGCCAAGGCAATGGACCCGAATATTGTGAAGGAATTTGCGGATTACGGGGTGCAGTGACTCGTTTTTGAGGCGGCGCCGCATTCGAACCCCGGGCTAGCCGCCATAGACTAATCAACGCCGCGACCGGGTCAGGTCCGGCCGTCAATTTGGTAAGCTGATTGGAACCGCGCGGGGCAGCGCAGGAGGGACTGGCAATGGCAAAACATTCTCGAAGCAGGAATCTGACCGCGATCGCTGCGATTTTGACCGTCGGCGCCGCATTGTCCTTTGGCATCGGCGCGGCACTGGCCGCCGACGAGGTCACGGAGGACCAGATCCTCAGGGCGCTGACCCCGGCCAAGAAGCCGCTGACCCGCGGCTTGTCCATCGGCGGATCGGCAGAGCCCGCCGCCAATACCGCGCAGAGCAAGTTTGTCACCAGTGTCCGCGGCCGCAGCACCCGTTCGCTGTCCGCCAACGAGCGCGAGGAGATCGCCGCCATCGTTCAGGACAAGCCGAAGATCGATCTGGAAATCACCTTCGACTATAATTCAGCCGACATCAGCGCCAAGTCGATCCCCTCGGTGCAGGCGCTCGGCCGCGCACTGTCCAATGCCGAGCTGAAAGGCTCGACTTTCGTGGTCGCCGGCCACACCGACGCGGCGGGCACCGAAGAATATAACCAGAACCTGTCCGAGCGCCGCGCCGACGCGATCAAGAAGTATCTGATCGACAAATACGGCATCAACGGCAGCGATCTCGTCACCGTCGGCTATGGCAAGAGCAAGCTGAAGGATCCCAGCCAGCCGCTCGCGGAGGTCAACCGCCGTGTGCAGGTGGTCAACATGGAAACCAAGGTCACCGCGCAGAAGTAAACAAGCTTTAAGCTGACTGGCGTGGTGCTTCCGGTTATCTCAAGAAAAAGCCTCCGTCCGGGCCGATTCCGAACGGAGGCTTTTTGCGCGCTTTCCCGGCGGTTCACAGCGGCCGGATGGTATCCACAGCCCCGCAAAACACGCTAACATAGGTCGCCCGCCCAGCGCTGCGGCGCCGCTCCACACGAATTTGGTCCTGGAATGATCCGGCGATGAAGCCACTCACCGAATATATCAAGCCTGCGCTCGGAACGCTTGTCTTTGTCGCGCTCGTCGGCGGGTACTACTGGTGGGAGCATCGTCCCCATCGCGAGAAGCCTGAAGCTGCCGGCCAGGCGCTGGTCGTGGTCGCCAAGACCGTCAATGCGTGCTTCTCCGACATGGTGCGGGTCACGGGATTCATCGTGCCGAAGCGCGAGGCCGTGGTCGGCGCCGATCAGGAAGGCTCGAAAATCACCGACCTATTCGTCCGCGAGGGCGACACCGTTACCGAGAACCAGGAACTGGCGCGCCTGTCACCCCCGCCGCCGCAGCCGGGCCAGCCGCAGGGCGGCCGCACCGGTCCGATCTCGCTGCGCGCGCCGGCCGCCGGGCTGATTACCGAGGTCCGCACCATCGTGGGCGCGCCGGCCTCGCCGCAGGCCGGCCCGATGTTCCGCATCGCCATCAACAACGAAATCGAGCTCGACGCCGAAGTGCCGAGCGTCCACATGCTCAAGCTCAATCCGGGCGCGACCGCCCGCATCAGCCGCGACGGCGCGCCCGATCTTGTCGGCCGTGTCCGCCTGGTGTCGCCGCAGATCGACCGCACCAGCCAGCTCGGCAAGGTCAGGATTGCCCTGACCAGCAATCCCTCGCTGAAGGTCGGCATGTTCGCGCGCGCCAATATCGACGCCAAGCGCAGCTGCGGCGTCGCGGTGCCTCACACCGCAATCGACCGCCTTACCGTTCAGGTGGTCAAGGGGGGCAACACGATCGAGACGCGCAAGGTTCGCGTCGGGCTGTCGTCCGACACCTCCACCGAAATTCTTGAAGGCCTCGACGTGGGCGAAGTCGTCGTGGCCGATGCCGGTACGTCGCTGCACGACGGCGACCAGGTCAAGACCATGTTTGCCGATGAACTCGATCGTGTGCGGGTACGCTGATGGCTCTCAATATTTCCGCTTGGTCGATCCGCAATCCGCTTCCTTCCATCGTCTTCTCGATCATCCTGCTGGTGCTCGGCTGGGTCTCGTTCACCAAGCTCGCGGTCACACGGCTGCCTTCCGCCGATATCCCCGTGATCTCGGTCGCGGTATCGCAATTCGGCGCCGCACCGGCCGAGCTTGAATCTCAGGTCACCAAGACCATCGAGGACGGCGTCTCCGGCGTCGAGGGCGTGCGGCACATCTCCTCTTCCATTACCGACGGCCTGTCGGTGACCACCATTCAGTTCGCGCTGGAGACCAACACCGACCGCGCGCTGAACGACGTCAAGGACGCGGTAACGCGCGTGCGCGCCAACCTGCCGCAGAACGTCACCGAGCCGCTGATCCAGCGCGTCGACGTCATCGGCCTGCCGATCGTCACCTATGCCGCGATCTCGCCCGGCAAGACGCCGGAGCAGCTCTCCTATTTCGTTGACGACGTGGTCAAGCGCGCGCTGCAGGGCGTGCGTAACGTCGCGCAGGTCGAGCGCATCGGCGGCGTCGAGCGCGAGATCCTCGTCTCGCTCGATCCCGACCGGTTGCAGGCCGCGGGGCTGACTGCCGTCAATGTCAGCCAGATCCTGCGCGGCACCAATGTCGACGTCGCCGGCGGCCGGGCCGAAATCGGCAAGAACGACCAGGCGATCCGCACGCTGGCCGGGGCCAAGACGCTGAACGAGCTTGCCGGCACCATGATCCCGCTGTTCTCCGGCGGCGAGGTTCGCCTCGACGATCTCGGCACCGTCACCGATACCATCGCCGACCGCCGCACCTTCGCCCGTTTCAACGGCGAGCCGGTGGTGGCGCTCGGCATCAAGCGCTCCAAGGGCGCTTCCGACGTGGTGGTCGCGGCCGCCGTGCAGAAGCGCATCGATGCGCTGAAGATCGCCTATCCCGACGTCGACCTGAAGCTGATCGATACCTCGGTCAACTTCACCAAGGGCAACTACGAAGCTGCGATCTCGACCCTTTTCGAAGGCGCCGTTCTCGCGGTCATCATCGTGTTTCTATTCCTGCGCGACATTCGCGCCACCATCATCGCCGCGGTCTCGCTGCCGCTGTCGATCTTCCCTGCCTTCTGGGCGATGGACATATTGGGCTTCTCGCTCAACCTCGTCTCCTTCCTCGCCATCACGCTATCGACAGGCATTCTGGTCGACGACGCCATCGTCGAGATCGAAAACATCGTGCGCCACATGCGCATGGGCAAGTCGCCCTATCGCGCGGCGCTGGAAGCAGCCGACGAGATCGGCCTTGCTGTGATCGCAATCTCGCTGACCATCATCGCGATCTTTGCCCCCGCGAGCTTCATGTCGGGCATTGCCGGGCAGTTCTTCAAGCAGTTCGGCATCACGGTGTCGGTGCAGGTATTCTTCTCGCTGCTGGCGGCGCGCTTCGTCACGCCGATGCTGGCTGCCTATTTCATGAAGGACACCAAGCACGAGGACCCGCCGCCGGGCTTCATCCTGCGGAAGTATCACAGCCTCGTCACATGGTCGGTGAAGCATTACTTCATCACCATCCTGATCGGCTTCGGCATCTTCGCCGCCTCGATCTGGAGCATCACGCTATTGCCGCAGGGCTTCCTGCCGGCGCAGGACACCGCGCGCTCATTGCTGGCGCTTGAACTGCCGCCCGGCACCCAGCTCGCCTACACCGAGAAGGTCACCGAAGAGATCGTCGCTCGCCTGCGCAAGCGGCCCGAGGTGAAGAACGTCTTCGTCGACGGCGGCCGCGTTCCACCCGGCACGCTCGAAGTCCGTCGCGCCGCGTTGATCATCAACTACACGCCGAAGACCGAACGCAAAATCACCCAGCGTGAGCTTGAGCTGTCGATCAGCAACGAGCTCGTGAATATTCCCGATATCCGCTTCTGGTTCCTCGACGAAAACGGCCTGCGCGCCATTTCGCTTGTTGTGACCGGCGTTGACAGCAATATCGTCAACAACGTCGCCAGCGAGCTGGCGACGCAGATGAAGCGGATTCCGACCATCGCCAACGTGATCTCGGAAACCTCACTCGACCGGCCGGAGCTGCGCATCCGGCCGCGCGCCGAACTGGCGGCGCGGCTCGGCGTCTCCACCGAGAGCCTGTCGCAGACCATCCGTGTCGCCACCATCGGCGACGTCGGGCCTGCGCTGGCGAAATTCGACGCCGGCGACCGCCAGGTGCCGATCCGCGTCCAGCTCGAGGATTCCGCGCGCGGCGATCTGTCGATGCTGCAGCAATTGCGCGTTCCGCTCGGCCAGCGCGGCGAACGCGGCGGCGTCCCGCTCTCCGTGGTCGCCGACATCCAGCTCGACCAGGGTCCGACCAGCATCAATCGCTACGACCGCGAGCGGCAGGCGACTGTCGCGGCCGACCTCGTCGGCAACGCCGCGCTCGGCGATGCCACCAAGGCGATCTGGGACCTGCCGGTCATGAAGAGCCTGCCCAAGGGCGTGAGGGTGAGCCCGTCGGGCGACGCCGAAAGCCTCAATGAATTGTCTGAAGGCTTTGCCACCGCGATCACAGCCGGCCTGATGATGGTCTATGCCGTGCTGGTGCTGCTGTTCGGCACCTTCCTGCAGCCGCTCACCATCCTGTTCTCGCTGCCGCTCTCGATCGGCGGCGCGGTCGGCGCACTGCTCCTCACCGGCAAGCAGCTCACCACGCCGGTGTGGATCGGCATCCTGATGCTGATGGGCATCGTCACCAAGAACGCCATCATGCTGGTGGAGTTCGCTATCGAAGCGATCAGGGAAGGCAATACGCGCCAGGAGGCGATGATCGACGCCGGCATGAAGCGCGCCCGTCCGATCGTGATGACGACGATTGCGATGGTCGCCGGCATGATGCCTTCAGCGCTTGCGGTCGGCGCCGGCGGCGAGTTCCGCTCGCCGATGGCGCTGGCGGTGATCGGCGGCCTGTTGTTCTCCACGGTGCTGTCGCTGGTGTTCGTGCCGGCGATGTTCATGCTGATGGACGACGTCGGCGCCCTGATCTGGCGCTTCGGCAAGCGTCTCGTCGTCTCGCACGGCGATGACGAGGAG
>DASWVJ010000106.1:0-10872 GCA_036406295.1 Bradyrhizobium sp.
CGGTGATGACCGCCGATTACAGTCATTTGATCTCCGACGTCGCGATCCAGAACCCGGCGAAGCTCGAAGAGCGAAGGCGGAAGCAATCCATCTTTCCCCGAGGGGACAGGTGGATTGCTTCGCGGAGGCTGTCATCAGGCATGTGTTCGCGCGGACCCGTTGGCTCGCAAATGACGGAGAGACATACGTACTCGTTCCCGCGGCGGGTTTTCACCCGGGTTGTGCCATTTCGTTGGCCCTCTTCCGAAAGAGGGCGCAGGGAAAGCCGGGCGCCGACTGCGCCCGCAGTCCCGTGTGCGAAGAGTGCTACAGAAAAGCACACGGGTTAAACTACAGGTACAGCCAGGACATCCCGGCTTTCCCCGCGCAATGGTTTACGGCTTATACGAGCTCTCCCCGGTGAGCGGCCTTTATTGTCACCGTTGCCCCGCCAGCACAGGCCGGCAGGGATAGACGCCAGGGTCGCGGCGCCAGGACCACACGACTTCGCCGTCCGCCGCAGCGTTTTCGTCCGGCGAGCAAAGCCCGCCTGACGCCGCAGCGTCCATCGCAACCCGCGCCAACGTTCCGTGACGATCGCGTTTCGTCCCCTCATGGCGGCGCGGGCTGGGAAGGTTGTTGCACGATTTGCGTATTCTGAAAAGCGTAATATTTTCTACCGAGGGACTTGACACGTCTTCCGAAAGGCCGAAATATTGATTTGCCCGTCGTGCCGGATTTGCCACACCTTTGCCGCGCACACCCTAGGACCGGCCGATGTCGACGATATCGACATCGACGTCCCGCGTGTCGGAGCCGCGTTTGAGCGTCAGTCTGACAGTTTTCCCCGCGCCGACTTGTTCTATCTGGTCGGTCAGGTCGGAAAGCCGCCGCACCTGCTTGCCATCCACCTGGCTGATCACGTCGCCAACCTGGCCCGAGGACATGTCAACACCACGAATGCCGGCGCGCGCCGCCGGGCTCGATGGCGCCGTGCGCACCACGATCACGCCTTCGATGCCGAGCCGTGTTGCAACCGCTTCACTGGCGGCGACGATGCCGATACCCGGCGTCGGCACGCGGCCGCTCCTGATCAGTTCGGGCACCACCCGATTGACGATATCGGCAGGGACCGCAAATCCGATGCCGGCATTCGAACCGGAGGGCGAGATGATCGCCGTGGTCACTCCGATCAGCCGCCCGGCGGAATCCAGCAGCGGCCCGCCGGAGTTGCCGGGGTTGATGGCGGCATCGGTCTGGATGACGTTGCTAATCTCGCGGCCGGTTTGCGTCGGCAGCCGCCGCTTCAGCGCACTGATGATCCCGCTGGTCATGGACTGGTCGAGGCCGAAGGGATTGCCTACGGCAAAAGCGGATTGACCGACCTTCAGGTCGGACGAGGTTCCCAGGGCAAGCGGCGGCGGCGGGCGCGTCCCGCCTCTGATCCGCAGCACGGCCAGATCATAATTGGGCGCAGTCCCGGCCACCTCGGCGCGCACGACTTCCCCGGAAGCGAAGCGAACGGCCACCTCCCGTGCGCCCTGCGCGACGTGGTCGTTGGTGACGATATGACCGTCGGAATCCCAGACGAAGCCGGTGCCCGACGCGCCCTGGCCGGGCTCCTCGGTCCACGGATTCGCTTCCGAGCGCGCCGCCGCAACCTGCACCACGGAGGGCGACACGCGCTCGAATATCTCGATGGTCGCACGTTCGGAATCCGAAAGCGGGCCGCGCTGATCGACCTCGCGTGCGGCGGAATGGGTCCACGGCGAATAGCGGACGTTCGCAATCGTCAACCCCAGCAATACCGCCGCGAGCACGGTAACCGCGACGATGAGGCTGCGGGCAATCTCGTTCATGGGGTGGCCTGGCGGCATGTCTCATCCTCGTCCGGCCCGGTCCGCTCCCCGGGGGAGTTGATCGGATTACGGTGGCGGACGGCCCACGGTCGCAAGTCCTCCCTTGAGGGCAGGCGGATCGCTCGCCGGCAAGGTTTGCTCGGGGGCGGGATTGCGATTGTGGCCGGGCACCGGGCTCTCCAAGAAAGCCGCCGGAAAGAACGCGACAACGCGCGAAAGGTTTCTGACCCGAAAGGCGAGAAAGGGAACGGCACTACCCCTGGCGGCGTTGGTTTACGCCTGCCGGAGCACTGAAATGAACAGCAAGACCCGGTTCAACATAGGCTATACGATCGCCGCCCTGCTCGGCTTGTTCCTGATCCAATACTTTATCACCACGGCAAGCCAGATCGCGCCCATTCCCTACAGCCAGTTCAACGAGTTGCTGAACCAGGGCAAGATCGACAGCGTCAGCGTCTCCGACCGCTTCCTGCAGGGCACGTTGAAGGAGCCTTTGCCGGGCGGGCAGAAGCAATTCGTGACGACGCGGGTCGACCGGGAGCTCGCCGGCGAGCTCGAAAAGCATGGCGTGCGCTTCACCGGCCAGACCGAGAATACGTTCGTGCGCGACCTGTTGTCGTGGGTGATGCCGGTGCTGCTGTTCTTCGGCGTGTGGTGGTATATCGGCCGGCGCATGTCGCAAAGCGGCGGGCTCGGCGGCGGGCTGATGTCGATCGGCAAGAGCAAGGCCAAGATCTACGTGGAATCGAACACCGGCGTGACGTTCGCCGACGTCGCCGGCGTCGATGAAGCGAAAGATGAGCTGCGCGAAATCGTCGACTTCCTCAAGAACCCCAAGGACTATGGAAGGCTCGGCGGACGCATGCCAAAGGGCGTCCTGCTGGTCGGGCCGCCCGGGACCGGCAAGACGCTTTTGGCAAAGGCCGTCGCCGGCGAGGCCAAGGTGCCGTTCTTCTCGATCTCCGGCTCGGAATTCGTGGAGATGTTCGTCGGCGTCGGTGCCGCGCGCGTCAGGGACCTGTTCCAGCAGGCGCGGGAAAAAGCTCCTGCAATCATCTTCATCGACGAGCTTGATGCACTCGGTCGCGCGCGCGGCATCGGACCGTTTGCCGGCGGACATGACGAAAAGGAGCAGACGCTGAACCAGCTCCTTGTCGAGCTGGACGGTTTCGACTCGAGCTCGGGTCTGGTCATCCTGGCCGCCACCAACCGGCCGGAAATCCTCGATCCCGCGCTGCTGCGCGCCGGCCGGTTCGATCGCCAGGTCCTGGTCGACCGGCCGGACAAGAAAGGCCGCGCCGAAATCCTGCGCGTGCACATGAAAAGAATTCGCTTGGCTCCGGATGCAAGCGAGGAGATCGTGGCTGCGCTGACGCCGGGCTTTACCGGCGCCGACCTTGCCAATCTGGTCAATGAGGCTGCGCTGCTGGCGACGCGCCGCGGCGGCGACGCCGTCACGCTGTCCGACTTCAACAATGCGGTCGAGCGCATCGTTGCAGGCCTCGAGAAGCGCAACCGGCTGCTCAACCCGCGGGAACGCGAGATCGTGGCCTATCACGAAATGGGCCATGCGCTGATCGCGCTCGCACTGCCCGGCGTGGACCCGGTGCACAAGGTTTCGATCATTCCGCGCGGTGTCGGCGCGCTCGGCTATACGATCCAGCGCCCGACGGAAGACCGTTTCCTGATGACGAAGGAAGAGCTCGAAGACAAGATGGCGGTGTTGCTCGGCGGCCGCGCAGCGGAGGCGATCGTGTTTGGACATCTGTCGACCGGCGCCGCGGATGACCTGCGCCGCGTCACCGACATCGCGCGCAGCATGGTCACGCGCTATGGCATGTCGGAAAAGCTGGGCAGCGTGGCCTATGACCGGGAGCCGAGCAGTTTGCTCGCTGGCGGGGAGGTGCCTCCTGCCCTGCAACGCAGGGACTATGCGGACCAGACGGCAGCCGCCATCGACAACGAGGTTCAGGACATCGTGGAGCGGGTCTTCCAGCACGCGCAAGATTTGTTGAGGGCAAGGCGCGGCATCCTCGATCGCGCGGCGAAGAAACTGCTCGAGAAGGAGACCCTGGAGCAGGCAGATCTGGAGCAATTGCTCAAGGAAGAACCAGGGGATGTTCTCCACAGGCGCGCTGACGCGATCGGAATCCGCTGAAGCGGTTGCTCCAGAGCGGCGATGACCGCGCCATCAAAGGTACTTCGCAATCAGCTTGAAATCCCTGAGCGCAGCCCTGCCTCTGGCACCCGTCCCAAATGATTGCTGGAGGCTGTGGCTGATGTGGTCGTGGATCAGCGCCTTCTTGGCGCTTTCGATCGCGCTCTCCACAGCCTGCAGCTGTTGGGCAATCTGGCCGCAGGGCCGTCCTGCCGCAATCATCTCGATGATGGTTTCGAGGTGGCCATTGGCGCGCTTCAGGCGATGGGCAATGGCTGCGTGGGAATCGTCCGGCATGAGCGTCTCCTATCCTCCCCCCAGGATAACAGATATCCTCCGGGGAGGATAGCAAGCCGCGCTTGACAGCGGCTGGAGGCGAGCGTATGTGCCCCGAAGCTGTCCGGAACATTCCGTTCAGGACAGAACTCAACCCAACGAAGAGAACATGGGCAGTAGTCACGATGGCAACGCTGCTCCGGCCTATCGAGCCGGACCCGTGCTGCCGGAAAATATCGATCGCGACGGCGGCAGCCGCGTGAGGGTCAGCGACCGCAGATAGGCGGCGCGTCTCGCTCACTGACCTGCCGCGCGAACGCGGAAGTGGAGGTGAGCGATGTTCAGGACATTCGCACGAATTCATCTGCTCGGACTCCGGCGCCCTGCGCCCGGACCGCGCACGCCAATCCCGGCCAATGACAACCTGCCGGCCGTGCCACGGCCGGGGCCGCGCTCCCGCATCGGCAAGCAAAGGCTGGTCTGCCGCTGGTCTCTGACCGGCGACGGGACCCGGCTCGCCTGTCACTGGCAGGCCGCGCCCGCTCGTTCTGCGCCCGAACGATCCCGTGGCGACAGCCGCCCCGGGACTGCGGCCCGCGGGGTGGGAGCGTGATCCGCTCCGCCATTGCAGAAGCGCGGCGGCGGGGAGCGGACCGCGGCGCAAGCTTCTCTGGCCGCTGCATGCCGAGTTCTGACCCGAGCAGGTCCTCATGACGTTGCCTGATTTCCGCACCAGCGTGCTCGGCCGGACCGCCCTGCGGCCCAACATCTGGGACATCGTGGCGCTGATCCTGCTGATCGGCGTCATGGTGCTGCTCGTCTATGGCGGCGAGCAAACTACCGTGCCGCTCTCGGAGCTCGAGCGTACGCCGGTATCGCTCGATCCGCTTCAGCTTCCCTACTATGCTCTGCGAACCACGATGCGAATGCTGCTGGCGATCGCCTGCTCGACGGTCTTCACTTTCGCCTACGCCACGATCGCAGCCAAGAGCCGGCGCGCCGAAATGGTGCTGATCCCGCTACTCGACATCCTGCAATCGGTGCCGATCCTGGGTTTCCTCACCTTCACCGTCGTCTTCTTCATGAACCTGTTTCCCGGACGGGTGCTGGGCGCCGAATTCGCGTGCGTGTTCGCAATCTTCACCAGCCAGGCCTGGAACATGACGTTCAGCATGTACCAGTCGATCCGCAACGTGCCGAAGGACCTGGAAGAGGTGACGCAGAGCTTCCACCTCTCCGGCTGGCAACGGTTCTGGCGGCTGGACGTGCCTTTCGCCATGCCCGGCCTGATCTGGAACGCAATGATGTCGATGTCGGGCGGCTGGTTCTTCGTCGTGGCGTCGGAGGCGATCACCGTCGGCAATACGACGGTTACCCTGCCCGGCGTGGGCTCCTATGTGGCGCTGGCGATCCAGCAACGCAGCCTGCCGGCGATCGGCTATGCCCTGTTTGCCATGCTCCTGGTCATCATCGCCTATGACCAGCTGCTGTTCCGCCCCATCGTGGCCTGGGCCGACAAATTCCGCTTCGAGCAGACCACCTCCGGCGAGGCGCCAACCTCCTGGATGCTCGATCTATTCCGCCGCACGCGTGCGCTGCGCGCCCTCACCTATCCGCTGGCCGCGCTGAACAACGCGATCTCTACCCTGCGCATCGCTCTGCCAGCGGAGCTGCGGCCCGTCGAGAGAAAAGGCGGCCCCTCGCGCGCCGTCGACGCGATCTGGTTTGCCGCGATCGCAGCCATCACCGGCTTCGCCGCCTGGAAGGCCTATCGATATTTGTCCGCACATCTCGGCTTGGGCGACGTCATCGAAGCCTTCGGTCAAGGGTTGATCACACTGGCGCGTGTCATCGTGCTGATCACGCTTGCAACACTGATCTGGGTGCCGGTCGGGGTCTGGATCGGACTGCGGCCGAAGCTTGCCGAGCATATCCAACCGCTCGCCCAGTTCCTGGCGGCGTTCCCGGCCAACCTTGCCTTTCCCATCTTCGTGGTGGCCATCGTCCACTACGGCCTCGACCCCAATATCTGGCTGAGCCCCCTGATGATCATGGGCACCCAGTGGTACATCCTGTTCAATGTGATTGCCGGTGCGAGCGCATTCCCGACCGATCTTCGCGAGGCGGCCGGAAGCCTCCACCTGAGGGGATGGCGCTGGTGGATCAAGGTGATCCTGCCCGGCATTTTCCCTTACTACGTCACGGGCGCGATAACGGCATCCGGCGGCTCATGGAACGCCTCGATCGTCGCGGAAGTGGCAAGCTGGGGCGATACGCGCCTGACCGCCACCGGTCTCGGTGCCTATATCGCATCGGCAACTGAGGCCGGCGATTTTCCGCGCGTCGTGTTTGGGATTGCGACCATGTGCGTTCTCGTCACGTTGTTCAATCGCCTGTTCTGGCGCCGGCTCTATGCATTCGGCGAACGCCGCCTTCGTCTTGGTTAGGAGGAGAGATGCTCGACCAACCCGTCCCCCTCATCGACATGCGCGGCGTCTGTCGGTCGTTTCCGAAAGGAAGCGGCGAGCAACTGCTGGTGCTCGAAAACGTCGACCTGACCATTCACCCGAACGAAATCGTCGGGCTGCTCGGCCGATCTGGATCGGGCAAGTCGACGCTGCTGCGCATCATCGCAGGACTGATCCCGCCTTCCTCGGGCAATGCGAAATGCCGCGACGAGCGCATCATCGGGCCGCCGCATGGCGTCGCCATGGTGTTCCAGTCGTTCGCGCTGTTCCCCTGGCTGACGGTGCAGCAGAACGTCGAACTCGGACTGGAGGCACTTGGCATCGACAATGTCGAGCGCCGCAAGCGCGCCCTGGAGGCGATCGACCTGATCGGACTCGATGGATTCGAATCCGCTTACCCCAAGGAATTGTCGGGTGGCATGCGCCAGCGCGTCGGCTTTGCCCGCGCGCTGGTGGTGCACCCGGACCTGTTGTTGATGGATGAGCCGTTCTCAGCGCTGGACGTGCTCACCGCGGAGACGCTTCGCACCGACCTCATCGATCTCTGGGTCGAAGGCCGGCTGCCGATCCAGTCGGTGCTGATGGTCACGCACAACATCGAGGAAGCCGTGCTGATGTGCGATCGCATCCTCGTCTTCTCGGCGAACCCCGGCCGTGTCGCCGCCGAAATCAAGATCGACCTGCCGCACCCGCGCAACCGTCTCGATCCGGCATTCCGCCAGCTCGTCGACAGCATCTATGCGCGCATGACGCAGCGACCGGAGCCGAAGGCCCACGCGCTGGAAGGCATTCCCGGCACCGGGGTCGGGATGTTCCTTCACCACGCTTCCTCAAACGTGCTTTCCGGCCTGATCGAGACCCTGGCGGCGCCACCCTATAACGGCCATGCCGATTTGCCGGTTCTGGCAAATCACCTTCAGCTCGAAGCGGACGAGATCTTCCACCTCGGCGAAGCGCTGCAGCTCCTGCGATTTGCGCATCTCAGCGAAGGCGACATGATGCTGACCGAGGCGGGAACGCGCTTCGCGCATCTGGAAACCGACGCACGCAAGAAACTGTTCGCCGAGCATCTGCGCAACTATGTGCCGGTCGCCGCACTGATCCGCCGCGTACTGGATGAGCGCCCCTCGCATACGGCGCCCGCCGCGCGCTTCCGCAACGAACTCGAGGACTACATGTCGGAAGGCTACGCGGACGAAACCCTCAAGACTGCGATCTCGTGGGGGCGCTACGCCGAGCTGTTCGCCTATGACGAGCAGTCCGAGACATTCAGCCTCGAGAATCCGGATTGATCTGGTGGTCAAGGAGCCCTTTCATTCAAGCGGCGCGACGATTGCGACCGTCCCGATCCGGCCTAGCGCGCAGGATAGGTTGAGCGAACGCGAAATCCCCCTCGAGGATTTTTCGCGAGGTCCGGATGATGGGTTTCGCTTCGCTCCAGCCAGCCTGCGAGCCTCAGCGACGTCACGCCCCCGCCGCATAGCGCGACAGGCGCAGGCGCAGCACGGCCAGCATAGCGTCGCGCAGCGGATCGGACGCGCCGGAGAGGCGCGCGGCGGCGAGCGGCAACAGGCGCAAATCTTCCGCCTGCTTCACCACCAGCGGCACGAAGCGCACGCCGGCGACTTTCAGCCGCGAGGTCCAGCGGGGCACGATCGCAAGGCCCACTCTCGCCGCGACCAGATTGACGATGGTCTGCTTCTCCTCGGCGATCTGCGAGATGGTCGGGCGCAGCCCTGCGCGCTCGAACAGCTTCATGGTGAGATCGTGGCTGTGCGGACGCGAGCGGCGCTCGGGCACGATCAGCGGCTCGTCGGCCAGTGTCTCCACGAACAGCCGGCTGCGCGAGGCGAGCCTGTGTCGGGAGGGCACGGCGACAACCGGCGTCTCGTGAAACAGGACTTTCAGATCGATCCGGCCATCGGCCTTCTCCGGCGGGCGGACAAAGGCGAGATCGAGCCGGCCGGACAGCAGCCGCGGCAACAGACGAATGGTCTTGTCCTCGACCAGCTGGATGGTGACGCCGGCGTGATGCGTTCTGAAATCGTAGAGCAGATCGGGGATCAGGCCGGCGGCGGCAGTGTCGATCGCGCCGATGCGCAAGAGCTGAGACCGCCGGCGACCGCGGTCGCGGAACTGACGGCCGAGTTCGTCAGCCTTTTCGAGCAGCGAGCGGGCATGATCGAGGAACATGGCGCCGTCCTGCGACAGCATCACGTGTCGCGTGGTACGCAGCAAAAGCTGCGTTCCGAGCTCGTCTTCGAGCATACGCACCTGGCGGCCCAACGCCGAAGGCAGCATCTCGAGCCGGCGCGCGGCCTTGCCGAAATGCAATTCCTCGGCAACCGCGACGAAGCAGCGGAGTTGATGCAGTTCCATGCGCGCTCCTTCACCAAGCTACATTATATCATAAATTTGTATAATCGGACGGCAATTGTCGCCAGCCCCGGCGCGCCATAAGCTGCGGCGCGATACAAGAATCCTTCAAGGGAGGTACCCGATGGCTTCGATCAAGCTTGCGCTGGCAGCGGGCGCAGTTGCGCTTGCAGCGGCGATGGCGCAGCAGACGGCCTTTGCGCAGACAGCCTGGCCGACCAAGTCGATCACGCTGGTGGTGCCGGCGGCAGCGGGTGGGCCGACCGACACGGTGACGCGCCTGATCGGCGAAGCCATGGGCAAGACGCTCGGCCAGAGTGTGATCGTGGAAAATATCGGCGGCGCCGGCGGCACCATCGGCATGGCGCGCGTTTCGAAGGCTGCACCCGACGGCTACACCATCGCGATCTGGCATATTGCGCATGCCACCGCGCCCGCCCTCTACGACAACCTCAAATACGACCCCGTCAACGATTTCGATCATCTCGGCCGCATCACCGACGTGCCGATGACGCTGGTGTCCAAGACCGCCGTGGCCGCCAAGGACGTCAAGGAGCTGATCGACTGGATCCGCAGCGAGAAGGGCAAGGTCACCTATGGACATGCCGGCATCGGGTCGGCCTCGCATCTCTGCACGCTGGTGCTGATGAGGGATCTGAAGGTCGAAATGGTCGGCGTCGGATATCGCGGCACGGGACCGGCGATGAACGATCTGCTCGGCGGCCAGTTCGACGTGATGTGCGACCAGACAACCAACACCACGAACCAGATCAAGGAAGGCCGCATCAAGGGCTATGCCGTGACCACCAAGGCAAAAGTCTCTTCGCTGCCGGACCTGCCGACGCTCGACTCCAGCGCCGTTCCCGGCTTCGAAGCATCTGCATGGCACGCGATGTGGGCGCCAAAGGGGCTGCCGAAGGACGTGACCGACAAGCTGGTCGCAGCGCTGCAGGCAGCGCTGAAGGACCCGAAGGTGATCGAACGCTTTGCCGACCTCGGCACTGAGCCGGTGGCGCAGAATCTCGCGATGCCCGAGGCATTGAAATCGCAGATCACATCGGAAGTGAAGCGTTGGGATGCGGTGATCAAGGCCGCCGGCGTCAAGGGCAACTGAGGAAAGCGAGATGAAGACCTATTCGATCGCGGCCATCCCCGGCGACGGCATCGGCACGGAAGTGATCAGCGCCGGCGTCGAGGTGCTCCAGGCCCTCGCCAAACGCGACGGCAATTTTGCCTTCAAGGTCGATCATTTCGACTGGGGCGGCGAATATTACAAGAAGCATGGCCGCATGATGCCGGAGAACGGCCGCGACCTCATCAGCAAGCACGATGCAATCCTGTTCGGCTCCGCCGGACATCCTGACATCCCCGATCACATCACGCTGTGGGGCCTGCGGCTTGCGATCTGCCAGCCCTTCGATCAATACGCCAATGTGCGGCCCACCCGCGTGCTGCCCGGCATCACCTCGCCGCTGCGCCATGTCAATGGCGGCGAACTCGACTGGGTGATCGTGCGCGAGAACTCGGAGGGCGAATATGCCGGGGTCGGCGGCCGCGCGCATCAGGGCTCGCCGCTGGAGGTCGCGACCGATGTGGCGATGTTCACCCGCGCCGGCGTCGAGCGCATCATGCGCTTTGCCTTTGCGCTCGCCCGCTCGCGCCCGCGCAAGCTGCTGACCGTCGTCACCAAGTCCAACGCGCAGCGCCATGCCATGGTGATGTGGGACGAGGTCGCGGTTGCCGTGGCGAAGGAATT
>DASWVJ010000107.1:0-10811 GCA_036406295.1 Bradyrhizobium sp.
TTCTGCGAGTTCCTCGTCGGCGATGACGTCGCCGTGACCGGAGACTTCGAGGCGCACATCGCGGACGAACTTGTAGAGGTCCTCGATGCCGTCGCTCGACTGCGTGTAGCGCGAGGCGACCTGAGTCGCCTTGACGCGCGTCCCTACCCCCGGCTGCCGGCTGATCAGCCCCAGTTCGCTCAGGCGCCGGATCGCCTCGCGCACCGTGTGCCGGCTGACGTTGAACTGCAGGCACAGTTCGACCTCGGTCGGCAGCAGGCTGTCGAGCGGGTAACGCCCGGACACGATGTCGTCCATCAGCGCCTGTGCGAGCACGAGATAACGCGGCTGACCGGAGGCCAGCAGCTGCGGGGGTTGGGTGTTCATATCACCTGATTCCTGCTCAAGTTCGCCATCCATTCGTCGTCGTCCCTGATGCTGCCGAGGATGGCGAGTGTATCCGCTCCGAGCCGGGGCGCGGAGCGCCTGGGGAGTTCCTCGCCGGGGCAGCGGATCGGGCAGGCGACGGTCCGGATCGTGCCGCGAGCGGGGTGCGGGACATCGACGACGAGGCCCTGTTCGAGGGCGAACGGGTTGTCGAGCGCCTGGGCGATGTCGTTGACCGGGGCCGCCGGCACGCTGCCGCCGAAACGCTGCATCCAGTCGGCTGTGGTGGCCGTCATCAGCACGCCGTCGAGCATCTCGGTAAGTTCGTCGCGGTGCTCGAGGCGCGCGGCGAAGTTCTCGAAGCGCGGGTCGGTCGCCCATTCCGGCCGGCCGATCAGCCCGCACAGCACGCCGAAGAACTTTTCCTTGTTGCACATGATGAAGATCCAGCCGTCCCGGGTGCGGTAGAGCTGGCTGGGCGTGAGCGAGGGGTGCGCCGAGCGCGGCGCGCGGCAGGTGACGACGCCTTCGTTGAGGTACCAGGTCGCGAGGTAGCTGAGGTTGTGCATCGCGACGTCGAAGAGGCTCACGTCGACATCGCGCCCCACTCCGCTCGCGCGTGCGCCGACGATCGCCGACACCAGACCCAGCGCCGACATCGTGCCGGTCATCATGTCGATGATCGAGATGCCGAAGCGCGCCGGCGGGCCGTCTGGTTCGCCGGTCAGCGACAGGTAGCCGGCCTCGGCCTGCATAAGGTAGTCGTAACCCGGCCACTTCGCGCGCTCGCCGGTGCGGCCGTAGGCGGAGAGGTGGCCGCAGACGATCTTCGGGTTGTATGCCTTCAGCTGCTCGTAGGTCAGGCCGAGCTTCGCCGGGATGTCGCCGCGCAGATTGTCGAACACCGCGTCGGCGGTCTTGACCAGTTCGTGCAGCACGTCCTGCCCTTCGGGCTTCTTCAGGTCGAGCGTGATGCTCTTCTTGTTGCGGTTGAAGGACTGGTGGAAGTGGCTGTCGCCCTTGCCGAAGAAGTGGGGGCCGACGCTGCGGCCGACGTCGCCGCCGTCGCCCGGGTTCTCGACCTTGATGACCTCGGCGCCGAGGTCCGCCAGATGTTGCGTGCCGAAAGGCCCGGCGCCGTATTGTTCGACGGCGATGATGCGCACGCCTGCAAGGGGTAGGCTCATGCCGGGTTCCTCTCGATGAGTTGTTTGGCGATGATGATGCGCTGCAGTTCGTTGGTGCCTTCGCCGATCGTCAGCAATGGCGCGTCGCGGTACAGGCGCTCGATGTTGTATTCCTTGGAGTAGCCGTAGCCGCCGTGGATGCGCATCGCGTCCATGGCGTTGGTCACCGCGGATTCGGTCGCGAAGTACTTCGCCATGCCGGCTTCCATGTCGCAGCGGCGGCCTTCGTCGTAGGCCTTGGCGGCCGATTCGACGAGCAGGCGCGAGGCTTCGACGCGGGTCGCCATCTCCCCGAGCATCAGCTGGATGGCCTGGTGCTCGCAGATCGGCTTGCCGAAACTCTTGCGCACCTGCGAGTAGCTGGTCGCTTCTTTCAGTGCGGCGCTGGCGACGCCGACGCCGCGCGCGGCGACGTTGATGCGGCCCAGCTCCAGGCCCGAAAGCACCTGCTTGAGGCCGACGCCCTCGACACCGCCGATGAGGCGATCGACCGGCACGCGGTAGTCCTCGAACACCAGCTCGCAGGTGTCGATGCCGCGGTAGCCGAGCTTCTCGAGCTTGCGCGCGACCTTGAAGCCGGGGCCCTTCTCGGCGATCAGCAGACTCATGCCCGTGTGGCGCGGCTGGGCGTTGGGGTCGGTCTTCACCAGCAGGGCGATCGTGTTGCCGTACATGCTGTTGGTGATCCAGGTCTTGGTGCCATTGACGACGTAGTGGTCGCCGTCGCGCTTCGCGACCGTGCGGATCGCTTGCAGGTCGGTGCCGGCGTCCGGCTCGGTGAGGCCGATGCCGCCGCGCAGCTCGCCGGTCGCGAACTTCGGCAGGTAGTACGCTTTTTGTTCGGGCGTGCCGTGGCGCTGCACGGCGGCGGCCATGATGAGGTGCGAGTTGATGATGCCGGACAGCGACATCCAGGTTTCGGAGATGCGCGCGACGATCTTCGCGTAGGTCGAGGTGGAGAGGCCCAGGCCGCCGTATTCGGTGGCGATGATGCAGCCGAAGAGGCCGAGCTCCTTCATCTTCTCGACGATTTCGGCAGGATAGATGTCGTCGTGTTCGAGCTGATGCACGTGCTGCTTCACTTCGGTCTCGAGGAAGCGGTCGAGTGAGTCGAGGATCAGTTGTTCCTCTTCAAGATTGGTGGCCATATTCATGTCTTGGTCTCTGTGTTCGGGTCGTCTGTCGGGGTCAGGCTTGTGCGGCGAGCGCGTCGGAGAAGGTGCCGGCAGGCATCTCGTCGAGCGCGAGCACTGCGTCCCTGATCTGGCGTGCGCGCTGCGGCGAGACTGCGAGGCAGGCGTTTTCCATGTACTTGTCGACGATCTCGTCGTTGGTGATCGGACGGTCGGCGGCCCCGCGGTTGACGTGCTCGCGATGGGAGAACTCGCGCCCGTCGCGCAGCGTCACGATGACTTCGCCGGAGTAATACTTCGGGAAGGCGGAGTCCGGATCGACCTCGTAGGCGACCTTGCCGGCCACCGCCAGCACCTCCGGATCGGCGAGCGCGGCGTCCTCGAGTTCGCCGAGGCCGAAGCGGCCGCGCACGAGGCCGGAGGCGACGGCGTACGGGATGCTGAACTGCGCGTCGTAGCTGTTCTGCGGCTTCTGCTTGTTGGCGACCGGTTCGCACACCGTCTTCACCACTTCGACCGGGATCAGCGCCCTCACCTTCTCGATGTCCTCGGGACGGAACTTGTGCGCGCGACCGATCGCCATCGCCGAGTCGGCGCACGAGTGGGTGAAGTGGCAGGCGGGCAGCGGCTTCACGGCAACCTGCCCGACCTCCCAGGTTTCGCCCAGGCCGGCGGTCGCGAGCGTGTAGTCGCAGTTTTCGGCGAGCGGGCCGAGGTGACTGTTGAAGAGGCCGAAGCGTCCCTCGTAGGCCGCCTTGGGGCCGACGAAGCCGTGTTTCGCGAGCGTCGCGGCGGTGATGCCGGCGACACCTGCCCAGCCGGGGTGCATGCGCTTGGTCCAGGCGCCGTCCTGCAGGAACTCGAGGCTGCCGGAGGCGACCGAGAGCGCAATGCCCTGCGCCATCGCGAGCTGGTCGGCGTTCATGCCGTGCAGGCGGCCGGCGATCAGCGCGCAGGCGAAGGTGCCGATGAGGCCGGTCGGATGGAAGCCGGTCTGGTGGAAGCCGCCCTTCGCAACGGACCCGAGGCGGGTCGCGACTTCCATGCCGACGATGTAGGCGGCGAGCAGTTCGCGCCCCGAGAGGCCGGCCTGCGCCGCCACGCCGAGCGCAGCCGGGAAGCAGCTCGCGGTGGCATGGATCACGCCGCGGGCGTGGGTGTCGTCGTAGTCGAGGCCATGCACGAGGATGCCGTTCATCAGCACCGCGTCACGCAGCGTGAGCTTGGCCGAGAGGCCGATCACGTCGGCATCGCCGCGACCCAGCTCCTGCACCGCGGACAGCGAGCGGTGGGCGAAGTCGTAGCGCGTCGAGGCGTGGGCGATGCCGACGGCGTCGAGGACCAGGTACTTTGCGCGTTCGCGCACTTCGGCGGGGATCGCGTCGTAGTCGAGGTCGGCGGCGAACTTGGCGAGGACCGGTGCGATCAGCGCATCGGCGGGGGATTTCGAAGCATTCATCTGGGTTTCTTCCTCAGTCGACAAGGAACAGCGAGATCTGCGGGATGTAGGAGATCAGCATCAGCCCCATCAGGCGCACGCCGTAGAAAGGCAGCACGCCGCGGGCGACTTCATGCACCGGCAGTTTGGCGATGCCGCTCATCACGAAGAGGTTCAGGCCGATCGGCGGCGTCAGCGTCGCGATCTCGACGTTGGCGACCATGATCACGGCGAAGTGGATGGGGTTGATGCCCAGCGCGGTCGCAACCGGGAACAGCAGCGGCGCAGTCAGCACGATCATGGCGACGCCGTCGAGGAACATACCGAGGATCAGCAGCACGATGTTCGCGAGCAGCAGGAACTGCCACGGGCTCATGTCCATCGCCGTGATCACCTTGACCAGCTCCGCCGACACGCCCATCCGCGCCAACACGAAGCCCACCAGGCTGCCGCCCATGACGACGGCGAAGATCATCGTCGTCTGCAGCAGCGAGTCCCTCGCGACTTCCCACACGCCACCGAGCGAGACACTGCGGTAGATCAACACGCACAGCAGCACCGCATAGGCCGCCGCGAAGGCGGACACCTCGGTCGGCGTCAGGTAGCCGGTATAGATCGCCCCCAGGATCAGCACCGGCATCATCAGCGCCGCCCCTGCGCCCGGCAGCCGGCGCGAGAAGCCGTTCCAGTCGGCCTTCTGCGCGCTGGCGCCGAAATTGTTGCGGCGCGAGATGAACACCACGGCCATCATCAGCAGCGCGGCTTCCATCAGGCCCGGCAGCACGCCGGCGATGAACAGCTTGTCGACCGGCAGGCCGACGATGGAGCCGATCAGGATGAATCCGAGCGAAGGCGGGATCATCAACCCGAGCGTGCCGCCGACCGCGACGATGCCGGCCGAGAAGCGCGCGGGATACTGCTCGCGCTTGAGGCCATCGACCGTGGAGGCGCCGATCGCCGCGGCGGAGCCGACGCTGGAGCCGGACACCGCGGCGAAAAACACGCTGGCGATCATCACGGTCAGGGCGAGCCCGCCCTTGACCGCACGGACGAGGCTGCCGACGAGGTCGATCATCAGGCTCGCGATGTTGCCCCGCATCATCAGGTTGCCGGCGAGCACGAACATCGGGATCGCCATCAGCGGATAGCTGTTGACCGACTTGAAGGCCGTTTGCGCGATGACCGTGGTCGGCACGCCGTCCAGCATCAGGATCAGGCCGGTGCTGACCAGCCCCAGCGCGACGGCGACATGCGTGCCGACGGCGAGCAGGACCAACATCAGCACGAGGGAAGTTGCAATGAGCATGATGTCTCCTAGAGTTCGGAACCGGTCGGGCCATGTGCCGACGCATAGGGGTCCTCGCCGCGCACCGCACGCACGAAGCAGCGGGCGTAGTAGGCGAGCATCAGCAACGCTCCGAGGGGCATCGCGAGGAACAGGATCCATACCGGCAGATCCAGGTTCGATTCGGTCATCATCCCCATCGTGTAATAGCGCTGGACCTGCGGCAGCGACGCGTAGAACAGCGCTCCGCTGAAGCCGATGCCGACGAGGCTGGCAAGAACGTGCATCGCCTTGCGGATGCCGGGCGGCATGTGATCGACGAGGAGCTCGGTGCGGATGTGGTTACCCGCCGTGCCAGCCGCTCCGAGCGTCAGGAAGAAGGCCCACACCATCAGATAGCGCACCGACTCCTCGGCCCAGAAGAAGCTCTCGTCGAACAGCGAACGGCTGCCGCCTTCGATCAGCATGATCGCCGTCGAACACAGGAACAGCACCGTTGCGAAGCTCACCAGCGCACCCGATTCGAGGCGCTGCCACCAGTCCTGGCGCGGCTTCGTGGCGGTCCCCGGGAGGGCATTCGTCGGCGCGGACGCCGGAATGTGCTCGTGCTTCATCGTCGCTGACTCAGCTGCCATAGCCGCACCTCTTCTCAAGTTCGCCGAGCTTCTGGATGGCCTCCGGATACTTGTCGGAGAACACCTTCTCGTTGCTCTTCGCCAGCGCGCGCCAGCGTTTCGACTCTTCCGGGGATGCGGTGCGGAACACGGCGCCCTGCGCGACCATCTTGTCGACGAGCAACTTGTCCTCGGCAGCGACGTCGTGCCACTGGCGCGGCGTGATCTCCTTGATCGTGTCGGTGATCGCCTTGCGCTGCGCCTCGGGCAGACCGTCCATCCAGCCCTTGTCGACGACGATCGCGTAAGTCGTCAGCGAAAAGCCGGGTACGTACCAGGCGTACTTTCCGGTCATGCCGATCATCTCTGCCCAGCCGGCCGGCGAGGTATACACGCCGTCGATGGCGCCCTGCGCTAGCGCGGTGCTCATCTCGGAGGCGGCCATCGACACCGGGCTGGTGTTCAGGCTCTTCATCGTCTCTTGGAACACTTTGCCGCCGGTGACGCGGATCTTCGCTCCCTTCAGGTCCTCCATCTTCTGCACGTCGCGATTGCGGAACACGAAGAAGAGGTCTGCAGTGCGCAGGAAGCCGAGGATTTTCAGGTTGCGCGGCTCGACGTAGGACGACATCAGCGTCGTGATGCCTTCCGAGAAACACTGGTTGGTCATCATCTCGTCGCTGACTGCGAACGGCAGGTTGAGGATGCCGGTGCGGGGTTCGATCGACTCGACGCGCACCGCGACGGGCCACACCATGTGCACAGCGCCGGTACCGAGCGCGGCCAGCGCGTCCTGGTCGTTGTAGATCTGTCCCGCGGGGAAGACCTTCACGTTGACTGCACCATTGGTGCGCTTGGCGACGCCCTCGGCGAACTGGTTCATGTACTTGGTCTTCCAGTGGGTCGCGGCGACCTCGCTGGGAAGGACCAGATCGACGGCCGACACGCCGCCCGCGTGCGCCATCACGCACAGGGAAGCGATCGCGGTCGCGGCGAGACGCTTGAATGTCATCACGAAAAGTCTCCTCTCGGTTGTATCGGGGCGATGTCTGTCGCCCGCTTTGTGTTCGCGTTGCGGGGCGCCGCTGCTGCGGCGGCCTTGCTGCACCGGCTCAATAACCGGCCTCGGCGTCCTTGCTGCCTTCGCGCTTCTGGATCAGCGCGCTGCGCACGAACTCCATGAACACGGTGCCGTCGGCCTTCTTGCCGAGCGTGCGCACGGTGACGATGCCCTGCGTCGGGCGGGACTTCGATTCGCGCTTCTCGAGCACTTCGGACTCGGCGTAGATCGTGTCGCCGGCGAACACCGGCGCCAGGAGCTTGATCTCCTTCCAGCCGAGGTTCGCAATCGCCTTGCCGCTGACGTCCGGCACCGTCATGCCGAGCACCACCGCGAGGGTCAGGCCGCTGTTCATCAGCAGCTTGCCGAACTCGCTCTTCCCGGCGAAGGCGGCATCGCAATGCATCGGGTGATAGTTCATCGTCAGCAGCGAGAACTGGATGTTGTCGTTGTCGGTCAGCGTGCGGCCCGGGCGGTGCTCATACACGTCGCCCACCTCGAATTCCTCGAAGTAGCGGCCGATCTGGCCACGGTAGCGTTGTTCGCCGATTTGTCTTACGGTCATTCATGTCTCCTGAATCGATGGGGTTGACCGGGCTGATCCCGGCTCCGGTCCGGATGCGTGCCCGATCCGGTCAAAGGCAGGTTTTGCGCAGCTCGTCGACCTGCTTCATGACGTCGCCGTGCTTGTCCCTGAAGCTCTGGCCCGCGGCGACGAAACGTTCCTTCAGCCGATCGGTCTCCGCGGCAGGCATCACGCGATAAGTGCCGCCCTGATCGACCATCTTCTTCACCAGCTGCTCGTCCTTGGTCACCGTTTCCTGCCACTGGCGCGCGATGATTTCATCCAGGACGGTCTGAACGACCTTGCGCTGATCACCGGGCAAGCCGTCGAACCACGCCTTGTCGACAGCCACCGCCGAGGTGGCGAGCGCCATGCCCGGGACCAGGGTGGCGAACTTTGCGGTGTTGCCCAGCACATCGACCCAGCCGGCGGGCGAGGTCATCACGCCATCGATGGCGCCCTGGGCAAGAGCCGCCGACATTTCCGACGCAGCCATCGACACGGGACTCGCCTGCACCGACTGCATCGCATCCAGCATCACCTTGCCGCCAACCACACGTACCTTCTGCCCCTTCAGATCTCCTACGCCCTGCACGTCGCGACTCTTCATGATGAAAAGCAGTTCGGCCGTGCGCAGGAAGCCCAGCACCTTGACGCCGCGCGGCTCGATGTAGCCGGACACCTGACGGGTGAATCCCTCGGCAAAACAGCGATTGGTCATTTCACGCGTGCCCAGCGTGAAAGGCAGGCTGATCGCTCCGAGCCTAGGGTCCATCAGTTCCAGGCGGGACGACACCGGCCACACCATATGCACCGCGCCGGTACCCAGCGCAGCGAGTGCGTCACGATCGTTGTAGAGCTGCGAGGCGGGGAAATACTTCCCCTGTATCGCACCGTTGGTGCGCTTCGCCACCTCCGCGATGAACTGCTCGACGTAGGGACTCGGATTGGTCGTGACGGGCACCTCACTGGTGATCACCATGTCGGCCGCGCTCGTCTGCGCCCCCCACGCCGCTGCAAAAATCATGGGCCAACGAACAAATCGATTGAGTCGACTTCTCATGCTTCCTCCTTGTTGGATGGCTACCCGGTTGTTCTAGGTGTCACTGGGCGGAAATCGATGCCGGATCGTCTGCACCGGGGAGGCGCAGATGCCAGCGGGTGTGCTGCTGAAAACACTGCCCCAGGGCGAACAGACGGTCCTCGCCGAGCGGCGGACCGACGAACTGGACCGCGAGCGGCAATCCCCGCGCCCCGACCCCGGCCGGGAGCGACAGGGCCGGGACGCCGAGATAGTTGATGCCGCGGGTCCAGAACGAGAGCTTCGAAAACTCCTTCTCGAGCAGCCCCTCGTCCGGCCCCAGCGTATCGGCGACGCGCGGCGCTACGTCGGGTGTAGCCGGCAAGAGCAGCGCATCGGCGCCCTCCAGCGCCAAATCCATGAACCGCCGCAGCATCGGCGCGCGCAGGCGGAGCGCATCGTAGTAGTCGATGCTTGCCGTCAGCAGGCCGCGAGACAGCCGCCGACGAACCTGTCGGCCATACCGCTCGGGCTGCGCATGCAGCCACAGCCGGTGCATCGCGGTCGATTCCGTCGCGAGCAGCACAGATGCAAGCCGCCCCGGCAGTTCCAGGTCCGGCAGGTCGATCGCCACGACCCTCACCCCGGCAGCGGCGAGCGTCCGCACCGCATCGTCGAAGACGCGCAGCATGTCGCCGGACAACAGGGCGCCCGCGGCGAGCCGCGGGACGGCCACCGTCAGCGCCCCTGCCGGCACATCGAAAGCGAGCGGACTCACCGACGCGGCAAGGCATGACGCGTCCGCCGGGGCCACCCCGGCCATTGCCGCATAGGCCCACGCGCAGTGTTCGACCGAACGGCCCAGCGGCCCGACGCAGTCCAGGCTCGGCGATAGGGGCATCACCCCTGCGACGCTGATGCGATACTGGGTAGGCTTCAGACCGGTCACGCCGCACAGGGCCGCCGGCAGGCGCACGGACCCGCCGGTGTCGGAGCCGATCGCGAGCGGCACGTGCCCCGCTCCCACCGACATGCCGCCGCCGCTCGAACTGCCGCCTGATACATGCTCGACATTCCACGGGTTGCGCCCCGGACCGAAAGCCGCATTGAGGCCGGTCGGGGACATCGCAAATTCCGCCATGTGCTGCGTTCCGAGGATCACGGCGCCGGCCTGCTCCAGACGCGCGACAACCGTCGCATCGACCGCCGCCGGCCGGGCGTCACTGCGCAGCGGCGAGCCCCAGCCCGCGACGCGACCCGCCCGATCCATCATATCCTTGATGCCGATCGGCATGCCGTGCAGGGGGCCGCGGACGCGCCCCTGCTCGCGCTCGATGTCCAGCGCGCGGGCACGCCGCAGCGCCGGCTCGCTATCGATCTCGCGCCATGCGAGCCGACCGGGCACAGCCACGTCGATGCGCCCGAGGCAGTCGCTCACCCAGCTTTCGGAGGGTCTCGCCGCGCCGGCCGGAGCCGCCTCACCGGAACACGCGGCGCCGGCAAGAGCCGGTCGTGCCAGTCGCCGCAACACCTCACCGAACGGTTCGGCGGTGTGCAACATGTCGAGACCGGCGATTTCGCCCGCGACGGCGGCGGCGAGGTGGTCGCAGGCGGCGAGGACATCGGGCAGATCGACCGCCGGAACCGCAAATCCCCGTTGCGCCAGCAACGCCTCGTGCGCGTCGATGCGCGCCTGCGGCGTCACCGTAATGTGCTTCTGCAGTACCTCTTGTTCGGGGGTGGGAGGCAGGTTCATGGTTCTCGTCGGCGACCGTTTGTACGAATGTCCGTTTGTCCGGACAAACTATGCGGCTAACGCAGGCACCTGTCAACAGTTTCAATTACTCGATAAGATATTTTGATGACCGACCTGCCCCCGCCGGACCTCGGGCAACGCCGTCCTTGCCTCTTTGCGCTAAGCTCTCGCGTTCGATCGCGGCCGATGCCCGGCCCGCACCCACCGCAAGAACAAAACGCCCGTGACACCCGCTGCGCCAGACCACCCCCGCCCGCGCTCGCCGCTGCATCTGTTCATCGCCTTCACCGTGCTCGCGCTGCAAGGCTTCGGCGGGGTGCTCGCCGTCGCTCAGCGCGAGCTCGTGGACCGCCGCCGCTGGATGACGCGGGAGGAATTCGTCGATG
>DASWVJ010000108.1:0-16367 GCA_036406295.1 Bradyrhizobium sp.
AGGATCGGATTGAGGTCGCGGCCCTCGATCGGCGGCGGCACAATACGCGCAAACGGGTTCGAGGTGAGCAGGATGAAAAGATAGAAGGCGGCCGCGACCCAGGCCTGCACGGCAAGCACGTGCGCGCGCAGCGAGAGCGGCAAATTGTTGCCGAATCCGGCGACCAGCGCGCCGAACAGCGCCAGGATCGTCACCCACAGCAGCATCGAGCCTTCGTGGTTGCCCCACACGCCGGTGATTTTGTAGATCAGCGGCTTTGCCGAATGGGAATTCTCGAACACGTTGACCACGGAGAAATCCGAGGTGACGTGCAGCGCGGTCAGGAGCGTAAAGGAAGCGCCGACGAAGAGGAGCTGTGCCAGCGCCGTCGAACGCGCCATTTCCATCAGCGCAATCTCGCCGCGGCGCGCGCCGATGACAGGCACGACCGACTGGATCAGCGCAAGTCCCAGCGCCAGCACCAGCGCGTAATGGCCGGCCTCCGCGATCACTTCGACGCTCCCTGCGTGGTCTTGTTGCCGTAATCGTCCTTCCAGTGGCCTTGCTTCTTCAGGGCGTCCGCGACCTCCTTGGGCATGTAGGTCTCGTCGTGCTTGGCGAGCACGGTGTCGGCGTGGAAGGTGCCGGAGGCATCGAGCGCGCCCTCGGCGACGACGCCCTGCCCTTCGCGGAACAGGTCGGGCAGGATGCCCTTGTACGTCACGGGCAGGTTGGCATTGCCGTCGGCGATGCTGAAACTGACCATGAGGTTGTCGCCGCGGTTGAGCGAGCCCGGCTGCACCAGCCCGCCCAGGCGAAAGCGCTTGCCGGCCGGGATCTGTTTCTCGGCCGCCATCGACGGCGTCGAGAAGAACACGATGGAATCGCGCATCGCGTTCAGCACCAGAGCCGCCGCCACAGCCAGCACGGCCAGCGAGCCGCCGATCATTGTCAACCGCCGTTGCTTGCGTGTCATGCCGTGCCCTTGTTGCCGTCCGAGATCATCCATCCAACCCCAGATTCCTGAGGCCCTCATTGAGTTGCCGCAAGCGCTCCGCGTCGCTGCCGACCGCCTGCCGCGCATCGCTCTGCGCGCTCACCGCCTTCTCGCGCTCGCCCATTACAAGATAGGCGCGCACCAGCCGCAGCCAACCCTCGACATCATCACCGTTCTGCTTGAGCCGCACTGCCAGCCGGTCCACCATGCCGCGGACCATGGCGTTGCGATCAGTCTCCGTCATGTCCTTGGCGGCGGTTATCGTCTCGTCGGGGAGCGCCGGCGCCACGCCACCGACGCGCGTGATCGCTGCCTGCACCAGCGGACGCCACGGCGCATCCGGCGGCGCCTTGGCCAGCATCGCCCTCCAGATCGAAGCGGCGTCAGCCGTGCGGCCGTCCTGCTCGGCGGCAAGGCCGAGGAAATAGCTTGCCTTCACCTCGTCGGCATTCATCGCGACCGCGCGCTCGAACTCTGCTTTGGCCTCGCCGGTGACGACGCCGCCGGCGGCTCCCACCAAGGCTTCGCCGAGATCGGCGCGGCGTTCGGAACTGTCGCCGCCATAGGTGATGGCATTGCGCCAGGCGCGCACCGCATCGTCATAGCGACCGAGCCGCCCCAGCACCGGCGCGAGCACGGTCCAGCCGCGGGCATCGCCCGGATTCTTCTCCAGATGCGCTTCCACCTGCGCCACCAGATTGACCAGCGGCTGCTTGCCGTCGGGCGCTTGCGAACGCGAGGCGAGCGGAAAATCGCCGAGTTGCGGCGAGCCGAGCGGCAGATAGAACGCCACTGCCGCGAGCGGAAATCCGAACAGCGCGACGATGGCGACCGCGCGGCGCAACGACGCATTCGGCCGTACGACAGTGTCCGTTTCAGCGTTGGTTGCAGCCAGCAGACGGCGGCTGATCTCGATGCGAGCCTGCCCGGCTTCCGCCGCGCCGATCAGTCCGCCGGCAAGGTCACGCTCGATCTCCGCGAGTTGGTCGCGGTAGACCGACGCCTCCGTGCCGCCCGCCTGCGACTGGTAACGCCGGCCGAGCGGCCACAGCACGGCGAACACCGCCGCGACCGTCATCAGCGCGAACACGAACCATGGATTCATCAAAGCGGGTTCCGGCAAAATCCGACGCGTTCTCAAAAGCGCCGACGCGCCCGCTTTATACTATCGGCGGCAGACCGGGCAATTGACATTTGTCATAGTTTTCCTGCGGGAAACCCCGGGAAAACCACGCAAATTCGGCTTGTCAACGGATGTTGAACGCGATGCTCTGCGCGACGCCTGCCCCATGGCCGTTCAATGCGCGAAGGAAATAGGTGCCCGGCTTGAACGTGGTCGGCAGCCTGATCCGGATCGTGCCGTTGGGCGCGCGCGAGGTGATACTGGCGGCAGGCTCAGGCAACTCGATACCGTCTTCATTGTCGACCAGCACCACCTTGGCGCCAATCATCAGATTGCGATATGTCGCCGAAATAACCTGGTTCTCAATTTCTTTGAAAAAAATGGCTGAATGCATGCGGCATTGGTATGTCGCCTGTTCCCACCGGTCAACTAAAAATTGTATTGCTTAAAATTGTTACTTCTAGCCTGCCTTGGCCGCGGGCTTGCGATCGCCAACCACGGCGTTCTCCGCCGCCCGGCTCATCAGCGATGCATAGTCAGTGCCGAAAAGCACTTCACAGAAGCGGATCGCCGCCTTCACCTGCTGTTGCCGGAAGGCGCGCCCCTTCTCGTTGCGCAGGGACTGCACCAGTGCCTCGGTGGACTGCTCGACATAGTGTTGCAGGTCGGAGAAGGTGCGCAGCGTGACCTCGTTGATGGCGAGCTCGCTGGCGTAGGTGCGGCATACCGCGACGAAGTCGATGAGGCCGGCGGTTTCCTCGACCTCCGACGTGTCCACCTTGGCGCCGGCAGGAATGTCCTTGTCGGCGCGCTGGCGCAGGATGCGGCGCACGCGGCCGGGAACACTCTCGATTTCGGACTGCAGCGAGTTGGAGATATCGGCGCGGATCGAGGCGAGCTGCTTGCCCCATGCAGAATCGTTGCGCAGGTCAAGCTCGGTGCGCAGGCCGCGCACGCCGTCATGCAAGGTCTTCAGCTGATCGGCGATCTGCTCGAAATGGCCGCGCCTGATGTCGGTGCGCAGGCATGCCGCGACGAAATAGAGATCGTGCAGCGCGATGGAGACGGCCACGCCGTAGGGCGTGGCGGCAACGCGGATCTCGTCGTCGGATGCCGCCATCTTCACGGCGAGGCGTATGATCTGCCACGGCGCGGTCAGCCGCTGCATGACAAGCGACAACGCGAACGGCAATACCTGCGGCATCTGCAGCGAAGGCACGTTGAGGGAGTCCACCGTCGAGCCGATCTGCGGGTCGCCGAACATGCGCAAGGTCGCCGGCAACTTGCTGTTCAGCGTCTCCAGCGGCTCCCGCGCCTGCAGCACCGATCCGATCGAAAGCAAGTCCTCTACGACGTTGGGCGGGCCGACGCGCGAGAGCGCACGGTGCCGGTCGTCACCCTGCGCCGGCGTCGCTATCCTGACGATCGCCTGCGCAGCGGCTAATTGCAGCTTGCGCACCGCGGTTTCGACGGCGGCCCTGGCACCGCTCTCGCGCGCTGCGTCCAACGCGGCCTCGAACTCACGCACGGCGTCGGCGGCGCCGTCGCGACCGAGCCATTGCCATACCGGCGCCAGCGAAGCGCGGCGGATCTGACCGGGCCGGATCGGGAAATTGCCGTCGACCAGAAAAGGCTCGAGCGGGCGGAACAGCAGACGCGCCGGATCCTCGGTGCGCGGCCGCATGTCCTCGTCCTCCGCGGCGCCGCGCACGACCTTGCGCAGCTGCTCGAGCACGAAGGTCGCTACCGCAGTGTCCTGGCCCCGCTCCAGCGCGCGCTCGAACTCCCGCATCAGCAGCGCCTGCGATTGCGGCGGCAACTGCGCGAGGTATTCCCTCAGACGTTCGCTCGATGTCTGTTTCATGCGGCCGGGTGTGAATACGTGCTCAAAGCGGACAGCAAACGTGTCCAGCGCACATCATAGAAGCCTGCGCGTTAAGAAGTCGTTTAGCATTGCTGCGCGGACGGGCCGGCCGAAATGCAAAATGTCCAGTTACCGCAGCCGTTTACACGCCCGGCAGCAGCAGTTCGGCGCGCAAGCCCCCGGTCGGCGCGTTACCGAGCGTCAGGCTGCCGCCATAGAGCGCGGCCAGATCGACCACGATCGACAGCCCGAGGCCCGAACCCGGCTTCGATTCGTCGAGCCGCTGGCCGCGCCGCGACACCTGGGCGCGTTCGGTCTCCGATAGCCCCCGCCCGTCGTCGTCGACGATGATGCGCAGCCGCGCGCCCGCGCCGGGCTTGACCTGCGGTTCGACCAATACCTCGACGAGCACGTGCGAGGCCGCCCATTTGCAGGCATTGTCGACGAGATTGCCGGCCATCTCCTCCAGGTCCTGCCGCTCACCGCGAAATTTCGCGCGCGGGTCCGCTTTCACCTCGATCGTGATGCCGCGATCGCGGTGGATCTTTTCCATGGTCCGCACCAGCGCCTCGATCGCCGGTGCCACTTCCGTCACCGTGGCGACAATGGTGACGCGCGCGGCGATGCGGGCGCGCTCCAGGTGATGGGCGAGCTGGCCGCGCATGACGCCGGCCTGCTCCAGCACCTTGTCGGCGAAGGAATCGGCGCGATGGGCTGCTGCCTCGTTGACGATCACGGACAGCGGCGTCTTGATCGCATGGGCGAGATTGCCGACATGGGTGCGCGCGCGCTCGACAATCTCGCGATTGGCGTCGATCAGCGCATTGGTCTCGCGCGCCAGCGGCGCGATCTCGACGGGGAAATCACCCTCCAGCCGCTCGGCACGGCCGGAGCGGATGTCGGCGATCGCTTCTGAAATGCGCTTCAGCGGCGCAAGGCCGAACCGCACCTGGAAGATCGTGGTCAGCAGCAGCACGATGCCGAGCGAGGCAAAAGTGCCGCCGAGGTAGTAGTCGAAGCTGCGCGTCTCGTCGAAAATCTCGCTGGCATCACCCGCGACGGTGACGAGGAATTTTCCGTCCGCGCCGAGGTCGACCGGCCGCTCCACCATGCGCAGCGTCTGGCCCTCGGGACCGTCGACATAGCCGAGACGGACGCCGGCCGGCGTGAGCTCCGCACCGCTGTCTTCGAGCTTCGGCAGCTTCTTGTCCCACAGCGAGCGCGAGGCGCGCGTTTCGGGCTTCTCCGAATCGGTGCGGGTGATCTGCCAGTACCAGCCAGACAGCGGCAGTTCGAACAGGGGCTCGCCGAGCGACTGGAACTGGCGCTCCGGCGGCTCGTCCGGGGTCGCGACCTCGGCGATCAGCGTGCGCAGATAGAGATTGATACGGCGGTCGAAGGCGCGCTCGGTCGCCGCGCGATAGACCGACGAAAGCACCACGCCCGTGAGCAGGAGAATCACCACCACCCACGCGGTCGCCGACAGGAACAGGCGGGTGGCAAGCGAGCTGCCGCGCATCAGGGCATGATCCAGAAAAATGGCACCGGTTTCCCGGATAAGACCATGCTCACGGCAAAAAGAAAGCCCCGCGGTGGCCGCTCCGTCACGCGCCCGTCGGCGGCGGCGTCAGCAGATAGCCGAGCCCGCGCACGGTCTGGATGATGTCAACCTCGAGCTTCTTGCGGATGCGGCCGACAAACACCTCGATGGTGTTGGAGTCGCGGTCGAAGTCCTGATCGTAGAGATGCTCGACCAGCTCGGTGCGCGACACCACGCGGCCGATATGGTGCATCAGGTATTCGAGCAGGTTGTACTCGTGCGAGGTCAACTTGATCGGGTTGCCATTGACGCTGACGCGCTTGGTGCGCGTGTTCAAGGTCACCGGCCCGCAGATCAGCTCGACCTGGGCATGGCCAGTGGAGCGGCGCAGCAGCGCACGGATGCGGGCGAGGATTTCCTCGAGGTGAAAGGGTTTTGCGACATAGTCGTCGGCGCCGGCGTCAAAGCCCTGCACCTTGTCGCTCCAGCGGTCGCGCGCAGTAAGGATCAGGACCGGCATCACGCGCTTGTTGCGGCGCCAGGCCTCAAGCACCGAAATGCCGTCCATCTTGGGCAGGCCGATGTCGAGCACCACGGCATCATAGGGTTCGCTGTCGCCGAGATAATGCCCCTCCTCGCCGTCGAAGGCGCGATCGACGACATAGCCCGCGTCGGTCAGCGCCGTGGTGAGCTGGCGATTGAGATCCGGATCGTCCTCAACGACGAGCAAGCGCACGCTGGCCTCCGATAGTGAACCTCACGATGCCGTCATGATGAGGGTCACGGGCGTGAACCGGCAATGAACGGGAACCTTGCGCAAGATTACTTTTTGTTCATGCAGCATGAGCGGGCCGCCGATGCCTAGCACGTCGAGGCGAAGGGCCCAAGCCCGGCCGAAGCCAGGGCTTGGGCGTGTCAGATTTGGGGCGTCAGACCCGGAAAAAAGCGAACCAGATCACGCCCAGAATCAATATCGCCAGCCCGGTAGATGCCGTCAGCAGCGCAAGCACCGACGGGCCCGGCTCGGCCTGGCGAGCCTCGGTCGGAGTCTCGACGATCCGGCCATGTTGTCGTGTTGCCATCGCATCCTCATTGCAAAGATATCGCTCGGCGGCCGCTACCCGGCACAACCGTCCTGGGAGCAACGCATGGTATGGAACGTGGTTCCGGCCCGCACAGGGCTGCGACGGCGCGTCACCCGGCGGGTACGAAAGGAAGGGCCGCAGTGAACCTGATGGCCAGAAATCGGTTAACGGCGTCGGGAGATTCCGCCCGCCCACGCGTTCAAAACAGGACCCGGGCGTGGTATCGTTACCGGTCGTCTGTTGCGTTTCGGAGTGATTTTCATGGCCCCCCGCGCCAACTGGAAAGGCTTTCTGCGCCTTTCGCTGGTCACCTGCCCGGTCGCGCTCTATCCGGCGACGTCGGATACCGAAAAGGTCTCGTTCAACCAGATCAACCGCAAAACTGGCCACCGCATCAAATATGCCAAGGTCGATGCGGATACCGGCGAGGAAGTGTCCAACGAGGACATCATCAAGGGCTACAAGGTCGACACCGACACCTATGTCGAGGTGACCAAGGACGAGCTCGACGACATTGCGCTTGACTCGACGCGCACCATCGAGATCGACGAGTTCGTGCCGCGCAGCGACATCGACAGCCGCTACGTGATCCGTCCCTATTATCTCGTGCCCGACGGCAAGGTCGGTCATGACGCCTTTGCCGTCATCCGCGAGACCATCCGCAACATGGACAAGGTGGCGATCGGCCGCGTCGTGCTGACCAACCGCGAGCACATCATCGCGCTGGAGCCGCTCGACAGCGGCATGATGGGCACGCTGCTCCGCTATCCTTACGAAGTGCGCGACGAAAAGGAATATTTCGACGACATCCAGGACGTGAAGATCACCAAGGATATGCTTGATCTTGCAAAGCATATCGTCGACCAGAAATCCGCTCCCTTCGAGCCGGAGAAGTTCGAGGACCGCTATGAATCCGCGCTGGTCGATCTGATCAACCGCAAGCGCAACGGCCAGCTCACCGGCGCCAAGCCGGCGCCGCAAACCTCCGGCAACGTCATCAATCTGATGGATGCGCTCAAGAAGAGCCTCGCCGGCGCCGGCGAGCGCAAGGCAGCGCCAGCGCCTGCAAAGGCAAAGGGCAAGAAGAAGCGCGTCGAAGGCCAGCGCGAGATGCTGTTGCCGATCTCGGGTAGCGGCAGCGGCAGGAAAGCCGCCAAGGAAGCGCCGAAGAAAGCCGAAAAGCCGGTGCGCGCTCAGGGCAAGGCACGGAAAGCCGGTTGATCACACGCGCCAGGAGTGCTGCGAACTGGACGCCGCGACTTCCGGCAACGTCTCTCGCATTGCGACCCTATTTGAGCGAGGCGTTCACCGAGGCGTATTTCTCGTTGAGGCTGCTGCCGATGCCGTTGACGACGACGACAATCACGATGCTGATGCCGGCTGCGATCAGGCAATATTCGATCGCGGTCGCGCCGGACTCGTCCCTCAAGAAGGCAGAAATCAATCGACGCATGCAAAACTCCTGGTGATGCCCCACGAGATTCTCCCCGCGCCAATGCGGCTGCAAATGTAAATTCGAGTAGTTGCCGGTACGTTGAGGAAAAAGGTCAACGAACCGTAAAGACGAAGGCACGAAAAACGACCGCAGTATTCATACGGGGCCGAAAATTTACCCGCGCCCGGCGAGGACCGTGCATAGTTGGCCATCGACTCCCGGTTGACCATGACTGCGCAGAAGCGTTCATCGAACAGGAACTACATCGACCTCGTCGAGGACGGGGGCGACGAGCGTCGCTCGGTGGAAATGCCGCCGGCATCCATCCGCCCGACCAAGGATTATCTGCTGGGCCTCGTCGCCGCGATGCGCTCGGCGCGCGGCCAAGTCAGGTAACCGCCCTCGCCGCTTTCGCACCACTCGCGCCGCCTCAGAAGTTGCGCTGCACGCGGAGCTGGAGGTGGACCGTGTCCTGATCCTTGAATTCATAAACCGCCGTCGGCTTGGGCGCCGATGGCGTCAGGACCGCCGTGCCGGTAAAATTCTGATCAAGACGCAGGTACTGGACTTCCGCCGAGAAGGTCAGGTTCCTCACCGGCGTCCACCGCGTGACGACGCCGACCTGGTACACGGCAAAATCCGGGTTGCAGCTGTAGTCCGGGCTGACGACTTTTCCTGCGGTGTAGACAGCACAGTACTGCCCCGCTGCCGTGGTGAAGTCGCCCGCCGCGCCGCCATACCTCACCCAAGACGCGCTGCCGTACAGGCTCGTACTCCAGTAGGGGTTCCAGTTGTGATTGAATGCACCACGGACGCCAAAGGCATCGGTCAGCTTGAGGTCTCCCGTGCCGCCGTTGATACCCGGCAGGTAAACGGCGTCGGTCGTCGCACCGAAACCGACGCTCTGATAGGCGACGCCAGCGCTGGTGCCGCCGAACATCGCAAAATTCGGCGAAGTGCCGGCAGTCGCAATCACCATCTTGGTCACGCCCTTGGCGTAGCTGGCGTCGACCTTGATATCGTCACCCTCACCGGTCGGCAGATTCTTGATCTGCAGCGCCGCCATGACCGAGCCGCCCCATTTGGTTTCGGGATGGCCGGAGATTTCCGACAGGCTGGTCGGCGCGGCCGTGCTCGCGGTCAGGATGTTGTAGCTGCCGCTGACTTCGTGCGCGGCGGCCGATAGCTGGAACAGGCCCCAGGCCTGATCGATGCGGATATTGCCGACGATGTCGGGCGCATGCGTGCCGGCATAGGCATTGCCCGTCACGCCGACCGCGTTGAGGCCGGTCGAGAGGTTGAAGACGGCGGTGCGGTCCCAGACGGTCGGATCGTCAAGGCCGATGCTCGCTGAAACGCCGCTGCCGAACTCTACCTTGTACTGGATGTTGTTGGTGCCGGTATCGGTATTCTGGCCGCCGAGCAGATTGGACGAAATGTTGCCGGGAAACCCTTGCCAGGGCGAGGCATAGGCGGAGGCGGACTTACCGAAGGTAAAGCCCGCGAACTGGATGAAGAGATACTCGACCGCAACGTAGCCGCCGCCGGGGGTGTCGAGCAGCTGTGCATTGTTGCCGAGGTTGGTGGCGAGGCTGTTCGGGTTTGCTGTGCTTCCACCGAGCGTGCTGAACTGGAAGTTGCCCTGCCCGAAGGTCCGCACCACGCCATAATCCGTGGCGGTGCGGGTATCGACCGTCAGCGCCATGCGCGAACGGCTTACGAAATAGTCGGCATAGCGGTTGTTCTGGCCGAGATCGCCGTTCCAGGCGGGCTGTCCGTGCACGCCGCCGTGGAAGGTGGTGTCGGCGCGGAGATAGCCGCCCAGCTTGATACAGGTGTCGGTGCCGGGAATGTAGAAGAAGCCTGCGCCATAAAGCGAGCAGATGCGGACATATTCGACCGCCTTGGCCTTGACGGGAAGGTCGGCCGCCTGCGCGCCGCCGATGACGGCCATACCAGCCACAGATCCCAGGATGAAGTTGTACAGCGCCTTCACGACAATGCCCTCTACGGACTCAAGCACCCATCCCAGCGCTTTATTAGCGCAACGGACCCCGGCAGCGATGGCAAGACTGCGAGCGCGATCTAGTTGGGTGGCGGATGTGGCGTTTGGGCAACGCTTGGCAGGACCAGCGGCTGTGAGGCGAAATGCCCGACAGGAACCCTATGATTTGGGTCAAGAAACCTGCCGTAATAGCTGCTACATCTATTAAAATGACCCCTGGCGACAGCCGTCCGGCAGAACTCAAGATCCGTCGCGTCCCGCTCGATACCGGCCGCGAAAATGTCATCGTCATTTCACGGCGCTCGAAAGCCCTGCGTGCCGACATCTTCCGCGGCTTCAGCCGGGTCGAGCTGCGCCGCGGCGCCAAGGTGCTGCTCGCAACGCTGCTGATCACCGACGACGGCCTTGTGGGACCAGACGAGATCGGACTCGCGGAACCTGCCTTTCGCCGCTTTGCCGAGCCCGCCGACAGCCTGGTGACGGTCACGCCCGCCCCTCCGCCCGAAAGTCTCGGGGCGGTGCGCGCCAAAATCCGCGGTCAAACCCTGAGCGACCCGGAGATCGAGGCGATCATTGGCGACATTTCCCGCTACCGTTATTCGGACATGGAGATCGCCGCCTTCCTGGTGGGTTCGGCGAGCTTCATGAGCAGCGGCGAGTTGATCGCGCTGACGCGCGCAATGGCGCGGGCCGGCACCCAGCTGCAATGGTCGAGCCCAATGGTGGTCGACAAGCACTGCATCGGCGGCATCCCCGGAAACCGCACCTCGATGATCGTGGTGCCGATCGTGGCGGCGCACGGGCTGATCATTCCCAAGACATCCTCGCGCGCCATCACCTCGCCCGCCGGCACGGCCGACACCATGGAAGTGCTGGCACGCGTCAATGTCGGCGCCGACGAGATGAAGTCGATCGTTTCGGCCTGCAACGGCTGCCTGATCTGGGGCGGGCATGTGAATCTGGCGCCGGCGGATGACATCCTGATCTCCGTGGAGCGGCCGCTTTGTCTCGATACGCGCGAGCAGATGGTCGCCTCGATCATCTCCAAGAAGCTCGCGGCCGGCTCGACCCATCTGCTGATCGACCTGCCGGTCGGCCCGACCGCGAAGCTTGCCAACGGCAACGAGGCGATGCGGCTGCGGAAACTGTTCGAATTCGTCGGCGACCGTTTTGGCCTTTCCGTCGAGGTGATCACGACCGACGGGAGCCAGCCGATCGGCAACGGCATCGGCCCGGTGCTGGAGGCCGAGGATGTGATGGCAGTGCTGGCCAATGATCCAGCCGCACCGGTCGACCTGCGCGAGAAATCGCTGCGGCTTGCCGCACATCTGCTCGAATACGATCCCGCCCTGCGCGGCGGCGCCGGTTACGCACGAGCGCGCGATTTGCTCGAGAGCGGCGCAGCGCTCAAGCAGATGCACAGGATCATGGACGCGCAGGGACCGTCAAATTGCAACAGCGATCTCGGCCACCTCACCTTCGATGTGAAAGCGGCGAGCGACGGCATCGTCTCCGGCATCGACTGCCTGCAGATGAACCGGCTGGCGCGCACCGCGGGCGCACCGCTCGACAAGGGCGCCGGAATCAGGCTGTTCAAGAAGATCGGCGATCGTGTCGAGCAAGGCGAGGCGCTGTACCGGGTGCACACGTTCGATCGGTCGGAATACACGCTCGCCGAGGCGAGCGCCAACGCCGACAACGGCTATTCCATCGGCCCGCCGAAGCCGCGCAAGGCCATGCCGTGAGTATGGTCGCCCTGCATTGCCTGCCCTCCGGCACCGCCAACACGGGTCGGCTCGCGGCCCACCTGGGGCTGCCGTCGCAGGAAATCGCGATCCACAGATTTCCGGACGGCGAGATTCGTGTGACAGTCGGCTCAGCCGCACCGACCAGCATCATCCACGCTTCCCTCGACCAGCCGAATGACAAGCTGATCGCGATCCTGTTTGCGGCCGAGGCACTCAGGCGCGGCGGCGCGAAACGACTTGTCCTGCTGGCGCCCTATCTCTGCTACATGCGCCAGGATGCGGCATTCCATCCGGGCGAAGCGATCAGCCAGCACGCGATCGGCCGGCTAATTGCCGGGACCTTCGACCGCGTGATCACGGTGGACGCGCATTTGCATCGCACCTCAGATATCAAAACGGTGTTTCCCGGCATCGCCGCGGACAATCTGTCGGCGATGCCGGCCATTGCCGGCGCCCTTGCCGGCATCGATGGCGCCACCGTCGTGGCCGGTCCCGACGCGGAGTCGCGGCCCTGGGTCAGCGACCTCGCAACGCGGCTCGGGCTCGCATACGCCGTCGGACGGAAGACGCGTCGCGGCGACCGCTCGGTCGAAATCGATTTTGCCGGCCAGACGGCGGTCACGGCACGGCCGGTGCTGCTGGTCGACGACATCGTCTCCTCCGGCGGCACGCTCATTACCTGCGCGAGAGCCCTCAAGGAATCGGGCGCCACCACGATCGATGCCGTGATCACCCACGCGCTATTTCCGCCCGGGATGGTCGAAGAATTTGCCCATGCGGGCATTCGCTCGATCCGCTCGACCTCCAGCGTCGCGCATCCGACCAACGCCATCCCGCTGAACGCTGTGCTCGCCGCCGCCCTGCGCAACGAGTTGACTTGAGGAGAACCCACGCATGAGCGTCACCTTGCGTTTTTGCGGCGCCGCCCGCACCGTGACCGGCTCGTGCTATCTGGTCGAGACCGCGTCCGGACGCTTGCTGATCGATTGCGGGTTGTTTCAGGGCCAGAAGACGCTGAAGGAGCTCAACTACGGCGCCTTCCCGTTTCGTCCCGCCGGTATCCACGCCGTGCTCCTGACCCATGCCCATATCGATCACAGCGGCATGCTGCCGAAACTGGTCCGCGAGGGCTTTGGCGGCAGCATTTTCGCGACCCGCGGAACTGTCGACCTCTGCTCCTGGATGCTGCCGGATGCCGGCAATATCCAGGAGGCGGAAGTTGCGACGCTCAATCGCCGCAACGCAGCGCGCGGACGAGCCGATGTGACGCCGATCTACACGCAGGCGGACGCCGTGGCGTCGCTGCAGTCGTTCCGGCCCGTCGAATATGAAAGCTGGATCGACGTGATGCCGGGCGTTCGCGCCCGCTACTGGAATGCGGGCCACCTTCTCGGCTCGGCCTCGATCGAAATCGAATTCGCCAATGAGGGTTCGTCCGGCCGGCCGCTGCGCCTGCTCGCGTCGGGTGACATCGGCCCGGAAGCCAAGCTGCTGCAGCCCGATCCCAAGGCGCCTGCTGGTTTCGACTACGTGATTTCGGAGTCCACCTATGGTGATCGCATACGCCCCGCCACGACACCGCAGCAGCGTCGCGAGCGCCTGGCGGCGGAGGTGCGCGATGCTGCACGCGCAAAGGGAGCGCTGCTCATTCCCGCCTTTGCGGTCGAGCGCACCCAGGAACTGCTGGTCGATCTCGTCGCGCTCATGGAGCGCGGCCAGATACCGGCCGCGCCGATCTTCCTCGATTCGCCGCTGGCGATCGGCGCCACCGAAGTTTTCCGCGAGCACGCCGCAAGTCTCGACGGCGAGGTGGATATCAACAGCATCTTCAACTCGCCGCACCTGCGCTTCACCGAGACCGTCAACGAAAGCAAGGCGATTGCAAAGCTGACCGGCTTCCACATCGTGATCGCCGCCAGCGGCATGTGCGATGCCGGGCGCATCCGGCATCATCTCAAGCGCTGGCTGTGGAACAGCCGCGCCACCGTGCTGCTGGTCGGCTATCAGGCGCATGGCACGCTCGGCCGCTTCCTGCAGGATGGCGCCAAGGCGGTACGCATTCAGGGCGACGAGATCAGGGTGGCCGCCCGCATCCGCATGCTCGACGAATATTCGGGCCATGCCGATGGGACGGAAGTCGCGCGCTGGATCGCCGCGCGCCGTCCGATCGAGCGCGGCCTCTTCCTCGTGCATGGCGAGGAAGCGGCCATCGCAGGTCTTGCCGACCGCGTCGCCGAACGCATCATTCCCGCGGCCAAAATCTATCAGCCGGTGCTGGACGACGTCTACGAACTCTCAGCTGCCGAACCGCGGCTCCTGGATGGCGAGCACCGCCGCCGCCTCACACCGGAAGCGGTAACGCATCTCGACTGGCACAACGACATGTCGCGGCTCATCCTCGATATCAATGACCAGGTCCGGGCCGCCGCCGACGACCGTGCCCGCGGCGTCATCATCCGCCGACTGCGACGGGCGCTGGAAAATCCTGCCTGAGCGCGACGTGCGGCCGATGGCCGGGCCTGCAACGCTTGCGGATGCATATCAGAGCCCCGCGTCCGGGCGTCGCCCGCGCTTTACCGAACGGCAAAATCCTGTTCCTACTAGCCGCCACAGGCCGAGACCACTTCGGCTGCATCGGGGAGAGAGACCGTCATGAAGTTGGGTGCTGCAATTGCGGAAATCATGAAGCGCGAGGGCATCGAGATCCTCTGCGGCTATCCGGTCAATCACCTCATCGAATTCGCCGCCAACGCCAATATCCGCCCAATCATGGTGCGACAGGAACGCATCGGCCTGCACATGGCGGATGCGATCTCCCGCGTCACTTCGGCCGGCAGCATCGGCGCGTTCTGCATGCAGCACGGTCCCGGCTCCGAGAACGCGATGGGCGGCGTCGCGCAATGCTATGGCGAGTCGGTGCCGGTGCTGGTGCTGCCGATGGGCTATGCGCGAAGGCTCTCCAATATCGACCCCAACTTCAATTCCAGCCAGGCGATGAAGGCGTTCTCGAAATCGTCGGAGCCGATCATCTTGGCGAGCGAAGTCTGCAACATTTTCCGCCGCGCCTTCACCAGGCTGAAGAACGGCCGCGGCGGGCCTGTCATCGTCGAAATCCCGGCCGACATGTGGAACGAGGAGGTACCGGAGCCGCTCAACTACACGCCGGTGCTGCGCACGCGCTACGGCGCCGATCCCCTCCATGTGAAGGAGGCGGCGGCCATGCTGGTGGCGGCAAAGCGCCCGGTGATCTACGCCGGTCAGGGCGTGCACTACGCCAAGGCCTGGCCGCAATTGAAGCGGCTCGCCGAGCGGCTCGCGATCCCCGTCACCACCAGCCTCGGCGGCAAATCGTCGTTCCCGGAGACGCATCCGCTGTCGCTCGGCTCGGGCGGTCTCGCCGTGCCGCGCGCCGTGCCGAAGTTCCTTGCCGAGGCCGATGTGATCTTCGGCGTCGGCTGCTCCTTCACCGAGACCAATTTCGGCATTGCCATGCCCAAGGGCAAGACCATCATCCATGCCACGCTCGATCCCAATCATCTCAACAAGGACGTCGAGGCGAAGATCGGCCTGGTCGGAGATGCCGGCCTCGTGCTCGACGCGCTCCTGGAAGAGATCAACAAGACCGTCAAATCCGATCGCGATCACAGCGCGGTGGCCGCGGAAATCGCAGCTTCGCACAAGGAGTGGCTGGCCAAATGGATGCCGAAACTGACCTCCAACGACGCGCCGCTCAATCCCTATCGCGTGCTCTGGGACCTGCAGCACACCGTCGACATCGGCAATACCATCATCACCCATGACGCCGGCAGCCCGCGCGACCAGCTTTCGCCGTTCTGGAAGACGGTCGAGCCCCTCTCCTATATCGGTTGGGGCAAGACCACGCAGCTCGGCTATGGCCTGGGGCTCGCCATGGGCGCCAAGCTCGCCAGGCCCGACAAGCTCTGCATCAATGTCTGGGGCGACGCCGCGATCGGGTTCACCGGTATGGATTTCGAGACCGCAGTGCGCGAGCGAATCCCGATCATGTCGATCCTGCTCAATAATTTCTCGATGGCGATCGAATTGAAGGTGATGCCGATCTCGACCGAGAAATACCGCTCGACCGATATTTCCGGCGACTATGCGGCGATGGCCCGCGCGTTCGGCGGCTATGGCGAGCGCGTCACCAAGCCCGAAGACATCATCCCCGCGATCAAGCGCGGCATCCAGAAGACGCAGGAAGGCGTGCCGGTGCTGCTGGAGTTCATCACCAGCAAGGAGACCGAGGTGTCGCGGCCGGGTACGTAGAGCGGGAGAGAGGTCTGGCGATGCCACACGTCACCATCATCGAAACCGGCCTCGTCAGCCCCAGGAATCGCGAACGTCACGGATCGTATCCGCAGATGTTCGAGCAGATGATCGGCGCGGCCGACAACTCGGTGACGTTCGATACGGTCAGCATCCCCGTCGGCGAGGCGCTCCCTGACGTCGACGGGCTCGAGGCGATCCTCATCACCGGTTCCACGGCCGGCGTCTATGACAACTTCGACTGGATCGCGCCGCTGGAAGATTTCGTGCGTGCCGCGCACGAAAAGAAGGTGCCGATGGTCGG
>DASWVJ010000109.1:0-6093 GCA_036406295.1 Bradyrhizobium sp.
ATGACCGCGGCGGGACACCTCCCCCCAACGGGAGGCTTACTATCTGGAAGGATAGATCATGACCGTGGCGAAGCCCGCTTCGCGGCCGACCGTGCCGCATTTTTCCTCCGGCCCCTGCGCCAAGCGCCCTGGCTGGAATCCCCAAAATCTCAAGGATGCCGCCCTTGGCCGCTCGCACCGTGCGAAGCTCGGCAAGGCCAGGCTCAAGCTTGCCATCGACGTGACGCGCGAAGTGCTGGAGGTCCCGGCCGATTACCGCATCGGCATCGTGCCGGCGTCCGACACCGGCGCGGTCGAAATGGCGCTGTGGTCGCTGCTCGGTGCGCGCCCCGTCACCACGCTTGCGTGGGAATCGTTCGGTGAAGGCTGGGTCAGCGACATCATCAAGGAATTGAAGCTGAAGGACGTCACCAAGCTGCACGCCGGCTATGGTGAAATCCCCGATCTTGCCAAGGTCGATCCGGTCAGCGACGTCGTCTTCACCTGGAACGGCACCACCTCTGGCGTGCGCGTGCCGAACGCCGACTGGATCAAGGCCGATCGGCAAGGCCTCACCATTTGCGACGCCACCTCGGCGGCGTTCGCACAGCCGCTCGACTGGCCAAAGCTCGACGTCGTCACCTTCTCCTGGCAGAAGGCGCTCGGCGGCGAGGCCGCGCATGGCATGCTGGTGTTGTCGCCCCGCGCCGTTGAACGACTCGAGACCTACAAGCCGGCCTGGCCGCTGCCGAAGATTTTCCGCATGACCAAGGGCGGCAAGCTCAACGAGGGCATCTTCGTCGGCGAGACCATCAACACGCCGTCGATGCTCTGCGTCGAGGACTATCTCGACGCGCTGAACTGGGCGAAGTCGGTCGGCGGGCTGAAGGCGCTGATCGCGCGCGCTGACGCCAACACCAAGGTGCTCGCCGACTGGAAGGCGAAGACGCCGTGGATCGACTTCCTGGCGAAGGATCCCGCGATCCGCTCCAACACTTCAGTGTGCATGAAGGTGATAGATCCCGCGATCACCTCGCTGTCGGCGGACGCGCAGGCCGACTTCTGCAAGAAGCTGGTCGCACTGGTCGAGAAGGAGAACGCCGGCTTCGACTTCGCGCATTATCGCGACGCGCCGGCCGGCCTGCGTATCTGGTGCGGCGCCACGGTCGAAGCCAGGGACGTCGAGCTGCTGACGCAGTGGATCGACTGGGCCTTTGCCGAGACCAAGGCTTCGTTGCCGAAGGCGGCTTAATTCCTCGTTATCGTTGTGGCCGGATTTGATCCGGCCACACATCGAAATGAACTCGCGGGTCTCCAGTGCGAAGACGTGCTCCGCACTTTCGCCAGTGACCGATGCACCGAACACATCCCCATCAGCGGATCATTCCCATGACAAAGCCCAAAGTTCTCATTTCCGACGCACTCTCTCCCGCGGCAGTCCAGATCTTCAAGGATCGCGGCATCGACGTCGACTTCCAGCCCAGTCTCGGCAAGGACAAGGACAAGCTTGCCGAGATCATCGGCAATTATGACGGCCTTGCGATCCGTTCCGCCACCAAGGCGACGGCGAAGATCATTGCCAAGGCCACCAAGCTCAAGGTGATCGGCCGCGCCGGCATCGGCGTCGACAATGTCGAGATCCCGGCGGCGACCGCCAAGGGCATCATCGTGATGAACACGCCGTTCGGCAATTCGATCACGACCGCCGAGCATGCGATCACCCTGATGCTGGCGCTGGCGCGCGAAATTCCGCAGGCCGACGCCTCGACCCAGGCCGGCAAGTGGGAGAAGAATCGCTTCATGGGCGTCGAGATCACCGGCAAGGTGCTGGGCGTGATCGGCTGCGGCAATATTGGCTCGATCGTCGCCGACCGCGCGCAGGGCCTGAAAATGAAGGTGGTCGGCTTCGATCCCTTCCTGTCGCCGGAGCGCGCCAAGGATATCGGCGTGGAGAAGGTCGAGCTTGATGAACTGCTCAGGCGAGCCGACTTCATCACCCTGCATACGCCGCTGACGGAGAAGACGAAGAACATCATCGACGCCGCCGCGATCGCCAAGATGAAGAAGGGTGTGCGCATCATCAATTGCGCCCGCGGCGGCCTGGTCGACGAACAGGCGCTGGTCGATGGGCTCAACTCCAAGCATGTCGCGGGCGCCGCATTCGACGTGTTCCTGGAGGAGCCGGCGACGTCGAACGTATTGTTCGGCCATCCCAACGTGATCTGCACGCCGCATCTCGGCGCCTCCACCACGGAAGCGCAGGAGAACGTTGCGCTGCAGGTCGCGGAACAAATGTCGGATTATCTTCTGACCGGCGCGATCTCGAACGCCGTGAATTTCCCCTCCATCACGGCCGAAGAGGCGCCGAAGCTGCGCCCCTTCATCGAGCTTGCCGAAAAACTCGGCTCCTTCGCGGGCCAGCTCACCGAGACGGGCATTCTCAAGATCGGGATCACCTATGAAGGCCATGTCGCCGAGATGAAGATCAAGGCGATCACCTCGGCGGTGCTGTCTGGTCTGCTGCGGCCGATGCTGGGCGAGGTCAACGTAGTCTCCGCGCCCGTCGTCGCCAAGGAGCGTGGCATGGTCGTCGACGAAGTGGTGCGCGCCGCCCAGAGCGACTATGAAAGCCTGATCACCGTTACCGTCAATACCGAACGCCAGGAGCGTTCGGTATCCGGCACTGTCTATCATGACGGCAAGCCGCGGCTGGTCGACATCAAGGGCATCCGGATCGACGCCGAGTTCGGCAAGTCGATGATCTATGTCACCAACGAGGACAAGCCGGGCTTCATCGGCGCCTTTGCCGGCCTGCTCGGCGATGCCAAGGTCAATATCGCGACCTTCCACCTCGGCCGCGTCAAGCAGGGTGGCGACGCCATCGCGCTGGTCGAAGTCGACGGCGCCGTGCCGGCGGACGTGCTGACCAAGGTGCAGAAGCTGCCCCAGGTCAAGCAGGCCAAGGCGCTGACGTTCTAGCCGCGACGACCCCTCCCGCCGCGGCCCTGCCGCGGCGGCGCCATACCGATACCGCAATCGAACCGGTTTCTTCCCGGCCGCGTCTCAGGGGCAGGGGCGCGATTTCCGCGCCCGCTTTGGCGTGCGCTCTTGGGAGGTTTTCATGCGGACGATTGCAAATCACCTTGCTACCACCGGGCTGGTCCTGCTGGCGGCGCTGGCCGTGACACCGGCGGGGGCGGCCGATCTGGGGGTCACCTCGGCGGTCGATGCGGTCACCGTCTACCCCGACGGTGCAAGCGTCACGCGTGTGATTACGCTCGATCTTCCCGCCGGCGACAATACGCTGGTGGCAAAGGACTTCCCGCTGACGCTGGATGCGAGTTCGCTGCGGGTCGAGGGCGAAGCGGGCGCGAAGCTGACCATTGGTGCGATCGACACGCGCCCGCCGCGTCCTGTGCCGCCTGCCAACCTTTCCGAAATCGACAAGCGCATCGAGGCGCTGAAGGACGAGCGTGCCAACTGGCAGGGGGCGATTGCAGCCGCAGAGGCGCGCCGCAAATTTGCCGAGCGCTTCGCGGAAAGCTCGCCCGCGGGGCTCGGCGAGAAGGGCGAGGCGCGTCCGCTTGCCGAGTGGCGTGCAGCCTTTGCCGCAGTTTCGGAGGAGGTCGCTGCCGCCGACACCGCCATCCGCGACGCCCAGCGCAAGCAGCGCGAGATCGACCGCGAGATCGCGCGGCTGGAATCCGAGCGCGCAGCCAAGCCGCCGGCCAAGCTCGAGGTCCGCATCGATCTGGCAGCTCAAGCGGCGACCAGGGCGACACTGCGGGTGACCTACGCGGTGCGCAATGCGCGCTGGACCCCGCTCTACGACGCCCGCCTCGATACCGGCGCCCGGGACCGCAAGCCGGCGCTGGAACTGGTGCGCCGCGCCGAAATCGTCCAGACCACCGGCGAGGACTGGTCGAACGTCACGCTCGGCGTTTCGACCGTGCGCACCACCCGTGGCGGCAACGCGCCGGAGCTGAAGTCGCTGATCGTGCAATATCCGCAACCGCCGCGGCCGGTGGCGGCGGGCAACGCCTCCGACCTCGCCTACAGCCCGCGCTCGATGCCCGCGCCGGTGCCGCAACTTGCCAAGCGCGAGCGGGCCGATGAACAGGAGGCCGCGGTGGAGGCCAACGGCTTCCAGGTCACATTCAAGATTCCAGGACGCGTCAGCATCGGCGCCGCCGACGGCGCCAAGAGCCTGCGCATCTCGACGGCAACGATTGCGCCCGATCTCGTCGTGCGTTCCGCGCCGGTCGTGGACCCGACCGCGTTCCTTGAAGCAAGCTTCAAGCAGGCCGAGGATGCGCCGCTGTTGCCGGGCCGGGTCTCGATCTATCGCGACGGCGGTTTCGTCGGCCGCAGCCAGATGACGGCGGCCGGCAAGGACGAGACCGTGCGGCTGGGCTTCGGCGCCGACGACAAGGTCAAGGTCGAGCGCACCGTGCTCAAGCGCAATGAGGGTTCGGCGGGCCTGCTTGTGACGTCGAAGACCGACGAGCGTTCGTTCAAGACCAGCGTGCGCAACGGCCACGACTTCCCGATCCGGATCGCGATCGAGGATCAGTTGCCGGTCAGCGAGAATGAGGAGATCGTGGTTGAGATGCTGCCTTCGACCACGCCGCCGACCACCAGCAACCTGCGCGACAGGCGCGGCGTGCTGGAATGGGCGTTCGAGGCCAAAGCGGGCGAGGTGAAGGACATCGGGCTTGCCTGGCGCGTCAAATGGCCCAAGGACAAGGGCGTCGTGATGACACCTGCCGGCTGATTATTACCAGCGCCGGATGGCCGCCAGCGCCTGCTCGCGCGCATCGCTGCGCCATTCGGTGATGCTGCGGCCGAAGCGGCCCTTGAACCAGCGCGCCATCGCGCTTTGCGCCGAGAAGCCGAGCATTTCCGCTACCGCCGTGAGCGGCCGGTTGCGGTCTTCGATCAGCCGCAGCGCGAGGTCAGCGCGCTCGGCATCGAGGGTCTCGGAAAAGCTGGTGCCGCATTCGGCAAGGTGGCGGTGGATGGTGCGGCGGGTGCAGCCGAAATGTTCGGCGACGCGCTGCGCCGAACAGTCGCCGTCCGCGAGCAGCGTCCGCACCACCTCGGCAACCCGCGCGTCCCATTGCCTCGGTCGCACGTCGATCGCTTCGATGCGCTTCTCGAGATAGTGCGCGATCAGCGGATGCGCGCTGGGGATCGGCCGGTCGAGGTCATGCCTGGAGATCAGCAGAGCGTCGCTCTCCGAGTTGAACGTGATCGGGCAACCGAAGAAGCTGCGATAGTATTTGCGGTTGCGCGGCGGCGGATGCATCAGGTGCGTCTCCAGCGGTCTCCAGTCCTCGCCGGCGAGCGCGCGGATGATGCGGTGCAGACTGCCGAGCGCCATTTCAGACGACTGCCGCGGGGCGCGCGGCAGGCCTCCACGCAGGCGAACGGTCAGGTTGACGGCATCGCCGCGCACATCGATGAGGAGCCGCATGCCCTCATGATGGATATGGATGAAGCGGGCGAGTGCCTTCAGCGCATCGCCGATCGTCGCCTGCTCGCGGACGACCAGCGCCACCGGACCGAGATTGGGCAGCGCGCCGCGTTCGGCCATCAGCAGGCCGAACTCCTCGACGCCCGATGCCGCGGCCGAGGCTTCCAGCAGCCGGCGCAGGCTGGTTACTGCGATGCGCAGGTCCGGCCGCTCCAGGGTCTCCAGCGGCAGGCGCACCTTGCGCATCATCGCCCGGGGATCGAGGCCCACCGACCGGGCGACCTCCGGGTAATGCGTAAGGGTTGCGCTGCGTATCAGATCGCTCATGGCGGGTATGCGACGCTGTGTCCCAAAATGTAAAGTATATGTCCCATAATGTAAAACGGCACAGAATGACCGGTTAAATACGGGGCAGGAATTGGTCAGGCACGGCTTTTTTTGCGCCGGCCCGCATCACTGCCCGCGGCCGTTTTGGCCAGCACGGGCATCACCGGTTTCGCAATTAGAAAATCGATTGCCGAGGTTACGACTATGCCGTGGAACGCGACTTCCCGGGGTGAAATCTTTGTTGTCGACGACGATATCACGACGCGCGAGGCATTGTCGCGCGCGTTCGCGGCGGCGGGTTACGAGGTGGT
>DASWVJ010000110.1:0-9108 GCA_036406295.1 Bradyrhizobium sp.
ACGCCCATCCCCGCGCGCACGTCGGCCTGGATGCCGTAGGGTGCGATCGGATAGCGCAGACCGTTTTTCGCAAGCTGCTTCATCCCCACGATCGCCTTGGCGAGATACGCCGGCGGCAGCGCCATTAGCATCTCCTCGTCCGGCACGCCACCATAACGGCGCTCGGCAAAACAGGGCAGCGACAAGCTCGGCTCGCGCGTCTTCAGCGCGCGTCCCCAGGAATCGGCGCACGCGGTTTCGCCGACCACGCCCCATTCGAACTTCTTGTAGCCGGTATATTGCAGCCCGTTGATCAGGATGATCATCTGTCCGGGCGTGGCATAGACCAGGCAGATGTCCGGCGGATCGAGCCGGCCGCCGGCGAGCGGGCTCACGGCCAGCGCCTTGTACTGGCCGAACGGCACCACGTCGAGCGCCTCCTGCCGCTTGCGCGCGTCTTCCGCCGTGCCGTGCCAGACGCCGACATAGTTCTCGCCCGCGAGCCATTTCTCGTCCTGTGGCGCGAGGCCAATCACCGCGCGGCACTGCGCACCGACGAGGTCGTCGGCGGTAATGCCGACGGTCCAGCCGAGGCGCGAAGCCATGCTGACGATCTGGTCGGTGGTGTGGATTGCGCTCGGTCGGCGGATTTTCGGGATCGCCGTCATCTCCTCTACGCTGGCAAACAGCTTCATGCCGATCACGGTCGTCTTCAGCCGCAACAGGCTATTGAGATCGGCAACCATGCCTGCAAGATCGAATTGCTCGGGCGGCGATTGTTGTTGCATGGTGTTCTCCCGGATGATCGTTGCCTGGATTCTAGCTTGATTGCTTCGTCGGCGCGAAGCCCTATTCCGGTCCTGGCAGCAGCGCATCGGTGCTGCCCCTGATGCGGTAGGCAATCAGCCCCATCCATTCGCGCACGGCGGCATCGACGAGCTGCAGCCCGCCACTGGCCACGACGTAGTATTTGAAGAGATCTTCCTTCGTCCCCGTCTTCCAGTCCACCGGATAGGCTTCGACCGCGAATCCGGCGGTGCGGAACAACCCGATCGAGCGCGGCATGTGATAGGCCGAGGTCACCAGCAGCCAGCGCTCGCCCGGCTTCGGCTTGACAACCTGCTTGGAGAATTCGGCATTCTCCTTCGTGTTGCGCGATTGCCGTTCCATGGTGAGCCGCGACTTGGGAATGCCCAGGCCCTGAAACAGCGCAGTGGCGTAGTCGGCCTCCCTGGCATCGTTCGAAAGCAGGTTCGCGCTTCCGCCGGTGTAAACCAGGCGCGCATTGGGATAGCGATGCGCCAGCGTTGCCCCTCCGATGATCCGGTCGGACGCCGAGGTTGTCACGGTCACGCCATGCGCGGCCGAGAGATCGGCATCGATCGGTCCGCCAAGCACGATGATCCCGTCAGGGTCGCCGCGCGAGCCGTCCCATTTCGGAAAGCGCTGCTCCAGCGGATAAAGCAGGAAATTGCCGAGCGGCGAGAAGGCGCAGATCGCAAGCAGGACGAGCGCGGTCACCATCAGCATGCGGCCCGCCCTCGCAAAGCGCGTCAGCAGCAGTATTGCACCGAGAACGCCGAGCCCGATCAGGAAATTGCTTGGCAGCAACAGGTAGCCGACAGTCTTGGAAAGGGTGAAAAACAAGAACACACCTCGCGAAAGTCTGGTACAGCGTCATACGCTGACCCAACCACAATAAAAAGACCGCCCATGAGCCAACATCACCTGCATTCCAGTCCCGAAACCTGCCATTGGGGGTTTTTCGAAGCCAGGCTGAAGCCGGTGCTGACGATCAGGAGCGGTGACGAGGTTATCGTCGACACCGTCAGCGGCGGCCCCGAGGTGCTGCCGGACAAGAGCAAATTCCACATCCCGCCGGAGCTGTTCGACATCCACGCCAGGAACGAACGCATGGTGCCAGGTCATATTCTGACCGGCCCGATTGCGGTCGAGGGCGCCATGCCCGGCGACGTGCTGGAGGTCGACATCATCGACGTGCAGCTACGGCAGGACTGGGGCTACAACCTGATCAAGCCGCTGTCGGGCACGCTGCCCGACGATTTTCACGAGATGCGAATCCTCAATATTCCGCTTGATCGCGCGCGCATGGTCGGCCGCCTGCCCTGGGGGCTCGATCTTCCGCTAAAACCCTTCTTCGGGGTGATGGGCACCGCCCCGCCGCCGGCCTGGGGCCGCATCACCTCGCTGATCCCCCGCGCCATGGGCGGCAATCTCGACAACAAGGAGCTGGGTCCCGGGGCGAAGCTTTATCTGCCGGTGTTCGTGCCGGGCGCGCTGTTCTCCTGCGGCGACGGTCATGGCGCGCAGGGCGACGGCGAGGTCTGCGTCACCGCGATCGAGACGGCCCTGCGCGGCCGACTCCGCCTGACGTTGCGCAAGGATCTGAAACTCGCCCATCCCCGCGCCGAGACTGCCGATCACTACATGACCATGGCGATGGACCCCGATCTCGACCAATGCGTGGTGCGCGCACTGCGCGACATGATCGTGCTGCTCGGCGAAAAGCGAAACCTGTCGCGCGAGGATGCCTACACGCTGTGCAGCCTGGCCGCCGATCTGCGCGTGACGCAGACGGTGAACGGCGCCAAGGGCATTCACTGCATGATCGCGAAATCGGTGGTGCACGGCTAAGCAGCTGTCGGGCGGATCAGCGCCAGCGTGATCCGCTGCTCCATCGGAGCCTTCTGCTAATGCGCCCTGCCGCATCGCGATTCGTTCGCACATCGCGTTGCCTGCGCGTCACACCCATCCTCGCCTTTGATGGCATCGCATCAACACTGCGCGAGTAAATCGTGAATTGCGATGTGCCCCGCATGGGCTGCATCAAGCAGCGCGCTCACCATATTCGTCCTCGGACATGGCGAGGGATGCGGACGTTGGTCCGCGGGAGCAGTTGAGTTCATACAACGTGAGCGGAGACGGTCTTGCCGATATGGGGCGGCTTGCCGGGTTTGAAGGATTCCGCTGTCGAACGGGGTGGCAATGGTGCTGCAATGGCTACGTAGCCCGGTGGTCTGGACGCTGATCGTGCTGATCGTATCCGGCCTCGGAATTTATCGCGAACTGTTCTGATTGCTCGGCAACCCCGCCGGACAGCCGGACATTCGCGTTGTTCCATCACATTGACTCGTCTCCCTGCCCCGACCGGCGACCGGTCCGGGCATCGGGAGGATTGTGTCGAGCGGGCGCAAGACCGACAGCCTCGACAAGAAGTGACCGCCGTCATTGCGCGCGTGCTGTTCCATCGATTCCGCCACACTCATCCAGATGAACGTGCGTCTATCCGTGGCTGCCCCGCTGCAGCGCGCGCGTTTGCAACCTTTGCCCTCCCGTTCCGTTGGAATGCGTCCTCAATTGGCAAGGAGGAGACATATGAAGAAGACAGCACTCGTTTTGGCGACCGTCGGCGCGCTCGGCGCGAGCGCCGTGGCGGCGCCAACCCCGGCGGAAGCCCGCTTCTTCCGGGGCGGCTTCGGTCCGGCGCTGGCGGGCGGACTGCTCGCGGGCGCCGTGATAGGCGGACTCGCGTCCTCCGCTTACGCGTGGGGCCCGGGCTACGGCTACTACGGCCACTACGGCTATCCAGCCTATTACGGCGGCTATGCCCCGGCCTACTACGGCGATTACGCGGGGGACTACGATCCCTATCCGTGGGGTGGCTACACCACCACCTACTACAGCACCAGTTTTAGCCCGGGCTTCTATGGCCCTCGCTACCGGCGCGTGGTGCGTCCGGCCTGGGGCTATTGGTGAAGCGAAGCCGAAAGGGCTCAGCACCACGCGCTGAGCCCTTCGAAATCGCCCTCAGGCTTTGTCCCATACTTCCCGCGCCAATGAATGAGTGTTGATCGCCTGGTCCGTCCTGCGCCGGGCTGGTCTCGCAGCGGAACCGCGCGACACCTTGCATGACGCGACACCTTGCATAAGCGGAACGAATGGCGTCGGCGCTCCGTTTTCCTCCCAGAGATCGGAAACTCGGACGAGCGCTCTCATCGCGCATCACGATCGAATTGGACACCGCTGTTCGAAAGTACCGCGTCGAGAAATGCTGCGAAGCAACGGAGGAGATTCATATGCACAGCATTGGAAAGAGCAGGTTCCTGCTGACCACAGCCGTGCTGCTCGCGGGCGTCAGCCTGGCGTCTGCACAAGGCATGCGTGAAGGTGGCGGCGGTGGAACGAGTGCCGGCGGCGGAATTGGCGCCGGCGGCGGAACAAGCGCCGGCGGTGGTACTGTCGGGCAAGGAACGTCCGGCGGAGGTCGTGCTGGAGGCGGTATGTCGCAAGGCGCAGGCGGCGCTTCCCGCAGTGAAGGGATGACGCAAGGCCGAGCCGGCGCGCGCGCGGGAGGCTCCGCTGCCGCACCATCGCATGCTGAGCGCGGTGCAGGAATGCGTGAGCCCGGCCGCGCCGCGCAGCGAAGCGAGCCGCGTGGGCGAAGGGATCAGACGGTGGGACAAGGCCGCGGCGAACGCGACCAGACCCGTCAGTCTGGACAAAGGACGCAGGATAGGCAGAGGCCGGCGAGCGCCGAGACAACCCAGCAGCGCCGCAGTCAGACGGCAACGCAGGGCCGGCAGGGCCAAGGAACGAGTCAAGGCACGCGTCAAGGCACGACCACGGGCGCCAACACCAGGCCAAGCAACGCCCCTGCCCAAGGCATGCAACAAGGCCAGCGCACGCAGCCGGGCCAGGGCGTGACGACCGGAGCCAATACACGGGATCAATCCAGTGCCCAGGCACAAGATCAGCATACCGCCCAGAGCATGTCGGGTCGCTTCTCGGTGACGACGGAGCAGCAGGCAAGGCTGCAGCAGGCGCTGAACTCGCGCAACGTGGCGCGGATCAACCCCCGTTCGATCAACTTCCGGATCAATAGCGGCGTGCTCGTGCCGCGACACATCGCCGTGGTCTCCATCGCCACGGCGTTCCCGGCGCTGATCGACATCTACCCCGACTTCCGTGACGACAGCTTCTTCGTCGTGGACGACGATATCGTGGTCCTCGATCGGAGCCGCAGGATTGTCGACGTCGTTCCGGCGGGACCGAGGGCGCGCTTTGCCCGCGGTGGCAGCACAAGCACGAGCGGCGGCAGCGTTGCCGCGCTCAATCTCAGCCCCGAGGAGATCCGCGTAGTGCAGCAGGTGCTGATCGATCACGGTATGCTGACCGGTGAACCCGATGGCGTGCTCGGCACCCGCACGCGTGAGGCGCTGATCACCTTCCAGCGTCAGCAAGGCATTCAGGCAACCGGCTCGATCGACACCAACACCGTTGCGGCACTCGGCGTGTCCAGCAAGATCAGCGCCACGCAGGGCCAACCGTCGACGGTGGGTCAGGGTCAAGGTGAGCAGCCGGCGGCAGCACAGCAGAACGAGCCGGCAACGACCGGACAGACCGGCACGCAGCAGCCTCCGGGCCAGACCAACGGACAGGCGGCCACGCAGCCGCCTCCCGACCAAACGACCGGACAGGCTGCTCCGCCGGCACAAGGCAACAATCCACCGAGCAGCAACCAGCCGTCCGCGCAGCCAAGTCAAAACAACGCTCCGGCGCCTTCGGGTCAGCCGTCGCAGAACCCACCCAGTCGGTAACGCGCGATACCGTGTGATCCTGAGCCCCGCTTTGAGCGGGGCTCTTTTCTTGGACGAACCTCTATGCTGTGGCAGGACGGCGTTAGCTGTTTGAAAAATGAATCGGCAAATTCGGAGTCCCGGCTCGCCCTGACAATAGCTCCCTGTACTTATGCGTCCTGCGTTCGCAGGGACGTCGGCTACAATCCCTCGCGAAACTTCAGCCTGGTCTGGAACAGCACGCTGGTCTTCCCCACCAGCGCCGTGCCGGTGACGACGGCGCCGTCATCCGCATAGGTGCCAGTGAAACCACAGGCGACCTCGCGGCCGCCGAACAGCGGCAAGACGCCGGACGGCTTGGCATGCTGGAATGTCGTCAGCTCGCCGCGCCACTTGCCATCAGCGGCCGTGTAGAAGCCGGTGTAGTAGAAATGTGCGTCGCCCCCGGCGATCTTTCCGTCGATCAGCACGATGATGCCGGTGGCGCGGCCGCGCCCGCCATCGGTCATTTCTGTCTCGACCGTGTAAAGACCGTTTCTTACCCCACCCATAGCAATGCGCCCCGTCCATCTGACATCGGATCATCCTCGCTGCCGGTGACCCCGCGCAATCCGGAAATTTGGCGCAGCCACCTGGCGTTTGGCCGCTCACCGAGCGCCTGTCGGCCGCGCAGCGACGCCAGCCCCGCCGAATTCCCCAATGAATCCCGCAAAGTACCGGAGCAAGCCAACAAGTTGTTGACGAACAGCAACATTACTTAATAGAGTCTAAATAGATACTTTTCAGTGCAGCGTTCTGCAGATAGCGTGCGTCATGGCTACGGAAAAAGCCGAAACCGACCGCATTCCCGTTACGTTGGCGCTCTCGACCATCGCCTATCTCGAAAAGCTGGTCAGACAGGGCACCCACGGCACTAGTGTTCCCGGCGTTGCAAGGACCCTGATCGAGGAAGGCATCAGGCTCGCCATCAAGGACGGGCTGCTGTCGATCCGCGACAACGGGAAGTCGTGACCAACGGGGCGAGGAACCAGCGGCGGCACACCAAGAATTGGGACCGCCAAAATGCTTGCTACATCATCGACCTGGAACGACGAACGCCTCGAAGCACTCAAGGGCCATTTCGCCGCGGGCCTCACCTGCCGGCAGATTGCCGTAGAGATCGGGGTCAGCCGCAATGCCGTGATCGGAAAGCTCTCCCGCCTCGGGCTGACGCGCGACAAACCTCCGGGCGGCGATTGCCCGCCGCGGAAACCGCGGGAACGCCGCGGGCGTTCGGTACCACGGCTGCAATACGAAATGCTGCGGCAGGTCTATGACGAGGCCGCGTTCACCGATGCGCCCGTGGTCAGCGAGCATCGCTGCTCGCTGTTCGAGCTGAGCAACGAACGCTGCCGCTGGCCGGTCAATGCGGAAGCAGAGGAGTTTTCATTCTGCGGCAACACGCCGCTTGGCGGCATGCCCTATTGCGCGGGCCACACCCGCCTCGCCTACCGCTCGCTGGCGCGGAGGGCCAGCTAGCGCATGATCCCGGCCCGGAGGCCCGCGTTGGGGACGCGGGCACCGGGCCGGGTCATGCGCAGAAAGAGTCAGCCGATGCGCCAGCCGGCTTCCTTGGCGAAGCTCTGGTAGAACTCGGGCTCATAGGCCCGCTCCGGCGTCTGACGCACCCGCTCGTCGAGCTTGTGGGCGTCCTCGCCGACCAGTATCCGCCACTTCCCGGCCTTGACCCCGTCGAGAATGATCCTGGCGGCCTGCGCGGCCGTGGTCGGCGCATCCTCGAGAAAGCTGCGGGCGCGATCGTCAGCGGCCTCCTGGATGTCCGCGTCAGACATTTTCGAGGTGTCGATGTTCATGCCCTGCAGCCGTTGCCGGGTGGCCAGAAGATCGTTCGCCGTCAGCTCGGCGCTGCCGTTCTGGATCACGCGCGAATTGGCGACGATGGAGGTGCCGATGTGGCCGGGCATCACCACCGAGCACTTGATGTGCGGCGCATTGAGGCGGAGGTCGTTGATCAGCGCCTCGGTAAAACCCTTCACCGCGAATTTGGCGGCGCTATAGGCGGTATGCGGCACGCCCATGCCGACGGACGCCCAAAAGCCATTGACGCTCGAAGTGTTGACGATATGGCCTTCGTCGGCCTTGAGCAGCAGCGGCAGGAAGGTGCGCACGCCGAGGTAAACGCCGCCCCAGCAGATGTTGAACGTGCGCTCCCAATGCTCGCGCGTCGAATTGACGATGCTGCCGCCACCGCCGATTCCGGCATTGTTGAACAGGAGGTGGATCTTGTCGGTCTGCTGCTGCTCGATCAGCTCGTCGCGAAACCGCTTGAGGTGGTCCTCGATCGAGACGTCGGCAAGGTGGGTGGTGACGCGCAGGCCCTGCGGCAGCTTCTCGCTCTCGCACAGCCGCCTGGTTTCGGCCATGGCTTCCGCCGAGACGTCGCAGATCGCGACGTTGCAGCCTTCCGCCACCAGCTGGCGCGCCAGCTCGCGCCCCATCCCCGTGCCGCCGCCGGTGATGACGGCAATCCTTCCGGCAAAATCCTTCATGTGACTTCGCTGACCTTTCCTGTGACGAACCTATTCCGCAGCCTCAACCTGCGAGCCGAGCGCGCCGAGCCCGGCGAGCGCCTTGCCGATTGCGGCCTGCTGGGCGGGCGACGCTTCCGGCATCGGCTGGCGCGACAACGTCTTCGGCAGGCCCTGCAGCGTCTGCGCATAGCGTGTGCAGGCCGGCAGGTTGTCGGAGGCGATCGCGTTCCACAGCGTGAGCAGCTTCTTGTGCAGCTCCAGCGCCGTCGGATGATCACCTGCCTTCACCGCATCCCACAGTTCCACCGAGGCATGCGGCGCGGCGGACAGGATCGCGGCGATCGAGCCGTGGGCGCCGAGCGTATAGGAGGGATACATCAGCGCATCGACTGCGCTGTAGATCAGCTTGTCCGGCGCCATCATCATGAGGTCGGCGAACAGCTTCAGGTCGCCGGCGCTCTGCTTGACGCCGACCACCAGCGGCACCTCGGTCATGATACGGGTAAGCAGTGTGGGCGACAAATACGACCACGGCACCACATTGTAGATGATGATCGGCATGCCGGTTTCGTCGGCCATGCGGCGGAAATGATCGACCATCGCCTGCTCGTCCGGCTTGAAGAGGTAGTGCACCGGCGTCACCTGAAGTGCTGCGACATCCATGTCGCGCACCAGCTTGCCGCGCCGGATGGCGTCGCGCGTGGAGTCGACGATGATGCCGGCGATAACCGGCGCGCGGCCCTTGGCAGCGTCCACGGTCGCCGCGATCAGATCGCGATATTCCTCGTGATCGAGCGTGTGGCCCTCGCCGGTCGAGCCGCCCGCCGCCATGCCATGGCAGCCGGCGCCGATCAGCCAGTCGACCTGGGGCGCAACCAGCTTGAGGTCGATCTCGCCGCTGCTGGTGAACGGCGTCGTCATCGGCGGTATCACGCCAGTCGGACGTATCTTCATGGCCGGCCCTCGCTGATTTCCATCCCGTTTTTCCCGGTTCGTCGATC
>DASWVJ010000111.1:0-7196 GCA_036406295.1 Bradyrhizobium sp.
GCCGCAGGCGCCGGCGTGCTGAACCTGCTGATCGTCGCGGCATTGTTCTGGTACCGGCGCGAGCGCAATGCGATGCAGGCCCGCGCGGTGGCCGATGTGATGAACTAATCCTACTGCGTCACAAGCGACTCTATCCCCTCATCCGGAGGAGCCACGCGCAGCGTGGCGTCTCGAAGGATGCAGGCCCGACTGGGGCCTCATGGTTCGCCCGGCGATGCGCAGCATCGTCCGGAGACGCGCCTTCGGCGCTCCTCACCATGAGGGTTTTGACACAGTAGGACTAGCTTAGTCGAAGCGGGCTTCGCGCTGGGCTTCCCTGCACGGAACCATTTCTGTTTGCACCGGCATCATTGCCACGCTCAGCCCTTCGAGCTGATCGAGCAGCCAGTCGACCATACGGCCCGGGTTCAACAGCAATGAACCCGCGCCCCACATGCGCGCCATCGTGTGATTCACCATCGATCCCCTCGATTTCGATGATGAATTACTCTCTCACACGTCCCCGGAAACGCGAAGCGCAGAGTTAACAGATGGTAAATGGCCGGCAGCGCTGTGTGGATCGGTTGCGCTCAGGATCTCCGCAACGCATCCCAGGCGGCCTGCGCCAGTACTTCACGCGCTTCTTTCAGCGGCGAGGTCGGCGACGCCAGCCAGCGCTTTACATAGTGGCGAGCGGGTCCTTCGGTGATCGCCATGATGTAGTCTGGAGTGAAGTCGCGCAGTTCGCGAGCCTTGATCTTCTCACGAAACCATGCCCCGACCTCCGGCATGAACTCCGCGTTCTTGCGGGCGATCTCGGCCGAATAGCGCGTCTTTTCGAGATAGTCCCGGGCTTCAATCAGAAACGACACCGTTCCCGGGTCGGCTTCGGCACAGTCGAAGTAAGCGCGCACCAGAGCCTTGGCGCCATCGGCGGTGGTGGTGGCGGCGCGAAAACGCGCGCGCGCCTTTGCGAAGAACAGATCCAGGCCCTCGAGATAGAGCGCGGCCGCAAGCCCGTCCTTTCCCTGGAAGTGCTGGTACAGGCTGCCGATGCTGGCGCCGCTGCGCTTGAGGATGTCGTCGACGGTCGCGCCCTCGACGCCGGAGGCGGCGAAACAGGCCCGTCCGGCCTCCATCAGGTCATGCCGGCGCTGGCCGTGGGCGGCGCGGGGGCGCGATGATTTGTTCTTCTTGACTGCCATATATAGAATAATATTATATAATGACGTTCTATATCACATCAGCCGGTTTGCAGACACGCAGTCTGGCCGAGATATCCACGGCAAACCAGACGAGAACCCGACGATGAGCAGCGCGGTCATCGAACAGCATGAAGCACCTCCTTCGGCGCTGGTCTTCATGGCGCATGCTTTCCTGAGATCGCCTCGCCTGCCGCGGCGGCCGGAATTCCCGGCGCTCATCAAGCGGTGGACTGGCGTGCGAATCGGGGGAGAGCACGAGGCCAGCTTTCGCCAGGCGACGGGGAGGGATGCTCAATGCGTGATTTACCCGCATGTGCTCGGCTTCCGGCTGCAAATGGCGCTGCTGACGCATGCCACATTTCCCTTGCCGCTGTGGAACGCGCTGCAGATCCGCAATCGCCTCGTTTGTCGTCGCGCGCTCGACAGGAGCGCCGCATATGAGTTCGAGACCGGAATTGGGTCGTATCGGTTTGTCGAGAGGGGTGTCGAAGTCGACTTGCAGACTCGCTTGCTTTGCGGCGACCGCTGCGACTGGGAGAGCGTCGTCACCTACTTCTACAGGGGACGCTTCGACCCGGCGGCCGCCGTTCCCCAGCCGGCGTCTGCCGACCTCTCGGCAGCCGTCGAGGTCGCGCGGTTTCGCATGCCGAAATCGGGCGGCTGGGCGTTCGGCGGATTGACCGGCGATTACAACGGAATTCACCTGTGGGCTCCCTATGCCCGCCGGCTTGGCTTTCCATCTGCCTTCATGCATTCGCAGCGCGCAGCGGCGATTTGCCTCGATCGTCTCGGTCAGCCCCGCGGCGAACCGGGAGCACTCACCCTGTGGATCAAGGGGCCGGTCTTCTACGACGCCGAGGTCATTCTGGTTTCGGCGCGCAGGCAGGATGACATGGAATTCGGGCTGTCGCTGGCCGGCGATCCGCGGCATGCGCTCGTCGGCGCCTGGTCGAAAGCGGCGTGATCCCCATAGGTCGCAAAGGAACGCGGCAAGGCGTCATATCAGCCGCATCCCCTTCAGGCTCGCATGCCCGTTCTTGCCGACGATGATGTGGTCGTGCACGGAAATGCCGAGGGGCTTGGCGATGTCGATGATGGCCTTGGTCATCTGGATGTCGGCCTGCGAGGGCGTCGGATCGCCGGAGGGGTGGTTGTGCACGAGGATCAGCGCGGTCGCCGACAATTCCAGCGCGCGCTTGATCACCTCGCGCGGATAAACCGGCGTGTGGTCGACGGTGCCGGTCTGCTGGATCTCGTCGGAGATCAGCTGGTTCTTCTTGTCGAGAAAGAGCAGGCGGAATTGTTCCTTGTCGGAAAACGCCATGCCGCTGCGGCAATAGTCGATCACCTCGTTCCATGAGGACAGCGCGAGCTTGCGCTCGATCTCGCGCCTGGCGGCGCGGCCGGAGGCGGCGGCGAGCAGCTTGAGCTGGTTGATCGAGGCTTCGCCAATGCCCTTCACCTCGCGCAGCCGCGCGACGGGGGCATGGATCACTTCGGTGAACGAGCCGAACTTCTTCAGGAGTTCCTTGGCCAGCGGCTTGGTGTCGCGGCGCGGGATCGCGGCAAACAGCGCCAGTTCGAGCAACTCGTAATCGGTCAGCGCATCGGCGCCGGCGGCAAAGAAGCGCTCGCGCAGCCGCTCGCGGTGACCGTGATAATGCGGTTCTTCGCCGGATGGGGCAGGCTTGCGGGGCATCGGCGTTAGCATGCCGTGGCGCGCAGGTTTTGCAATCTCGAATTGAGAGCCGGCGGCTATACCGCCGTGTACGGCTTCTCGCCGGCCCGCGCCGACAGCGTGAAGATCTCGACGCCGCTGGCGGTGACGCCGACCGAATGCTCGAACTGTGCCGACAGCGAGCGGTCGCGGGTGACGGCGGTCCAGCCGTCGGAGAGGATCTTCACATGCGGCCTGCCGAGATTGATCATCGGCTCGATGGTGAAGAACATGCCGGGCTTCAGCGGCACGCCCTCGCCGGGGCGGCCGATATGGATGATGTTCGGCTCGTCGTGGAACAGCCGGCCGAGGCCATGGCCGCAGAAATCGCGCACCACGCTCATGCCCTGCGGCTCGACGAAGCTCTGGATGGCATGGCCGATGTCGCCGGTGGTGGAGCCGGGCTTCACCGCGGCGATGCCGCGCATCATGGCCTCATAGGTCACCTCGATCAGCCGCTCGGCCTTCCGCGCGACCGGCTGGATCGCATACATGCGGCTGGAATCGCCGTACCAGCCATCGACGATGAAGGTAACGTCGATGTTGACGATGTCGCCCTCCCGGAGCGCGCGATCGCCGGGCATGCCGTGGCAGACCACATGGTTGATCGAGGTGCAGGTCGAATAGCGGTAGCCGCGATACATCAGCGTCGCCGGATAGGCGCCATGGCTGAAGGCGAATTCGCGCACGAAATCGTCGATCTTCGACGTCGGCAGTCCGGCCTTCACGATGTCGGTCAGCTCGTCCAGGCATTTCGAGACCAGCGCGCCTGCCTTGCGCATGCCGGCGAAGGCCACGGGGCCATGCAGCTTGATCTGGCCGGTCTTGCGTAGTGAGGTATCGGTGGCTTCGACGTAATTCATGGGCGGGACGCTTCAGCGGTAAATGATGGATTTGTCGGTCTAATTTAATGATCGGCGGCGTCAGTGCAAGTCGGGGTTGCTGCGGGATTGGCCTCAAATCAGCCCGGAACTTCCACCACACTTTCCACCGGCAGCGCCCCGCCGCGGACGCGGATTTCGCGCACCGGATAGGGCACGCGGACGCCCTCGCGCTTGAAGGCCTCCCACAGCGCCAGCATGACGTCGCTCTTGATGTTGTCCATGCCGTCGGGGTCGGCGATCCAGAACGTCAGGGAGAATTTCATGCCGTGTTCGGCGAACTCCGTCAGGATGCAGTTCGGCGTCTTGCCCTTGGTGGCGCGGGGGTGGCCGGCGGCGATGTCGGAGCCGAGCTTGCACACCAGCCGCGGGTCGGCGTCGTAGTTGGTGGCGAACGGAATCTTCACCAGCGTGTTCTTGTCGGTATAGGTCCAGTTGACGACCTTCTGCGTCACCAGATCCTCGTTCGGAATCAGGAATTCGCGGCCGTCACCGGCGGCGACCGAGATGTAGCGCGTCTTCATGGCGCTGATGCGCCCCGAACTGTCGCCGATAGTGACGAGGTCGCCGGGCTTGACCGACTTGTCGACCAGCAGGATCAGGCCGGAGATGAAATTGGCGACGATCTTCTGCAGGCCAAGGCCGATGCCGACGCCGGCCGCACCCGTGAACACCGCGAGCGCCGAGAGGTTGATGCCGACCGCGCCGAGCGCAATCGCAACCGCGACCACCATGAGGCCCATGCGGATCATCTTGACCAGCAGCACCTGGATCGACGGCGTCAGGTCGGTCGAGCGGTAGATGCGGCTCTCGGCGAAATTGGCGGCGATATTGGTCAGCCACACCGCGAAGATCACCAGCGCGCCGGCCTCGATCACCAGCAGCGGCGTCAGCCGCAGACCCCCGAGCACGATGGAGTAGGAATCGAGCAGTTCGATCGCGGCACCGAGCTGGCCGATGATGGAAAGCGCGGCCACGGTCCATGCCGACACCGACACCACCTTGACGATGAAGGCGTTGCGGATGACCGAGGTGATGAGACGGATCGCGAGCCAGGCCAGCGCCAGCTTGGCCGCGACCGCAAGCAGATAGCTGCGGCTCGGCCACGTCGTGTGGTACATGGTCACGCGGAAGGCGATCATCTCGATCGCGAAGATCGCGGTGGAGGCGCTGAGCACCATGACGCGGACGAAGTGCCGCAGCGGCAGCGGCCAGCGCATCGCCAGCGACGACATGTCGAGGCGGGAGCGGATCGCGGCATCCGCCGCCCAGGCGATCCCGGCGGCGGCCAGGATCAGGCCGAACTGCAGGTAGAACCAGGGCGAGGCGACTTCCGCCCCCACCGACCGCAGGGCGGTCTGGGCTGTTTCCACGATCTCATTGACGTCCATCGACAGGATCTCGCTGGCAGGGGCCGGGCTCAGGACAACGGCATGATTCGACTGTCGGCCAGATTCTCACAAGCAGGGCATGCGGACCATCGATACTCCACATTGCGGAGCTCGATTGGGCCTGAAAAATACGGGCAGATTGCCGCTATCGGGCACAAAGGGGTTGGCGCGGAAGTGTGGCGACGATAAGGATGCAAGTGCAAGTATTTGCAATGATTTGTCAGGACTGATGGCTTCTCTCGACTCGGTCAGTATCGCTATCCTCTTGGGCGCCGTCCTCGTGATGGCCGGTATCCTGTCGAGTCTGCTTGCACTGCGCTTCGGCGCCCCCCTGCTCCTGGTCTTCCTGTTCGTCGGCATGGCGGCGGGCGATTCCGGCCCCGGCGGCCTGCAGTTCGACGACGTGCGCACCACCTATCTGGTGGGCTCGGTGGCGCTCGCGCTGATCCTGTTCGACGGCGGCTTGCGGACGCGTTTCCAGAGCATCCGTGCCGTGCTGGCGCCCTCGATGGTGCTGGCCACCATCGGCGTGCTGGCGACGGCGCTCGTGACCGCGCCGGTCGCCAAATTCGCGCTCGACGTCTACTGGAGCGAGGCGCTGCTGATCGGCGCCGTGGTGGCCTCGACCGATGCGGCGGCCGTGTTTCTCCTGGTGCATACGCAAGGCCTGCGCCTGCGTCCCCGTGTCGGCGCGACGCTGGAGGCCGAATCCGGCACCAACGATCCTTTCGCGATCTTCCTCACCCTGATGCTGGTCGAGTTCATCTCGATCGGCCAGAGCTCGGCCTCGCACGTCCTGATGGAGTTCGCGCAGGAAGCCGTGCTCGGCACCATCATGGGCGTGGTCGGCGGGCGGCTGGTGGTGATTGCCCTGAACAAGGTGGCGCTGCCGCAGGGGCTGCATGCGCCCTTCGTCACGACGGCCGCGCTGGTCATTTTCGGCTTTGCGCAGATCGCGCACGCATCCGGATTCCTCGCGGTCTATCTCGCCGGCATCATCATCGGCAACCGGCCGACGCGCGCGCACAACTCCGTCGTCACCTTCCTCGATGCCGCCACCTGGCTGGCGCAGATCGTGATGTTCGTGCTGCTGGGCCTGTTGGTATCGCCGGGCCGGCTGTTGAACAGCGTGGGACCGGCCGTCGTCGTGGCGCTGGCGCTGATGATCCTGGCGCGGCCGGTGGCGGTGTTCCTGTGTCTGGCGCCGTTCCGCTTCAACTGGCGCGAAAAGACTTTCATCGCCTGGACCGGCCTGCGCGGCGCGGTGGCGATCTTCCTGGCCTCGATCCCGATGCTGGTCGGCTTGCCGAAAGCCTATCTCTATTTCGACGTCGCCTTTGTCGTCGTCATCATCTCGCTGCTGCTGCAGGGCTGGACGCTGGCGCCGGCGGCGCGGCGGCTGCACGTGGCGCTGCCGCGAACCGACCGCGGCCCGCGCCGCGTCGAACTCGACCTGCCCGGCCAGCTCGAGCAGCAACTGGTCGGCTATCCCGTGCGCGCCAAGAGCCTGTATTTCCGCCGCGGGCTGATCCCGTCCTGGTCCAAGCCCACCCTGGTGATCCGCGAGGAGCGCATCCTCACCCCGGTCGAGGCCGATCCCGTCGCGCCCGGCGACTACCTCTATCTGCTGGCGCCGCCGGAAAAGGCCGAGGCGCTCGACCGTTTCTTCGTCGACATGCCGCCGGGCGCGGCGCCGGATCCACACCTGCTCGGCGATTTCATGGTGTCCGGCGAGCACACCCTCGCCGAGCTCGCCGAGATCTACGGCGTGAAGGTCGAAGCGGACCAGGCGAGCCAGACGCTGTCGGATTACTTCGACATCCATCTCGATTTTGCGCCGAAGGAAGGCGCCGAGCTCGCGCTTGATTCTATCGTCCTCGTCGCCCGCAGCATCAGCGGCGGCCGTGTCAACGTGGTGGGCCTGCGCCTGCCGGAGGAGGAAGAAGAGAAAGTGCCGCAGACGCGAATACAGGGGCTGCGCCGCAAGCTCGCCGACGTCTGGGCCCAGGTGGCGGGGGTCTGA
>DASWVJ010000112.1:0-7677 GCA_036406295.1 Bradyrhizobium sp.
CGCGCGACAAAAGTCGAGCTGTATCCCTGGCTCGCGAAACGCTGGCACGCGCATCTCGAGACTTTTGGCGTGCATGCCTATCAGGGCATGATGGAAGGCCCGCCCTATCCGAAGGCGCAGCCCAATGCCTCGCGCCGCGATGCCTATCCGCCGGAAGGCGGGCAGCAGGGCTCCTCGCTGTCCTTCATGCAGCAGCAGCATCTCGATCCCAACAATGTCGTGCTCGGCGTGCTCAATCCGCTCGGGGGCACCGGGCAGGGCATCCGCAATCACGACCTGGCGGCGGCGCTCGCAAGCGCCATCAACGACTGGCAGATCGAGAAGTGGACCAGCAAGGACAAGCGGCTGAAGGCCTCGGTCGTTGTCGCCAATGAGGATGGCCGTACCGCGGCCGCGGAAATCCGCAAGCGCGCGGGCGATCCGAATTACGTGCAGGTGCTGCTATTGAGTCGCAATGTCGAGCCGCTCGGGCAGCGCCGTTACTGGCCGATCTACGAGGCGGCGGAAGAAGCGGGGCTGCCGGTCGGCGTGCACGCCTTCGGCTTCGGCGGCAATCCGATCACGGCTTCGGGCTGGCCAAGCTATTACATCGAGGAAATGGTCGGGCATTCGCAGTGCCAGCAGACGGCGCTGGCGAGCCTCGTTCTGGAAGGCGTGTTCGAGCGCTTCCCGAAACTGAAGATGGTGATGGTCGAAGCCGGCTTCGGCTGGGCGCCGTCGCTGGCCTGGCGGCTCGACAAGGTGTTCGAAAAGCTGCGCAGCGAGGTGCCGCACTTGAGGCGCAAGCCGTCGGAATATATCCGGGATCACATCTGGTGGACGACGCAGCCGATGGAGGATCCGGAACGGCGCGAGCATTTGTTCCAGATGATCGAATGGATCGGCTGGGACAAGCTGTTGTTCGCCACCGACTACCCGCATTGGGACTACGACGAGCCGTCGCGCGTGCTGCCCGCCGGCGTCAGCGAGGCCAACAAGCAGGCGTTCTATCTCGACAATGCGCGGAAGCTGTACGGGCAAATTTGATGGCGCGGCATGTGGTGGCGGCAGTCGACGAACTGCCGCCGGGGACGCGAAAATTTCTTCAAATCGACGGCCGGCCGATCGCGGTGTTCAACATCAATGGCGAGTATTTCGGCCTGTTGAACCGCTGCCCGCACCAGGGCGCGGCGTTATGTGAAGGTCCGCTGATCGGGCTCGCGCAATCCTCCACGCCCGGCGAGATCGAATATACCAAACTCGGCGAGATCATCCGCTGTCCCTGGCACGGCTGGGAGTTCGACATCCGCACCGGACAGTCCTATTGCGACCCCCGCCGCTTTCGCGCGCGGGCCTATCCGGCGAGCGTCGAGCCGGGCGCGGCCGTGGTGAAGGGCCCGTATGTTGCCGAGACGATCTCGGTGTCGGTGGAAAGCGATTACGTGGTGGTGGAGTTGTAATTCCCCGTCATTCCGGGGCGCGCGAAGCGCGAACCATGGGGCGCAATTGCGCCCCTGAGAATCTCGAGGTTTCCCGATGCGCAATTGCGCATCTGAGGTTCGATGCTGCGCATCGCGCCGGAACGACGGTCACTCAGTCCCACCATTTCCGGCATGTCCCATCATCCGCCGCTCCTGCGCGTAGCGCACCAGGGCGACGAAACGGTAGATGCCGTGGACGAATTTTCCGTAAGCGAACGTGAGGAACAGCGCGAAGACGACGCCGAGATGCAGCGCCAGCAGCGGGCCCATCGCGGCGGTCTCACGCAGCAGCAGCAAGGCCATGCCGGTGAGGCTGGTCAGGAACAGCATCACGATAAAAGCGGTGTCCATTCCCATCCGCTCTTGATCCACCAGCACCGGATCGCGCTTCCATCGCTCGGCGAGCAGTCCGATCGGTCCGACCAGGAGCCCGATGCCGCCGAGCGTGCCGAGCACGACGGGCAGATCCCACCAGGGATAAGGCGCCTCGCGGGCCAGCAGATAATGATAGAGCGTCGCCACGGACGTTGCGGCGAAGCAGAGCAGGAAGCCGTAGAAGGTGAGGTGGTGATACAGCCTGCGCCGATCGGTCGGACGGTCGTCCTCGTTGAAGCAGCCGACGCCGCCGCCGTCGAGATAGCGCAGGCTCGTGGCATCGCGGATCGCCTGCCAGATCGAGCCGACGTCGCTCTTCATGCCGATGGGCTCGCCGGTGTCGCGCCAGAAGGCACGCACGCCCATGATCAGCGCGACAATGGCATAGAGGAACACGGCGCCGAACAGCCCCGCCATCGCGTTATGTGGCATCAGCCTGTAGAAGGCGCCGGGGCCGGTGTGCACGCCGAACAGAATCTGCCTGTCGTGCCAGGCGGCGAAGCCGAGGATAAAGGCGGCCACGCTCAGCGCCGCGATCAGGCTGATGACGAGCCCGTTGCGCGCAAAAATTCCGGCAAAGGCGCGCGGCCATGCATAGGCGGCATATGATTCCGCGCGCGCAATCGCCAGCGTCTGCGGCACATTGACGTTGAATTCATGCGGCGGCGAGAACTGGCAATCGGTGTAGCAGGCGCCGCAGGCATGGCAGAGATTGGCGAAGTAATTGAGGTCGCCGTCGGAGAAGGCGCGCCGCATTTCCATCGCGGGGAAGACCGCGCAAAGGCCCTCGCAGTAGCGGCAGGAATTGCAGACCGTCATCAGGCGGTCGGCTTCTTCGAGGATTCTGGTTCGGTGCATCGAGGTGTCGCTGCCTGATTGTCTTATCCGGTGTTCATTCTCCCTCTCTCCGCTTGCGGGGAGAGGTGAAGCGAGCGCGCCGCGGTCAGTTCCGTGCATTTCTTGCCGCTTCCCGTCCGGCCACGCGGCCGAAGACGCTGCCGATGGTCATGCCGATGCCGGCCGCGTAGCCCTTGCCCAGCACGTTGCCCGCCATGATCTCGCCGGCGGCAAACATGTTGGCGGAGGGCTTGCCGTCCTTCATCAGCATCCGCGCTTCCCGGTTCACGCGGGTGCCGAGATAGGTGAAGGTGATGCCGGGCCGCACCGGATAGGCGTAGTACGGCGCCGTTTCGATCCTGCGCGCCCAATGCGTCTTCGGCGGGCTCAAGCCTTCGGTCCGGCAATCGTCGAGGATGGTGTGGTCGAAAGTGCCGGGCCGCACCGCCGCGTTGAACTGGAGAATCGTCTTTTCCAGCGCGGCCGGATCGAGCGTGAGTTTCGTCGCAAGCTCCGCAATCGTGGCTCCCTCGATCGGCGGAAACAGCGTCGGCATGAAACTGTGGCGCACGCTGGCATCGAATATGATGTAGGCGATCTGGTCAGGCTGAGCCGCCACCAAGCGGCCCCAGATCGCGTAGCGCTTGGGCCAGATATCCTCGCCCTCGTCATAGAAGCGCTGCGCGTCTTTGTTGACGACGATGCCGAATACCACCGAGTCGTGGCGCGTGATGATGCCGCCGTCGAATTTTGGCGCGCGCGCGTCGATCGCCACCGCATGGCACTGCGTGGGATCGCCGACCTCCTGCACGCCCTTTGCCAGCAGCATTTTCAAGATCGAGCCGCGGTTGTAGGGCGTGCCGCGAATGAGAAAATTGTCGGCGGCCTCACCCCAGTATTCCTTCAGCCATTCGATGTTGGCTTCGAAGCCGCCGGCAGCGGCGACCAGCGCGGAGGCACGGATGTCGCTTGCGCCATTCAGCGGGTGCTTCAGCCGTGCGGAGAGGAACATGCCGTCCTCGATGGTAAGGTCGGTCACCTCGGCGTCGTAGAGGATCTCGACGCCGAGCTTTTCGGCGGTGAGGTAGAGCGCATTCAGCATGGCGCGGCCGCCGCCGAGGAAGAAGGAGTTGGTGCGGCCGAGACTCAGCGTGCCGCCGAGCGAGGGTTGCCAGCGCACGCCCTGCTCCACGATCCAGTTCAATATGTCCTTGGACTCCCGGATCATGAATTTTGCGAGCTCTTCGTCGGTCGCGCCGCCGGTGATGCGCAGGAGATCGTCCCAGAATTCCTGCTCGGTGTAGGGGCCGGTAAGAATCTCCGTCGCCGCGTCATGGGCGCAGCGCATGTTGCGGGTATGGCGGGTATTGCCGCCGCGATAGAATTTCGGCGCGCCTTCCAGCACCAGCACGGAGGCGCCGGCGCGGCGGGCGCTGATTGCCGCGCATAAAGCAGCGTTGCCGCCGCCGATGACAAGCGCGTCGAATTTTCGGGAGAGATCAACCATCGCCGCTGTTTGCCAACTTTGCGCGGCAATCACAACTGCAGCCGCCGCATGGGCGGCATCGTTTCGCCCAAGGGCTCGGGCGTCGCCTTGACCACCTCCATCAGCCACTTCCGGAACGCGGAAAGTTTGGGCGAGTCGGCCCTGGCTTCCGGCGAGACCAGGTAGAAGCCGGCGTCGATCGGCAACTCGATCTCGAACGGCACGACGAGGCGGCCCTTGGTGATGTCATCCTGCACGTAGGACGTGCGGCCCATGGCAACCCCGAGCCCGTCGATCGCGGCCTGCACGGTCATGAACACCAGGTCGAAGGTGACGCCCGGCTGTTTCGAGAGATCGGGCGGCAGGCCCGCTGCGGTCAGCCATAGCCGCCAGTCGTCGTCATAGCCAGCGCTGGAATGGAGCAGCGCATGGTTGGCGAGGTCTTCCGGCTTCTTCAGCGGCTTCTTGCCCTTCAGCAGCGCCGGGCTGCACACTGGAAACATCTTGTCGGCCATCAGCCAGTCCGCACGCACGCCCGGCCATTGGCCGCGGCCATAGCGGATCGCCGCATCGACGCCGTCGCGCTTGAAGTCGACCAGGGCCATTGAGGTGGTAATGCGCACGTCGATGCCGGGATGTTTTTCCTGGAAGTCGGAGATCCGCGGCAACAGCCACTTTGCGGCGTGCGAGGCCAGCGTCGAGACCGTCAGCACATTGCCATCGTCCCTGCGCAGCAGCCGGTCGGTGGCCAGCCGCAGGTCATTGAAGGCGGCACGGATGCCCGGAAGATATTCCTTGGCCTCCGGGGTCAGCGACAGCGCGCGGTTCTGCCGGATGAACAGGCGGATGCCGAGCTCTTCCTCCAGCCGCCGGATCTGATGGCTGATCGCGGTCTGCGTCACGTTCAGCTCGGAGGCGGCCAGCGTGAAGCTCATGTGCCGCGCCGCCGCCTCGAAGGCGCGGAGCCCATTCAAGGAGGGGAGCCTTGCTGCCATCTGTCGCCAGTTCCGTACATGAGGTTATTTCATCCGAAACAGTACAAAGTGTCGTTTGCGGCGATGCCGAAACGCACAGATATTAGCGCATCTGATTGCATATGGGAGCTCAAAATGAGCGTTTTCACCCACGAATCGATGATAAATCGTCATAGCAAAAGCCTTTTCTCGCAGCTGGGCGAGACCCTCCACGTCTGGCGCGAGCGCTATGCGATGCGACGCGAGCTTTCCAAATGGTCTGAGCGGGACCTTCACGACATCGGCATGTCCTCCGCCGACGTCGCCTACGAACTCGACAAGCCGTTCTGGCGGGCTTGATGAGCCGCCACTAAAGCCGGCGCCGCCTCCATAGAGGGACGCCGGCTTTCTTCGAAACCTTCGGAGCGTGCCATGACCGTCCTGCGCCTTGATGATCTCCGCCAGCATTCGGATGTGCTGCGCTCGAAGAGCGGCGAGCCGATCACGGTCCGCTTTGTCGAGCCGCGCGATGCGGACAGCATCCAGAATTATTTCCCTGGGCTCACCGCGCGCTCCCGCTACAACCGCTTCCTGGGCGCGATCAGCCAGCTGCCGCCGGCGCTGCTCGACCGCTTCATCCATGTCGGCGAGGCCGATCAGTTCAGCGTTGTCGCCACCAAGCTGGTCGACGGCTTGGAAACCATCGTCGGCGAGGCGCGCTACGCCTTCGACCTCGAGGCCTCGAGCTTCGAGTTCGGGCTGTCGATCGACGACCGCTGGCAGGGCCATGGCATCGGCGCGGCGCTGTTGAAGAACCTGGAATGCCGCGCGGCGGCGTTCGGCGCCACAACACTGTTCGGCGACACGCTGCGCTCCAATGAGGCGATGATGAGCCTCGCCAGAAAATCCGGCTACCTCTTCGGCAACAGCCCCCGCGACTGGAAGCTGGTGCGGTTCACAAAACAGATCCATCTCGCGCCGCAAGACATTCCCTGCGCCAGTTGGAAGCTCGCGGCGCTTTCCCGCAATGTCTCCCCCGCTGCGATCGCGGGTTGACGACTGGAGCCCGGTTCCTGCGGCAACAGGACCGGGCTCCATTTTCTTCACATCGCCAAGGTTCGCGCGGCCTCGGTAAAGTCTGTTGATGTCGCCAGCGTCCGCCATTTCGCGATTTCCTTCGCGACATGCGCGTTCTTGGCTTCGATCCGCTCCACCGAGCCGCCGCCAGTTGCCGGCAGCGCTACGCGCCTTCGTGGATTTTGCGCCAGCCCGGCGAAGTAACGCAAAGGTGACGTCGGCGTGGTCTATTGTCTTGGCCGTCGCAGCGGCTTCGTCAGGCCAATATTTGCGGGCCTCGCACATCCGGCTGTGAAGTACTTTACATCCCGGTCTTCCTGCCGGGGTTAAGATGGCGAAGGCTTCTTATTTTGAAGGAGGCATCCGATGTTCGCGACAATCAAATGGAACTCCGGAAATAAGGCTCGCGAGTGGATGACGATGGCTGGGGCGCTCGTCGTTCAGCTCGGCGCACTGACGACAAAACGACAGAAGGGTGAAAGCAAACCAAGGCAGCCGCTCTGGAAGCACTTCGATGACACCCATCATTGGGACTCAACCGCGGAGGAATGGGTTCCCAACCGTGATCGGTGACGCAGACCCGCACTGTCCCGGTTTAGCCGCCAGAATTCCGTCCTTCTCCCCACAAGCAGGGGGAAGGAGAAGAAGTCACTTCCCCGCAAACACCGGCTTGCGCTTGTCGATGAAGGCCTGCACGGCCTCGCGGTGATCGGCGGTTTTCTGGGAACGGATCATGCGTTCGGCTTCGTGATCCCTGGCGGTGGCGAAATCGAACATCAGCGCTTCGTCCAGATTGTCCTTCATGTAGCGCAGCGCGATGGTCGGCCCCTCGGCCATGGTTCTTGCGAGCGCAAAGGCCTCCTCGTGCAGCTTCTCGTCGGGGACAACGCGGTTGACGAGGCCAATCGCCTCGCACCGCGCGGCGCTCACCCGCTCGGCCGTGAACATCAGCTCTCGAGCGCGAGAGGTGCCGACGAGACGCGTGAGCAGCCAGGCGATGCCGTAGTCGCCAGACAGTGCGACGTTGAGGTATCCGGTGGAGAGGAACGCCGATTGCGCGGCGATACGGATATCGCAGGCCATGGCGAGGGCAAGGCCGGCACCAACCGCGGGGCCGGGCAGAGCCGCGATGGTCGGCTTGCGCACCGATATCAGCGCGCCGGTCAGCAGGCGCTGCCTTTCCTGCAGATCGGCGATCTTGTCGGCATCCGACATCTCCTGCCACTTCTTGTCGCGGTGGGCGCCCATGCCCTTGACGTTGCCGCCGGAGCAGAACGCCTTGCCGGCGCCGGTGATCATGAGGGCGCCGACCTCGCGGTTCTCGCCGCACGTCCTGATCATGGTGCGGAGTGCCGGCGTCAATTCGTCGGAAAGCGAGTTGCGGGCTTCCGGCCGGTTCAAGGTGATGATGGCGACGCGGTCGCGGATGACGCAGAGCAATTCGTTGGTGCCGGTGTCGATGGTGGTTTCGGTGCTCATGTTTCCCCCG
>DASWVJ010000113.1:0-5735 GCA_036406295.1 Bradyrhizobium sp.
GCGGAGCGTAATGCCGTGCTGCGCCAGCACGACCGCGGTGAACTTGATGTTGAAGCCGATCTTGAGAATGCCGCCGGATTCCAACAGCGGCTTCAGCGCGGCCAGCGCATCCGCAACCTTGACCTGATCCGGCGCAAGCCCTGCGTCGAACAGTCCCGCGCCGCCGCCTGATTGCTTGTGGCCGAGCGGCACATAGGCGGCATCGTTCGGTGCCAGCGCCAGCGCGAATCCTGAAATCTCCGCCTGCATTGGATCGATCGAATCCGACATTGCGTCGATCGCGAAATGGCCGGCGTCGGCTACCCGCGCGATCCACGCCTTCAGCGCATCGAGGCTGCGAATGGTCTGATACTTCTGGAGGTCGACCGGAATCTTTTTGATCGCCTCGGCGCGCGCCTCCGCGAGCGAGACCGGCGTGCCCTTGAGACTTGACGACTTGTCCTGCCTGTCGCCGGGCTTCCGCGCGGCAGGGGCCGGCGTATCGCCGGGAAAGAGATCGCCGGAAGCCTCACCGGATTTTGACGCGGCCTTGGTTCCGTTCTTGCTCCCGATGTCCGGCGCTATCTCGGACGGATCGATCTGCGAATATTCGGCCACGCGGCGGGTGAGGGTGGAGAACTCCATCGCCTTGAGGAACGCGATCAGCTTGCGCGCGTCGGGCTCGTGCACGGCAAGATCATCGAGCGGCACCTCGAGATCGACCTTGTCGTCGAGCAGCACCAGTTGCCGCGAGATGCGAGCCTTTTCGGCATTCTCGAGCAGCGCCTCGCGCCGCTTCGGCTGCTTGATTTCGCCCGCGCGGAACAGCAGCTGGTCCAGGTCGCCATATTCAATGATCAGCTGTGCGGCGGTCTTGACGCCGATGCCGGGCACGCCCGGCACGTTGTCGGTGGAATCGCCGGCCAGGGCCTGCACGTCCACCACTTTCTCCGGCGGCACGCCGAATTTCTCGATCACCTCCGGGATGCCGATGCGGCGGTCCTTCATGGTGTCGTACATCTGGACGCAGTCGGTCACGAGCTGCATCAGGTCCTTGTCGGAGGACACAATGGTGGCGCTCGCGCCGCGTTCGCAGGCCTGGCGGACATAGGTTGCGATCAGGTCGTCGGCCTCGAAGCCGTTCTGTTCCAGGCAGGGCAGGTCGAAGGCGCGAACGGCGTCGCGGATCAAGGCGAACTGCGGGATCAGGTCGTCCGGCGCCGGCGGCCGGTGTGCCTTGTAGTCGGGATAGAGCTTGTTGCGGAACGTAACCTCCGACTTGTCGAACACGATGGCCAGATGCGTCGGCCGGTTGTCGGGAGGCATCTCGCGGAGCAGCTTCCACAGCATGTTGCAGAAGCCCAGCACGGCGTTGACTTGCAGCCCGTCGGACTTGCGATTCAGCGGCGGCAGCGCGTGGTAGGCACGGAAGATGTAGGAGGAACCGTCAACCAGGAACACATGGTCGCCCTTGGCGAGCGACTTTGCGGCGACCGGCTTTGGGGTCGGTTTGGCGGCGGATTTTGCGGCGGCTTTGGGGGCTGTCTTCGGCATGGCCGAAAGTTAAGTGTTTTTGCGCGGAATGACAGCCTTGACCGGTGTCTTTTTGGCTGGTCCGCGCCGCTATCCCCACTGTCATCAGCCGCCAAAATATGGCGGCGACAGATCTATTCCGCCGCCTGCAGCACGGCGCCCGGCTTTTTCGGCGCAATCCAGAACGCGTCGGGGCGTTCGAACAGGAAATCGGCGCGCACGGCCAGCGCCACGCGCCAGATCAGGATCGCGCCGGCTACCCCGGCGACGGTGACGATCAGCGAGACGGTGCCGATATCCGATATCACGCCGGTCTTCAGCAGAATCGTCCGTGTCGCGGCCATCGGCAGGAAGAAGGCGAGATAGATGACGATCGAGTGCTCGCCGCAATAGCGCAGGAAATCGAGCAAGCCGCCGCGCGCCAGCAGCGTCCCGGTGACGATGATGGCGAAGGCGCCCGCAAGCCCCAGTGCCAGCGAAATCACGGGCCGCTCACTCACGCCATATTCGACCAGCGCGCCATTGATCAGCGCCCATAGCACCAGACCGGCAATCGCCAGCATCGGGCGGCCGCGCGCCCGATCCGACAGCGCGAACACGTAAGCTGCCAGCCAGTAGCCGGCGAAGAAATAAACGAACCGCGCGCAGAACTCGTCGATGACGGTCCAGCCGGTCGAGACATGCATGCTCTCCAACAACGCCGCGACGGCGAAGATCGCGAGCGGGGCAACCCGACGTGTCAGTTTTGTGACGACGAAGAAGATCGGCAGCAGATAAATGAACCACAGCGTGCCGAACGGCTCGACGAAAGATTCCAGATACAGGTAGCCGACATGCGCCCAGTTCGACTCGGCGGCGAAGGCGGGCGCCTTGAAGCCGAACTGGATGGTCACCCACAGCACATAGAAATAGGCGAAATGCACCACCTTGCGGTCGAGATAGGTGCGCCAGTCGCGGTCGATCACGAGCTTGAGGAAAAGGCCTGAAATCAGGAAGAAATCCGGCATCCGGAACGGCTTTGCGAAGGCCACCAGCGCATGCATGAAGCCGGTCTTGCCGGCCGCCAGTTCGACTCCCAGCACCGAATGCATCATCACGACCATGACGATGCAGATGCCCTTGGCATAGTCGACCCAGTCGACGCGGTGCCTGCCGGGGAGACCTGCTGTGGCGGATGTACCGTTAAGAGTCATGGCTGTCCTGTTTCGGTGCGGCAAAGGCGCATGATCGGCCGGATCGGTTTCTTTCTCCTTTATTCATACAAACAACATGCCGCTTTTTGCGGAGTCGGGGCCTTCCCTTGGGCCCGCGAATTTCCTAAGACGCGAGGCGCGTTAACCATCGAAAAGCAGGTTCTTCCATGCGAATTGCCATGATCGGCACGGGTTATGTCGGACTGGTGTCCGGCGCCTGCTTTGCGGATTTCGGTCACGACGTCACCTGCGTCGACAAGGACGAGAGCAAGATCGCTGCTCTCCATCGCGGCGAAATTCCGATCTATGAACCGGGTCTCGATGCGCTGGTCGCAACCAATGTGAAAGCCAGGCGGCTCGACTTCACCACCGACCTGAGCGGGCCGGTTGCGGAAGCCGACGCCGTGTTCATCGCGGTTGGCACGCCCTCGCGCCGCGGCGATGGTCACGCCGACCTGTCCTACGTCTACGCTGCCGCGCGCGAGATCGCCAATGCGCTCTCCGGCTTCACGGTCGTGGTGACGAAGTCCACCGTTCCGGTCGGCACCGGTGATGAGGTCGAGCGCATCATTCGCGAGACCAATCCGCAGGCCGATGTCGTGGTCGCCTCGAACCCTGAGTTCCTGCGCGAAGGCGCCGCGATCCGCGACTTCAAGTTCCCCGACCGCATCGTGGTCGGCACGTCGGACGAGCGCGGCCGCAAGGTGATGGGTGACATCTATCGCCCGCTGTCGTTGAACCAGGCGCCTTTGATGTTTACCGAGCGCCGCACCGCGGAGATGATCAAATACGCTGCGAACGCGTTCCTCGCGACCAAGATCACCTTCATCAATGAGATCGCCGATCTCTCGGAAAAAGTCGGCGCCAATGTGCAGGAAGTCGCGCGCGGCATTGGCCTCGACAACCGCATCGGCACCAAGTTCCTGCATGCGGGCCCCGGCTTCGGCGGCTCCTGCTTCCCGAAGGACACGCGGGCGTTGATCAAGATCGCGCAGGACTATGATGTGAACCTGCGCATCGTCGAGGCGGTGCTCGCGGTGAACGAAAACCGCAAGCGCGCGATGGCGCGCAAGGTCAGCCACGCGCTTGGCGGGGCGCTGCGCGGCAAGACCGTCGCGGTGCTCGGCCTGACCTTCAAGCCCGACACTGACGACATGCGCGAGGCACCGTCGATCCCGCTGGTCACCGGCCTGCTCGACATGGGCGCGAAAGTGCGCGCTTACGATCCGGCCGGCATGGAACAGGCGCGGCCTGAGCTGCCGAACATCGAATATGCCGAGGATGCCTATGCCTGCGCTGAAGGTGCCGCCGCGCTTGTGATCGTCACCGAATGGGTGCAGTTCCGCGCGCTCGATCTCGACCGGCTGAAGCAGGTGATGGTACAGCCTGTCGTCATTGACCTGCGCAACGTCTACCGCCCCGAGGACATGGCGGCTGCCGGCTTCGTCTATGAGAGCGTCGGCCGGCCCGTGGCGAAGAGCTGACGCCACGTATTGTTGTCATACCCCGCGAAGGCGGGGTATCCAGCAATCCGCGATCTTCGTGATGACCCGGATATGGGTTTACTGGATCACCCGCCTTCGCGGGTGATGACGGATGCAGGATATTTTGCCGCGCCATTTCGACACGCCCTTGCCGATCGATGCGGTGCTCGACGAGCTCTCGCGTACGCTCGCCGGCCGCAACACGGCCGTGCTGGTGGCGCCGCCCGGCGCGGGCAAGACCACGCGCGTGCCGCTGGCGCTGCTGGATGAGCCTTGGACCAGGGCCAGGAAGATCATCGTGCTGGAGCCGCGGCGTATCGCGGCCCGTGCCAGCGCCGAGCGCATGGCGAAGACGCTGGGCGAGCGGGCTGGGGAGACCGTCGGCTATCGCGTGCGCTTCGGCTCGAAAGTGTCGCGCGCCACGCGCATTGAGGTCGTCACCGAAGGCATTTTCGCGCGGCAAATCCTCGATGATCCCGAGCTGAACGGCGTCGCCGCCGTCCTGTTCGACGAATTCCATGAGCGCTCGCTTGACGCCGATCTCGGCCTCGCTCTGGCGCGCGACGCGCAGACCGGCCTGCGTGAGGATCTGCGCATCCTCGTGATGTCGGCGACGCTGGACGGCGCGCGGATCGCAAGGCTGCTGGGCGATGCGCCGGTCGTGGAAAGCCAGGGCCGCGCCTTTCCGGTCGAAACGCGCTATCTCGGCCGCAAGGTGGACGTGCCGCTGGAGCGGCAGATGGCGGACGCGATCGCGACCAGCCTGCGTGCCGATCCCGGCTCGGTGCTGGCCTTCCTGCCAGGCGCCGCCGAGATCCGTCGCACCGAGAATTTTCTCAAGGAGCGCGTCCACGATGCGTCGATCGAGATCGTGCCGCTGTTCGGTGCGCTCGATGCCGCAGTGCAGGACCGCGCCATCGCGCCGGCGCCGAAGGGCATGCGCAAGATCGTGCTGGCGACGTCGATCGCGGAGACCTCGCTGACCATCGAGGGCGTGCGCATTGTCGTGGATTCCGGCATGGCGCGCGTGCCGCGCTATGAGCCCGACATTGGCCTTACGCGGCTGGAAACCGTGCGGGCTTCGCGCGCCGCGGTCGACCAGCGCCGTGGCCGCGCGGGCCGCACCGAGCCCGGCGTCTGCTACCGCCTCTGGGACGAACCGCAGACCGGCTCGCTTGCCGCTTACACCCAGCCCGAAATCCTTTCCGCCGACCTGTCCACGCTGGTGCTCGACCTCGCGCAATGGGGTGTTGCCGATCCTTCAGGGCTCGCCTTTCTCGATCCGCCGCCGGCCCCGGCACTCAAGGAGGCAAGGAGCCTGCTGCATGAGCTTGGCGCGCTCGATGCCGACGGCCGCATCACAGCGGAAGGAAAGAGCCTGCGCGCGCTGGCGCTGCCGCCGCGACTGGCGCGCATGATCGTGGACGCCAACCGGTTCGGCTCCGGCGAGGAGGCCGCCGAAATTGCCGCCGTGCTCACCGAGCGCGGCCTTGGCGGCGACAGTGCCGATCTCGATGCACGGCTCGATCAGTTCCGCCGTGACCGT
>DASWVJ010000114.1:0-5997 GCA_036406295.1 Bradyrhizobium sp.
GGCGCGCATGGTCCAGTCGCCGTGCAGGCCCGCCACCTTGCGCACGAAATTGCGCAGCAGCTTTGCGCCGTCGGGCGTGTGCACTACTTCGGGGTGGAACATCAGCCCGTAATATTTCCGCTTCTCGTCCTGGATCACCGCAAACGGCGCGTTCGGCGAAGTGCCGGCCACGACAAAGCCCGGCGGCATTTTCGTGATGCGATCGCCATGGCTCATCCACACCTGATACTTGCCGCCCTTGTCCCAGGTGGCATCGAACAGAAGGCTGTCGCCCTTCACCTCGACATCGGCGCGGCCGAATTCGCGATGGTGCCCGCCCTCGACCTCGCCGCCGAGCTGCGCGGCCATGGTCATCTGGCCGTAGCAGATGCCGAGCACGGGAACGCCGGAATCGAAGATGGCCTGCGGCGCGCGCGGCGAGCCCGCCTCGTGCACGGACTCCGGACCGCCGGACAGGATCACCGCTTTCGGCTTCATCTCGTGGAAGGCGGCCTCGGCCTTCTGGAACGGCACGATTTCCGAATAGACGCCCTCTTCGCGCACCCGGCGCGCAATCAGCTGCGTCACCTGACTGCCGAAATCGACGATCAGAATCTTTTCATGCGCCGAGGCCACGGAGGGCGTCGACTTGGCGGTTTTCTGTGCTGCTGTCATGGCAAGCAGATACGCGACGGAGCCCGCCCTCGCAACCGGGGCGGCCGGGCAGCCCACATGCTTCTGGGGGCATGCGGGGGCGGGCAAGCCCCTCCCGCTCGTTCCCGATCGACGATTAAAATAGGTCAATATTGTTGACCTATCTACCGAAACGACAGCTCAGGATTTCCGCATCACCGCGACAAAAAACCCATCCGTCCCCGTGCGCCGCGGCGTCATCAGCCAGCCTTCGTCCGAGCGCAGCGCGGCTTTCGCAAAATCATCCGCCTTGTCCCAGAGCACGCTTGCCGTCTCCTCCGGCGGCACGACGGAAAACTCCGGATGCCGCGTCAGGAACGCGCGCACCTGCTCGTTGTTCTCGGCAGGCAGGACCGAGCACGTGACATATGTGATCCGCCCGCCCGGCTTCACCATGGCTGCGGCGCGATCCAGCACCTCGACCTGGTCCTTCAGCCGCACCTCCAGCGCGCCCGGCCGCATCCGCCATTTGGCGTCGGGGTTGCGCCGCCAGGTGCCGGTGCCGCTGCAGGGCGCATCGATCAGCACGAGGTCGGCGGACGCCTTGATGTCGGCAAGCGGTTCCGCCTCGCCCTTCGGCGCGCGCACCTCGCAATTGTGCACACCGGCGCGCGACAGCCGTTCATGGATCGGCGCGAGCTGGCGCTTGTCGCGGTCGGTGGCGATCAGCCGGCCTTTGCCCTGCATCATCGCGGCGAGCGCCAGCGTCTTGCCGCCGGCGCCGGCGCAGAGGTCGATCACCTGCTCGCCGGGTTTTGCCGCCGAGAACAGCGCGGCAAGCTGCGAGCCCTCGTCCTGCACCTCGACCGCGCCCTTTACAAAATCCTCCTCCGAATGGATGCCGGGATTGCGCGCGTCCGCACCAAGCTCGATGCGCAGGCCCATCGGCGACCACGGCGTCGGTTTCGCGCCGAGATGTTTCAGCGAAGCCAGCACCTTGTCCCGCTTGGCCTTCAGCGTGTTGACGCGAAGATCAAGCGGCGCGCGGCTCGCCATCGCGGTGGCTTCCGCCACGCGGTCCGCACCGAACACGGCTGCAAGCTGCGCGTCGAGCCACTCCGGATAGTCGCCGGCAATATGCGCAGGCGCGTCTTGCAGCGAAGCCTGTGCGAGCGCCGCACGCTCCGCCTCGCTGAGCGGCTCCGGCGCGAAGCGGCCGCCATCGCACAGCGCGGCGATCGCATCCATATCCATGCCGCGCTCGAGCTTGAGCATGCCGAGCACCCGCGCCCGCGGCGCGTCGCTTCCCATCAGATGCGCGCTCGAAGCCCGCCGCCGCAGCACATCCCACACCAGCCCGGCGATACCAGCGCGATCGCCGGAGCCGGCGAAGCGATGCGCCGTGCCCCATTCCTTCAGCGCCTGCGCAGCCGGAATACGCTGGCTCTCGATGGCGGCAATGACGTCGATGGCGGCGGACAGGCGGGCGGCAGGAGTCATGGAATCCGTACAGCGTTTAAAGCGGAAGAAGAATCTTGAGCGCGAAATAGACCCACATCGCGAGCAACACAAGCACGCCGCCAAGCCAGGCCAGCGAGCGCCGACCCAGATCGTTGGAGGAGACGAATATGCCGGCATGCACGAAACGGGTGACCACAAAGATCCAGGACAGCATCACGATGACGAGATCGGTGCGGCGCAGCGGCAACGCGATTGCGATCAGCACGTAGAATAGAACAGGCAGCTCGAACTGGTTGCGATAGCAGTTGCCGATCTGGGTGGCGCGTTGCGGCCAGTTCTGCTGACCGAGCGCGATGTCCCTGATCTTGGTCTGACCGCTCACCAGCGCGCTGCGCCGCGCGCCGACCATCCAGAGCAGCAGGGAGAGTGTGAGTCCGACCTGCACGAAAACCGGCAGCAGAACCTGCAGGACCGTCATGAGAAACCCCTTCCTCCGGCGTCACCGTTCCGACGCGTTACACTGCTAGGATTTCATTTGAAAGGAATATTGCAATGACCGGATTTCGCCTGATCCAGATTTCCGACACCCACCTCGCCCGTGCCGCCCGCTTTGCCAGTCTGACCGACAATTTCCACCGCGTCGGCGAGCATATCGACGCCGCACGGCCCGACCTCGTCATCAACAGCGGCGACGTGTCGTGGGACGGCCCGACCAGCCGTGACGATCTCACTTACGCGAAAGAGCTGCATGCCGCACTACCCGTGAGCTGCCGCTATCTGCCCGGCAATCACGACATCGGCGACAACCCGACCGAAGCTGGCGACACGCCGTCGCATCCCGCCAACGAGAAGGATCGCGATGCGTTCAATGCGGTCTTCGCCGAGGACCGCTGGCAGTTCGAGGCCGCCGGCTGGCGCTTCATCGGCTTGAATTCGCTGATCATGAACACGGGGATTCCGAGCGAAGCCGAGCAGATGGACTGGCTCAGCTCGCAGCTCTCAGGCGCGAATGGCAAGCCGATCGCGCTGTTCCTGCACAAGCCGCTGTTTCTGCAGACGCCCGGCGACCCGGAGCAAGCGAGCACCGCGATCCGCTACGTGCCGCAGCCGGTGCGCGCAAAGCTCGTCGCAATGCTCGGCAGGCACGACGTGCGCCTCGTCGCCAGCGGCCACGTCCATCAACGGCGTGACTTCACCTATGGCCATACGCGCCATGTCTGGGCGCCATCGGCCGGCTTCGTCATTCCGGACCGAACTCAGGAAGTGATCGGCACAAAGGAGGTCGGGCTGGTGGAATATCGTTTCCAGCCCGACTCCTTCGAGGTCCGGCACGTCAGGGCGCCGGGCCAGTTCGATGTTGACCTGGATTCGCTGACTGGCGGGAAATCCTAGAGGTCAGCACCACCTGGAACGCTCATCCGCATCAGTACGGCGCGTAGCCATAGCCATAGGAGGCATCATCAACCCAAGGCGCCGTCGCAAATGCTCCCACATGGGGTCCTGGCGCGTAACTCCGCGCGCCATAGTAGTAGCCTGGCGCAGGCGCGAACCCGGCGCCATAGCTGGCGTAGGGGCCGTCACTCCAAGGCGCAGTGGCAAACGCACCTACGCGGGGTCCCGGATAACCCTGTCCGCCATAGTAGTAGCCTGCGGCAGGCATGTACCGGGCGCCAACGTCACCACGCACATACGCCGTGCGGGCATTGTGGTATCGCGTAACGCCGGGGTCCCGCGTTACTACCTGTGCCATTGCCGGTGTGGCGAGTGCGGCTATCGAGAGCAATCCGGCAGCGAGAGATTTCATCATCATGTTGCTTCTCCTTTAAGCCCGGGAAAGCCAACCGATGCTAGCACAGGTCGTTCCCACAAGATTTTCAATCAAGCGTGAGCGACTTTTCGACGATCAATACGGACCGTAGGCGTAGTAGCCCTGGTAGCCATATGGCGCCCACGTCAGATGCGGCGTTCGGCCCGCACGGCCAACGTAATAGTCAAACGCCCTCGGCGTGAACCTGGCGCCGTAGCCGCCCGTCAGGTAGCGCGTGTTGGGATAGTTGTATCCCATCACGCCGGGTTCCTGGGTTGCCTCCTGGGCGATGGCCGGCGTGGCCAGCATTGCAACCGAGACCAATCCGGCGGCGAGAAATTTCATACGGATCATTTCGCTTCTCCATTGTTCACCAGACGCCAACCGCTGGGCGGAGAAGCCGTTCCTGCAGAACTTTCAATCAAGCCGGACTCCGGCGGGGAACGATGCCGGGTTCACCCGCCGCCGCAGTTCCCCGCTTCAGACCTTGTCGGGCCCGACCCGCACGAGCTGCTTGCCGAAATTGGCACCCTTGAGAAGGCCCATGAAGGCGCCGGGCGCACTGTCGAGACCCTCGGTGATAAACTCCTTGTGCTTGAGCTTCCCCTCGCGGAACCACTGCGACATGTCACGCAGGAAATCGCCGTGGCGCGCGGCGAAATCGGAAACGATGAAACCGCGGAAGGTAAGCCGCTTGGTCAGGATCGTGCGCATCAGCGCTGGCGCCCATTTCGGCGCCACCGCTTGCGTGTCGTTGTAATGCGCAATCAGGCCGCAGACGGGAATGCGCGCGAAATTGTTGAGCAGCGGGAACACCGCCCCGAACACCGCCCCGCCGACATTCTCGAAATAGACGTCGATGCCCTTCGGGCACGCCGCCTTCAGCTTCGCCGCGAGATCCGGATCGCGGTGATCGAGGCAATCGTCGAAGCCGAGCTCGCGCTTGACGTAGTCGCATTTGTCCTTGCCGCCGGCGATGCCAACCGCACGCGCGCCCTTGATCCTCGCGATCTGCCCGACCGCCGAGCCGACCGCGCCGGAAGCCGCCGCGACAACCACGGTCTCGCCCGCTTGCGGCTTGCCGATGTCGAGCAGGCCCGTATAGGCGGTCATACCGGGCATGCCGAGCACGCCCACGGCGGTCGAGATCGGCGCGATCCTGGGATCGATCTTGGCGAGCCCCTGCCCGTTGGAAATCGCGTGCGTCTGCCAGCCCGCGCGCGACAAGACGATGTCGCCCTTGGCGAAGGCCGGATTGTTGGAAGCGGCGACTTCGCTGACGGTGCCGCCTTCCATCACGCCGTTGATCGGCACCGGCTGCGCGTAGGACGGTCCGTCGCTCATCCGGCCGCGCATATAGGGATCGAGCGACAGCCAGATCGTGCGCAGCAGCACCTCGCCGGGCCCCGGCGCCGGCACGGCATATTCCTCGATGCGGAAGTCGGTTGGTTTCGGCTCGCCGACGGGACGGGAAGCCAGAACGACACGTTTGCCCTGGGACATGGTTGTTTCCTCCAACTCTGTTCTGCCTCGTCATTAGGAGAAGCAGAGGGAGGAAGCAATTCAAACCACGTCATTCCGGGGCGGCGATGCGAAGCATCGAACCCGGAACGACGGCGTTGCGGAAATTACGCCCCGCCCGGATAGTTCGGCGATTCGCGCGTGATCGTCACGTCGTGCACATGGCTCTCGCGCAGGCCCGCGCCGGTGATGCGCACGAACTGCGCCTTGCCGTGGAATTCGTCGAGATTGCGCGCGCCGACATAGCCCATCGCCGCACGAAGGCCGCCGGCGAGCTGGTGCATCACGTTGGCGACCGGGCCCTTGTAGGGCACTTGGCCCTCGATGCCCTCGGGCACCAGCTTCAGCGTGTCCTTGATATCCTGCTGGAAGTAGCGGTCAGCCGAGCCGCGCGCCATCGCGCCGACCGAGCCCATGCCGCGATAGGCCTTGTAGGAGCGGCCCTGCCACAAGAACACTTCGCCCGGCGTCTCGTCGGTGCCGGCAAGCAGCGAACCGACCATCGCGACATCGGCGCCGGCGGCGAGCGCCTTGGCAAGATCGCCGGAATACTTGATGCCGCCGTCGGCGATGACGGACACGTTGGCCTTCTTCGC
>DASWVJ010000115.1:0-1989 GCA_036406295.1 Bradyrhizobium sp.
TGGCGTTGGGATCGCCGCCGGCCTTCTTCACGTTGCCCGCCCAGGTCTGCTGCAGCGGTTCGGCTGCCTTCTTCCATTCGGCAAGCTGTTCGGGAGTCAGCGGATAGACCTCGTGCGCGGGATCGGCCTTCAGCTTGCCGATGCCGGCATGCTCGTAGTCTGCCCACGGGGTCGCGACCTTCAGCGCCCATTCGTTGGTGCAGTGATCGTCGATCACCTTCTTCTGCTTTGCCGACATCTGGTTGTAGGTGACGGGGCTGAAAACGAAGGCAAAGGTGGTGGCATAAAGCGGCGCATCGATGTGGTACTTGGTGACCTTGTCGATGCCGAACAGCGGCACCGAACCCCACGGGAAGGTCACGGCTTCCGCCACGCCCTTTTCGAGGATGTCACGCACCTCCGGCGCGCTCGATTGCACGTTGCTGCCGCCGAGTTGCGTGATGAACGTCGCCATCGTCGCATGCGCCGGACGGATCTTCATGCCCTTGATGTCGCCGGGGACCGTGATCTTCTTCTTCGTGGAATGGAACGAGCCGGGATCGTGGAAGAAGGCGAGGCAGAACTTGACGTCCTTCATCTCCTTGCCGGCATATTTGCGGTACCACTCGTCCAGCGCCATCGAGCCGCCCTTGGCGTCCGACATCAGGAAGGGCAGTTCGCCCGCGCCGATCAGCGGGAAGCGGCCGGGCTGATAGCCCGGGTTGACGTAGGTGACGTCGGCGATGCCATCGCGCGCCATGTCGTAGTGGTCGAACGCCTTGCCGAGCTGCTGGGCCGGAAACACCTTCGACTTGATCGTGCCGCCGGAATCCTTCTCCACCGCGGCCGCCCAGTCTTCCAGCGACTTCTGCAGCGGATGCGAGGCCGGCACCCAATGCGAGATCTTCAGGTCAAAGGTTTTTTCCTGCGCCAAAGCGGGGCTCACACCGGCGGCAAACAGCAGCGCCAGGCAGGTCATCCTCATCTTCATCGACGTCCTCTCCCTTATGTAAAGGCCGGGCTTGGCTCCGGCTTATTAGTTAACATGTTATCTAATTTGCGCGGCCGTTCAAGGTGAAACACCCTAGCCGACGCTGGACTTTGAGCCATAGGCCATTCGCCGGGGCCATTTCTTGCCTTGCAGCGAAGCGGCCTCCACCCGCACATTCGTCCTTGCTGGGACTGTTATATAATATAATTGTCATGGCAAGCAGGCGACGCGGATCGCGTCGCCGACGCGAGACGCCGGGGAAACGTCATTTGCGCACCAAAGTAGTGATCATCGGCGCCGGTCCGGCAGGACTGTTGCTCGGGCAGCTCCTGCACACCTATGGCATCGATAACGTAATTCTCGAGCGGCAGACCGGCGATTATGTGCTCAGCCGTATCCGCGCCGGTTTGCTCGAGGAAGGCACGGTTGCACTGCTCGACAAGGCCGGCGCGGGCGCGCGCGCCCGTCGCGAGGGGCTGGTGCATCACGGCCTGGAATTCGCTTTCGGCGGCTCGCGCCACCGCATCGACCTGCATGGCCCAACCGGCAAGTCCGTGATGATCTACGGCCAGACCGAAGTGACGCTCGACCTGATGAATGCAAGGAAAGCGGCCGACCTCCGCTCGGTCTACCGTGCCACCGACGTTACGCCGCACGATTTCGACACCGACCATCCGCACGTCACCTATGTGAAGGACGGCGTCAGCCACGAGATTGCCTGCGATTTCATCGCCGGCTGCGACGGCTTTCACGGCGTCAGCCGCGCCAGCGTAAGACCCGAGGCGGTCAGGACCTATGAGCGGGTCTATCCTTTCGGCTGGCTCGGCATCCTGTCCGAGACTCCGCCGGTCTCGCCCGAACTGATCTATGTCAACCACGAGCGCGGCTTTGCGCTCTGCACCATGCGCTCGATGCGGCGCAGCCGCTACTACGTGCAATGCCCGCTCGACGACAATATCGAACAATGGCCCGACAAGCGGTTCTGGGACGAGCTGAAATCGCGATTGGACGAGCGAGCC
>DASWVJ010000116.1:0-15498 GCA_036406295.1 Bradyrhizobium sp.
TCCCCTACCACTTCCCCGTCTTCCTTCACGAACGACGTCACCGGCTTGTCGAGCAGATCGAGCACCAGCTCGGACGGCCGGCACAGCCGCACGCCTTTGGCCGTGGCCACGATCGGACGCTGGATCAGGATCGGATGGGCAAGCATGAAGTCGATCAACTCGTCGTCGCTCCATTTGGGATCGGCAAGGTTGAGTTCGGCATAGGGCGTGCCCTTCTCGCGCAAGAGCGCGCGCACCGGGATGCCCATTGCCTTGACGAGCTCGCGCAGCCGCTCGCGGCTTGGGGGCGTCTTCAGATATTCGATCACCTCGGGCTCCTCGCCGCTTTGCCAGATCATGGCCAGCGTGTTGCGCGAGGTGCCGCAGGCGGGGTTGTGATAGATGGTGACGGTCACAGACATAACTCTTTCGATCGTAGATCGCAGGACGGGTAGAGCGAAAGCGAAACCCATCCTGCCGTTCTATCCCCTCATGGTGAGGAGGCGCGCAAGCGCCGTCTCGAACCACGAGGCCCGCGGCCCATCCTTCGAGACGCCGCTTCGCGGCTCCTCAGGATGAGATCGACGTGCGTGGAGTCTCTAGCACCCCTCCCGCCCGTGCGGGCAGGTCTCGACCTCGACCGTGACATGGCTCAGCCCATGCAGCCCGCTCAGTCGGCGCTTGTAGTCCGAGGGCGGCAGCGGGTGGTCGGAGATCAGCGAGATCACAGCGGCGCGGTGGCCGGGACCTATCTGCCAGAGATGCAGATCGGTGATGCGGTCGCCGCGCGTCTCCAGACGCTGGCGGATCAGGCCCTCCATCTTGCCGGCGTTGTTGACGTCGAGCAGCACGCTGCCGGAAGAGCGCAATAGTCCAACGGCCCAGCTCGCGATCACGATGGCGCCAACGATGCCGACGACGGGGTCCGCCCAGGTCCATTGCAGCCAGGCCGCAGTCACCAGCGCCACGATGGCGAGCACGGATGTGGCGGCGTCCGCAACCACGTGCACATAGGCCGCGCGGAGATTGTTGTCGTGGTGATGGTGGCCTTGCGCGTGGCCGTGGTGGTCGTGGTCATGCTCCTCGTGCAGCAGGAAGGCGCTGACGAGGTTGACGGCAAGCCCGAGCACGGCAACCGCGATTGCCTCGCGATAGGCAATCCCCACGGGGTTGACCAGCCGCACGACGCTTTCGAAGGCGATCTGGATTGCGATGATGCCGAGGATCACGGCGCTGGCGAAGGCGGCGAGATCGCCGAACTTACCGGTGCCGAAGGTGAAATGCGTGTTGCGCGCCTGGCGGCGGGCGAACAGATAGGCCAGCGCCGCGATGCCGAGCGCCGCGGCGTGGGTCGCCATGTGCCAGCCGTCGGCGAGCAGCGCCATCGAGCCGAACAAGATACCGGCGACGATCTCGCCGACCATCATGACCGCGGTCAGGACGACCACGAACCAGGTGCGGCGCTCGTTCCGGGTGTGTTTTGACCCGAGAAAGACGTGGTCGTGGGTCCACCGGTCGAGGGAATGGGAGTGCATGGGTCGTCTCCGAACCGCGGCGCGCGTCGCGGCAACTCGGCCTCATATAGCGTCTGGGAAGACGAATACTATCACACCCAGACTCCCCGGTATCGCACTGAACTATTCGGCCGCTGAACGACCGACCCGATGGCCTACCCCTGCTCTTCCGGCGGCTTGACGTGGCGGAACGAGAACAGCAGCGCCAGGTCATAGGCGATCTTCAGCGCGCCGCAGACCACCAGCGGCAGGCCGGAAAAGCTCGTCGTCAGCAGCACCCCTGCAATCGCGGGGCTGATGCTGGAGGCAAGGCTGCGCGGCACCGCAGTGACGCTGGCCGCGGCAGGCCGCTCGGGTGGCGTGACCACCGCCATCACATAGGAGGTGCGGGTCGGCACATCCATCTGCGACAGCGCCGAGCGCAGCAATAGCAGCGCGAGCGCGACGTACAGATTTGGCGCGAAGGCCGCCAGGATCAGGAAGACGCTGGAGGGGATATGGGTGAACACCATGGTGTTGACGAGGCCGATCCGCCGCGCGATCCAGGCCGCCACCGGATAGGAAAAAGCCGACAGGGTGCTCGCCCAGAAGAAAAATACGCCCGCCGCCGACAGCGACAGATCAAAACGCTGGAACAACCAGAGCACCAGCAGCGACTGCGCGACGAAGCCGCCGGCAAAGGCGTCGATGGAGAACAGGGCGGCAAGCTTGTAGACCGTGCCGCGCGACGGGCCGAGCGGCGCCTGCGCCTTCTCCTCGGCGCGGGCATGCGGGGCTTGGCGGTAGAGCAGCGCGCAGATGATGCCGAGCGCGGCATAGGCATAGAACATCAGCCGGAACGCGCCGAGCTGCGTGCTGCCGGAGGCAACGAGAAAATCCGGTAGCGAGGCGGCGAGCGAGCCGACGGCGGCGCAGAGCGCGCCGATCAGGCTGTAGCGCGCAAACACCTGCGTGCGCCGCTCGTCGGAAGCCGTGCGCGCCAGAACGGCGTGCTCCAGCGGCACGGCGACACCAAGATCGCCGGCGGAGGGATTGACCGTGCCGACGAAGGCGACCAGCGCGATCAGGGTGAGATGCTCGACAGCGGGATAGGCCAGGCCTGTTACTGTCATCAAGGCGGCGCCGAACAGCAGCAGCGCGCGCAGGTCGAAGCGGGGCGCGATCCAGCCGACGACGAGGGTGAGCAGCGCGGTGCCGAGCAGCGAGGCGGTGGCGATGATGCCGACCGCCGCCGCATCGAAGCCGAGCGCGGTCATGTAGGCCGGCAGGATGATGACGGCAAAGCCGTCGCCGAAGCCGCGCAACGCGCGCGCCGCATAGAGCAGCGCGATCAGCGAGGAACCGGTAGCCGTGTTTGATTGAGCCGTCATGCCAGCGTCCATGCGCAATCCTCACTCAACGAGTGCTGCGCAGAGCTTGGACGGTAAGGCCGTCTGATGGGGAGCCTGCTTTGTCCCCGGAAGAGAGGTTAGGTCGGAACAACGGACCGCGCAACCGCGCCAATTCCTCAGGTCACGGCAGCGCGAGGGCGATCAGCTCTTCCGTCAGACTGCCGCCGCCGACCGGAAATGCGATGAACTGGCGGCCAGCGGCCATATAGGTGATCGGCGATCCCGTTGCGTTCTGGGGCAACGCGATCTCGGCAAGCTTCTGGCCGGTCGTCTTGTCATAGACCCACAAATGCGGATCGAGGTTGAAGAGCTCGCGCACCGGGACGTTGAAGCCGGGAAGAAAGCGCGGCGGGCCATTATAGCCCATCTGCACCACGATCATGACGGTCCTGGTCAGCAACGCCCAGCTGCGGAAGGGCAATCCCCAGTCGCCATCGACGCCCAGCCACTTGAGTGGACCTATGGCATCGCTGCGCCCAACCGGTATGCGCCAGCGGTGCTCGCCGGTATTCATGTCGATGGCGACGATGCTGCCGAACGGCGGCTTGAGCAGCGGCAAGCCGCGCGGCCCCGGAAGATATTGCGCGCGGCCGATGAAATCGTAGGAACCCTGCCACGGTTCCGGCTTAGATATCGTGACCAGGAACGGCAAGCGTTGCGTGCCGACATAGAGCATGCCGGTTTCCGGATCGATCGCGGCGCCCGACCAGCTCGCGCCCCCGGCAACACCCGGCACAAAGATGGTGCCGCGCTGTGACGGCGGGGTGAACACCCCGCCGCGATCATAGGCCCTGGCGATGTCGATCGCTTCCTGGCGAATGGCAGGCGTGAGATCGATCAGGTCTTCGTCGCGCGCGCCCTGGAGATCGAAGGGAGCGGGCTTTGACGGAATCGGCTGCGTCTTCGAAGCGGCCTCACCCGGTACGTTCGAGGCCGGCACCGGCTGCTCCTCGATCGGCCACACCGGCTTTCCGGTGACGCGGTCGAACACGTAAAGGAAGGCCTGCTTGGTCGGCTGCGCCACCGCCTTGATCCGCCTGCCGTCGACCATGATGTCGATCAGGTTGGGCGCGGCCGGCGGGTCGTAGTCCCAGAGGCCATGATGGACAAGCTGATAGTGCCAGACCATCCTGCCGGTCGTCACATCGAGGCACACCAGGCTTTCGCCATACAGGCCGTCACCGGGGCGATGACCGCCGTAATAATCGTTGGTCGGCGTGCCCACCGGCAGATAGACGTAGCCGAGTTCCTCGTCCGCGCTCATCGGCGCCCAGACATTGGCGTTGCCGGCCTCCTTCCAGGATTCGCTGCCCCAGGTTTCGGCGCCAGGCTCCTCGCCTTGCGGCACCGTGTGGAACGTCCAGAGCAGGCGTCCGGTGACGACATCGAAGCCGCGCACGTCGCCGGGCGGCGAAGGCCGCTTTGCCCACCAATCCATGATCGACGAGCCGACCACGACGACGCCGCGCACGATCACCGGCGGCGACGTCATGGTGTAGTAGTCGCGATCGACCGGCCGGCGCAGCCCGTCCGAAAGATCGACGCGGCCGTCCTTGCCGAATCCGGAAGCGGGCCGTCCCGTCTTCGCATCCAGCGCGATCATCTGCGCGAACGCCGTGAGGATGACGATGCGCTCGTCCTCGCCATTGCGCCAATAGGCGACGCCGCGATGCGTCCAGCCGAGATTGGCGGGCAGACCAAGACCGTTGTCGTAGACCTTGGGATCGAACACCCATTTGGTCTCGCCGGTCGCCGCATCGATGGCGGCGACCTGCGACAGCGAGGTGGAGGTGTAGAGCACGCCGCCGACCATCAGCGGCGTCGACTCATTCATGAAGCTCGGCCCTACATCGGGCCGCGCCGCCTTGACCGCCATGTCGGGCGACTTCCAGCGCCAGGCGACGCGTAGGTTTTTCGCGTTGTCCCTCGTGATCTGCGCCAGCGGGGAATAGCGCGCGGCAGCATAGGTGCCGGCATAGGCGGGCCATTCACCATTCGCGAGCGCCTTCACCGATTCCGGCAGCGCGCCGGGGATGGTCTGGGCATTGAGCGCGGCGGGGGCCGCAAGTAACAGGAATACGGCGAACGCGCCGCACCGATGACAGGCTGCCTTCGCCATCCCGCCCTCCCCGTCATGGCCGGGGCTCGGCCCGGCCATCCACGTCTTGCCGCTGCGCATCAGACAAGACGTGAATGCCCGGCACAAGGCCGGGCATAACGAATCTTCGTGAAGTTGGCGTCTTTAGACCCGTGGGGCGGGCGCCCTATTCCACGCCGCGATTGAACTTGTTCGACTTCGGCAGGCCGTGGGCGAGGCGGCCGGCGTCGGCGCGGTTGCCGCGCCAGTCGGCAAGCTCCTTCATGGTCATGCTCTGCTCGCGGCCGGCGGAATCCTTCCACGTCAAGCCCGCCTTGGAGTCGAAGACGGCGACATCGGAGAGCTTGCCGCCGGTATATTTCTGCAGGCGCACGCCGCGGCCGCGGGCCATCTCCGGCACCTGCTCGATGCCGAACAGCACCATCTTATGGTTGGTGCCGATCACCGCGACGGTGTCGCCCGCCACGGTCGCAATCGCGCAGGCTTCAGCGGCCGCGTCGACATTCATCACCTGCTTGCCCTTGCGGGTGTTGCTGACGCAATCCTCTTCCTTGACGACAAAGCCCTGGCCATCGCTGTTGGCGACAAGGAATTTGCGATCGCCCTTGTTGACGAACAGCGAGACGATGGCCGCATCCTGATCCATGTCGATGAACATGCGGATCGGCTCGCCATGGCCGCGGCCGCCCGGCAGCTTGGCGACGTCGAGCGAATAGAACTTGCCGTTGGTGGCGAACACCAGCAGCTTCGATGTGCTCTCGGCAAAGAAGGCATGGTCGAGCTTGTCGTCGGTCTTGAAGGAGAGGCCCGAGAGATCGGCGACATGGCCCTTCATGGTGCGGACCCAACCCTTCTCGGAGACGACGACGGTCACCGGCTCGCGCTCGACAAAGGCCTCCTCGATGGCGGCAAGATCGTGCTCCGGCGCATCGGCAAACTGCGTTCGGCGCTTGCCGAGCGGCGTCTTCGGCCCGAACATGTCGCGGACCTTTTTCACCTGCTCGCCGACCTTTTCCCATTGCTGGGCTTCCGAGCCGAGCAGCGACTTGATGCCTTTCAGTTCGCCCCGGAGGTTCTTGTCCTCCGTCCGGATCTCCATCTCCTCGAGCTTGCGCAAGGATCGCAGGCGCATGTTGAGGATGGCGTCGGCCTGCACTTCCGTGAGCTTGAAGGCCTTGATCAGCGCCGGCTTCGGCTCGTCCTCGGTGCGGATGATCTTGATCACCTTGTCGATGTTCAGATAGGCGATCAGGTAGCCGCCGAGGACCTCCAGCCGGTTCTCGATCTGGCCCTTGCGGAAGTTGGAGCGGCGCTGCAGCACGTCGCGCAGATGGTCGAGCCATTCGCGCAACGCCTCCGCAAGCCCCACCACCTTCGGGATCTTGCCCTTCACCAGCACGTTGAGGTTCAGCGAGATGCGGCTTTCGAGCTCGGTGAGCTTGAACAGCGACTCCATCAGCAGTTCCGGATCGACCGTCTTGGCGCGCGGCTCGATCACGATGCGGATGTCTTCCGCCGACTCATCCCTGATGTCGCCGACCAGCGGCAGCTTCTTCTCGTTGAGCAGCTCGGCGATCTTCTCGATCAGCCGCGACTTCTGCACCAGCCAGGGAATTTCGGTGACGACGATGACCCAGGTGCCGCGAGCGCCCTCTTCCTGCTTCCACCTGGCGCGGGTGCGGAACGAGCCGCGCCCGGTCACATAGGCTTCAGTAATCGCCTCCTTGGAATCGACGACGATGCCGCCGGTCGGAAAGTCCGGGCCCTTGACCCATTTCAAGAGCGACTTCGACTTGGCCTCGGGCTTCTCGATCAGGTGCAGCGCGGCATCGCAGAGCTCGGCGGCGTTGTGCGGCGGGATCGAGGTTGCCATGCCGACCGCGATGCCCTGCGCGCCGTTGGCGAGCAGGTTCGGGAAGCCGCCGGGCAGCACCACCGGCTCCTTGGACTGGCCGTCATAGTTCGGGCGGAACTCGACGCCGTCCTCGTCGATGCCTTCGAGCAGAAGCCGCGCGACATCGGTCATACGCGCTTCGGTGTAGCGGTAGGCCGCGGGATTATCGCCGTCGATATTGCCGAAATTGCCCTGGCCGTCGACCAGCGGGTAGCGTGAGTTGAAATCCTGCGCGAGGCGCACCATGGCATCGTAGATCGCCTGGTCGCCATGCGGATGGAACGAGCCCATCACGTCGCCGACGATCTTGGCGGATTTCTTGAAGGCCGCGCCCGGGTCGAGCCGCAACAGGCGCATGCCGTAGAGGATACGCCGGTGCACCGGCTTGAGGCCATCGCGGGCATCCGGCAGCGCACGGTGCATGATGGTCGAGAGCGCATAGGCGAGATAGCGCTCTTCCAGCGCATCGCGCAGCATGACCTCGTGGACCTCGGCCGGTTGCGGCGGAGTTGTTTGCTTTCCCATAGGAGCCGTATTGGATGTTTTGGAGTAGTCGAATCGATTTGCGAATCAGCAGCCCAATTTAGGCTGCATGGCGGCACTGCGAAACGGCGACGCCGCCAGATACGACGCAATTTATGCGCCCCGGTGGCTGGAGTTGCCGATTTCGGGCTGTTAGGCTGATTTTCAGAGGGAGGCAAGCATGAACCGGCGCAGCTTTCTGGTCTCCGCGATAGCGCTGGCAAGCCTGCATGGGGCTGCCGCGGCCCAATCAAGAGTGCTGAAGGTCGGCTGGCTGTCCGCGCAGCAGGAGGCAAGCCTCACCCCGTATCTCGCAGCCCTGAAAAAGGGCTTTGCCGAACTCGGCTATGTCGAGGGCCAGAACCTGATCATCGATTATCGCTTCGGCAACGACCAGCTTGGCCGCGTGCCGGAGCTGGCAGCAGATCTCGTCAAATCAGGAGTCGAATTGATCGTCGCACAGGGTGCGGCGGTGTCGGAGATTGCAAGACTCTCCCTTCCCGTTCCCATCGTCTACATCTTCAGCGGCGATCCGGTGGCGGCAGGTCTTGCCGACAGCCTGTCCCGTCCGCGCGGCAACATGACGGGCGTGACGCTGATGGCCGCCGAGCTGAACGGCAAGCGGCTGGAAATCCTGCGCGATATCGTCCCCGGACTTCGCCGCGTCGCCATCATCGCCAATCCCGAGCATCACGGCGTCCACGTCGAGCGCGCCAATTCCGAACAAACCGGCCAGCGCCTAGGCATCGAAATTCGTTACTACCCGACGCCTTCGCGCGAAGCGCTCGACGCGGCGTTTACGGCCATCAAGGCTGATCCTGCACAGGCGATTTCGGTCTTTTCCGACGGCTTTGCGGTGCAGAACCGCAAGGCGATCTTCAACTTCGCCAGCGAGCAGCGCATCCCCGTCATCGCCGGATGGTCGATCTTCGCCAGAAGCGGCGCGATCTGCTCCTACGGGCCGCTACAGTCGGAGCAGTACCGGCGGCTTGCCAGCTATGTCGACCGTATCGCCAAGGGCGCCAAACCTTCCGAACTGCCAATTCAGCAGCCGACCAAGTTCGAGACGGTCGTCAACATGAAGGTAGCCAACGCCCTCGGGCTCTCGATCCCGCCCGCGCTGCTTGCCAGTGCCGATGAGCTGATCGAATGAGCCGGCTCACCCGCCGGTCGCAAGCCGCGGCCGGCGCTTCATGACCGCGTTGATGAAGCCCTCGCGGGCGTCGGAATGGCCCTGCCCGCGCGGCTCCAGCACGTGGCGGAGCAGGAACATGCCGGTGAGGCGGAACCCGTCCCGCAGATCCTCGTCCGTAAAGCCGTCGGCGCCGCCCCCGCCCTCGCGCAAAAACGCCGGCAGCCGCAACAGCCGGTCGCGCCAGGGCTCACCGGCCGTGCGTGACACCGCGCCGCCGGATTTCGGCGAGACGTAGATCAGGTCGTCCGTCTCACCGGTGGCGGCGCAATTGGAGAGGTCCAGCCCGAAGCCGCACTCGGCAAGCATGGCAAGCTCGAAGCGCACCACATGCGCGGCAGCACCGCCCGCATCGTCGAAATCGTCCAGCGTGTGTTCCAGCATCGCGTAGATGTCTTGATGCGGATCACGCTCGGGCAACAGGCGCACGAGGGCCGCCAGATGCGTCACCCCATAGACCGCGTGCGAGGACGCCAGCAGCGAGCCGGCGCGCAGTTCTGTGCCCTCGATCGTGTAAGTGCCGAGATGTTCGTCGAGCCGGGCCCGCCACACCGCGCGCACGCTGTTGCCGGGCTGCAGCAGCGGCCGCATGCGCGAACCGGCTCCGCCGCGCACCAGGCCAAGGTGCCGGCCATGCTCGCGCGTCAGCAGTTCGGCAATGGCGGAGGATTCGCCATGCCGCCGCACGCCCAGCACGATGCCTTCGTCGGTCCATTCCATGGAAGAAAGCGTATCATGTAGCGTGGGCAAAGCGTAGCGTGCCCACCTTCACGATCAACAGAGTCCGTTACATTGTTGTGATGGGCACATCGCTACGCGCCTTTGCCCGCCCTACGAAACGCGTTCACGCATCAAACCAGTCCTTCGCATCGCCCGTGAAGGACAGATAGAGCCCCAGGGCGGTCAGCACGCTGGAGACGATATCGATCAAAACGCCGAACTCGAACCCCCGCACGGCGATTACCGGGATCAGCGAACCCAGTGAGAGCGCAAACAGCCCTGAAAGCACCCAGCGCGGCCAGTTCTTGCGCCGGCGCGCCGCAAGCCAGATCAAATAGAACACGAACACCAGCACCACCAACGCGTAGAGGGTCCGCGCCGTGATCATCTCCTCGGTCATGTCAGGTCGTGGCGTGCGATCGTCGAACGCTACCGACAGCGCATCCAGCACCAGCGATGCGTAGAGCAGGACTTCGAACCACCAGACATTCTTCGGGATGGTCATGATGAAGTCCGCCTATTCGTTCGGGAACTCGAGTCCCATTTCGCGGTAGCGGTCGGGATCATTACCCCAGTCCTCGCGCACTTTCACGAAGAGAAAGAGGTGCACGGGGTGGCCGACGATCTCGGCAATCTCCTTGCGCGCAGCGGCCCCGATCGACTTGATGGTGGCGCCGCCCTTTCCCAGCACGATCTTGCGCTGGCTTTCGCGCTCGACAAAGATCGTCTGCTCGATACGCACCGAATTGTCCTTGCGCTCGGTCCAGCTGTCGGTCTCGACCGTGGACTGGTACGGCAGTTCCTGGTGCAGCTGCTGATAGATCTTTTCGCGCGTGATCTCGGCGGCGAGATGGCGCATCGGCGCCACCGACATCTGGTCCTCCGGATACAGGAACGGCCCCACCGGCAGCGCAGCGGCGAGCGCCGTGCGCAGGTCGTCCGTGCCGTCGCCCGACAGCGCCGAGATCATGAAGGTCTGCTCGAACGTCATGCGGTCGTTGGCGGCCTTGGCCAGCGCCAGCAGCTTTTCGCGCGGCACGAGGTCGATCTTGTTGATCACCAGCATCCTAGGGTGCTGCACGCCGGCCAGCTTTTCGAAGATCGCTTCCGCTTCAGCGTCCAGGCCAAGCCTGGCATCGAGCAGCACGCAGACGAGGTCGGCATCATGCGCGCCGGTCCAGGCCGTGGTGACCATGGCGCGGTCGAGCCGGCGCTTCGGGGCGAAGATGCCGGGGGTGTCGACCAGGATGATCTGCGCACTAGCCTCGATGACGATGCCGCGGATCAGCGCCCGCGTGGTCTGCACCTTGCGCGAGACGATCGAGACCTTCTCGCCGACCAGCGCATTGACCAGCGTGGACTTGCCGACATTGGGTGCGCCGATCAGGGCGACGAAGCCGCAGCGCGTCGCGGCCGTCGCCGTCGCTTCAGCCTTCATATTTGCCGCCGACTTCGCGGGCGAGCATCGCCAGGGCTGCGTTCTTTTCCGCCGCGCGCTTGTTGCCGCCGACGCCCTCGGCCGGCTCCAGGCCCGGCAGGATCACCGCAACGCGGAAATGCGGATCGTGATGCGGTCCGGTACGCTCGACTTCGCGATAGACCGGGGTCGGCAGCGCCTTCGACTGCGCCCACTCCTGCAGCGCGGTCTTGGCATCGCGCATCGGACGGCGGTTCTTGTGCATGCGCTCGGTCCAGTGGCGCTCGACGAAGGCCGCCGCCACCGGATAGCCGCCGTCGAGATAGATCGCGCCGATCACCGCCTCACAGATGTCACCGAGTACGGACTCGCGCAGCCGCGCGGCGGCCGCGGCATTGCCGACGGCGCCAAGCTTGATGTCCTCGGAAAGGCCGAGCGATCTTGCCACCTCCGCGCAGGTCTCCCGGCGCACGAGATCGGCCAGACGCTTGGACAACTCGCCCTCATCGGCCTTCGGAAACGCCTTGTAGAGCATGTCCGAGATGACGAGGCCGAGCACGTGGTCGCCGAGGAATTCCATGCGCTGGTAACTGTCGGCGCGGTTGCGCTTGGCCGGGTTGAGCGCCGATACGTGGGTGAGCGCCGTGACGAGGCCGGCGCGCTTGGCGAATTTGTGCCCGATGCGGGCCTCGAGCGAATTCAGCGCCGCGGTCCTGCGCGCGCCGGCACCCTGCTTCTTCTTCGGTGCAGCAGCGGGCGCGGCGTCGGGCTCTCGGCTTTCGTCGCCGGATTTTACGGGTTTCTGGATGACGGTGTCGTCGTTCATCGCACGATGGTGAAAAGGCGATTCCAGCGCACGGCCGTCGGCCATCGCCAGAACATCCAGGCATGCTCGCCCTCGGCAATCGAGAAGAAGATCATCTGGGCGCGGCCGATGATGTTCTCAAACGGCACGTAGCCGACCGCCGACAGCACGCGGCTGTCCGTCGAATTGTCGCGGTTGTCTCCCATCATGAAGAAATGGCCGGCCGGCACGGTGTAGACATTGGTGTTGTCGTAGAAGCCGACGTCGACGCAATCGAGCGTCTCGTAGCTGACGCCGTTGGGCAGCGTCTCCTTCCAGCGCTTCACGCGCGCGTTGGCGTCGGAACCGCAGGGGTCTTCGCCGACGAAATCGGACAGCCGCTCGCGCTTCACCGGCACGTCGTTGATGTGGAGCAGCCCTTCCTTCATCTGGATGCGGTCGCCCGGCAGGCCGATCACGCGCTTGATGTAATCGGTGGAATCGTCCTTCGGCAGGCGGAACACGACGATGTCGCCGCGCGCGGGCTCGGAGCCGAAGATGCGCCCGGAGAACAACGGCGGGGACAGCGGGATCGAATAATGGCTGTAGCCGTAGGAATATTTCGAGACGAACAAATAGTCGCCCACCAGAAGCGTCGCCTTCATCGATCCCGAAGGGATGTTGAAGGGCTGAAACAGGAAGGTGCGGATCACCAGCGCGATCAGCAGGGCATGGATGACGACGCGGACGGTCTCGCCAAATCCGCTTTCTGATTTAGTCCCTGACGTCACGCTCATCGCTTTCCCGTTTTTCCGCTCGCGGCCTGCGCGCTGGCAGAACGTTTTCCTTGGGCGAATCGGTTGCCCGTCCCGCCCGAAGAAAATGCTCTCTATTTCTGTTGTTGAGAACGAATTCCGGCGCGAACCGGAAACCGCTCCTCGGTCGACTTGGCTTGCCTGCGGCGTTTTAGACGGTTGTTCGCACAGGCGCAATCAAGACAGGCAAAAAAACTTTACAATCCATTGATATATAAGTGATTTTTAGTTTCGGCCGGTCCAGCCGCGAATCGGCGTCTCACCCTTCAGGATCTGCCGGGAGCTACGGCCGAAATTATGACAAAGGCCTGCGCCAGCGGCCAGTCGTCAGTGATGGAGAGGTCGATCCGGGCCGCAAACCCTTGCGGGGTGAGGGACTGCAGGCGGGCCAGCGCCCCGCCGGTCAGCTCCATGGTCGGCCGGCCTCCGGGCAGGTTCACCACCCCCATGTCGCGCCACCACACCCCACGCCGAATTCCGGTTCCCAACGCCTTGGAACAGGCCTCCTTGGCGGCAAAGCGCTTGGCATAGGTGGCGACCAGCATTTTCTCGCTCTTGGCGCGCCGCTGCGCCCGGGCGCGCTCCGTCTCGGTGAAGACGCGCTCGAGAAAGCGGTCGCCATGGCGCTCGATCACCCTGGCGACGCGGGTGATGTCGATCAGGTCGGAGCCGATGCCGATGATCATGCGGCGCTTTCCACCTTCTGCCGGCCGCGCGCCATCGCCGCGCGCATCTGTCGCACGGTCTCGCCGATACTAACGAAGATCGCTTCCCCGATCATGTAATAGCCGATGTTGAGCTCGGCGATCTCCGGCAGTGCAGCAATGGTCTCCGCGGTGGCATAGTCGAGCCCGTGTCCGGCATGCACCTCGAGCCCGGCGGCTCGCGCCAAGTTTGCGCCAGCCTTGATTCGCTGCCATTCGGCATCGGCCCTGGCGATGTTGCCGTCGACGACAGCGTCGCACCAGGCGCCAGTGTGGATTTCGATCACGGGCGCGCGCAGCTTCGCCGCCATCTCGATCTGGCGTGGATCGGCAGCGATGAACAGCGAGACGCGGATGCCGGCGTCGCCGAGCTTTGCGATGAAGGGCTGCAGGTGGTTGTGCTGGCCGGCGACGTCGAGCCCGCCTTCGGTGGTGAGCTCCTCGCGCCGCTCCGGGACCAGGCACACTGCATGCGGTTTGGTGGCGAGCGAAATCCGCAGCATGTCGTCCGTCGCAGCCATCTCGAAATTCAGCGGCTTGGAAATCTCGGCCTTCAGCCGCCTCATGTCGTCGTCGCGGATGTGGCGGCGGTCTTCGCGAAGATGCGCGGTGATGCCGTCGGCGCCGGCCTCGATGGCGGCAAGCGCGGCGCGCACCGGATCGGGACGCGCCCCGCCCCGCGCATTGCGCAGGGTCGCGACGTGATCGACATTGACGCCAAGGCGCAGCGGCAGAACTTTGGGCATTGTGGACTCGCAGCAAATCCGGTGGACGATCCCTCATCTTGAGGAGCGGTTCTTCGCCGCTTCTCGAAGGATGCGGGCCCCTATGTGGCCTCATGGTTCGAGACGGCGCAAGGGCGCCTCCTCACCATGAGGGTCTACCATACGTGACGTGAAAAGTTATCCGTTGACGCGTTCGACCCTTGCGACAACCGCCTTTGCACGGAGTTGCGCGATAATTGCACTGAGATGCTTGAGGTCATAGACCTCGAGGTCGATGGTGAGCTCGGTGAAATCGGGCGAGCGGCGGTACATGCTGATGTTGTCGATATTGCCGTCATGCTCGGCGATCACGGTGGCGACCTGGGCGAGGCTGCCGGGCTCGTTGACGTTGTCGACGCGGATGCGCGCGGGAAAGCGCTGCGGCGTGGTCTCGTCGATGTCCCAGCGCACGTCGAGCCAGCGCTCGGGCTCGTCCTCGAAATCCTTCAGCGCGGGCGCCTGGATCGGATAGATCGTGATTCCCTCGCCCGGCGTGATGATGCCGACGATGCGGTCGCCCGGCACCGCGCCGCCATTGGGCGCAAACTTGATCGGCAAATCGGCCTTGCCGGTGCCGCCGACCGGGATCACGGCCGTGCTGCGCGCGGGGTGTTGCGGCGGCGCCTGTTTCAGCTTGTCGGCGATCCCCTTCTTCAGGCCGTAGCGCGCCACGCGCTCTTCCTTGTAATCGGGGTACATCGCGCGCGCGACGTCGGAGGCCTTGATTTCGCCGCGGCCGACCGAGGCCATCACGTCTTCGATGGACGTGCGCGCCAGCCGTGGCAGGGCGCCCTTCAGCTTGTCGTCGGCATACTCGATCTTGGCGCGCGCAAACAGGCGCTCGATGATGCGACGACCGAGCCCCGCATACTGGTCGCGCACCGCGGTGCGGGTGGCTCTGCGGATCGCGGCGCGTGCCCTGCCCGTCACCGCCAGCGTTTCCCAGGCCGAGGGCGGCGCCTTTTGCGCCTCCGAGGTCAGCACCTCGACCTCGTCGCCGTTCGCGAGCTCCGAGGACAACGGCGCGAACTTGCCGTTGATCTTGCAGCCCACCGCGCTGTTGCCGACGTCCGTGTGCACGGCATAGGCGAAGTCGATCACGTTGGCATGGCGCGGCAGCGCGATCAGCTTGCCGCGCGGGGTAAAGCAGAACACCTGATCGTGGAACAGCTCAAGCTTGGTGTGCTCGAGAAATTCTTCCGGGTTTGCGCTCTCCGACAGCATGCCGATGGTGTGCCGCAGCCAGGCAAACGCGTTGGATTCGCGCTTCAGGAGCTCCGTCGGCGAGCCGACGCCGTCCTTGTAGAAAGGATGTGCGGCGATGCCGTACTCGGCGATCCGGTCCATTTCCTCGGTGCGTATCTGCAGCTCGACGCGCTGGTTGCCGGGGCCGATCACGGTGGTGTGGATCGAACGGTAATCGTTCTGCTTCGGCGTCGAGATGTAGTCCTTGAACCGCGTCGGCACCATCGGCCAGGTGGTGTGGACGATGCCGAGCGCCTGGTAGCACTCGGCGACGGTTTTCACGACGACGCGGAAGCCGACGATGTCGGAGAGCTGCTCGAAGCCGATCGACTTGCGTTCCATCTTGCGCCAGGTCGAGTAAGGCCGCTTGTGCCGCCCCTTGACCTTCGCCGAGATGCCGCTGTCCGCGAGCTTCCTGGTAAGCTGGCGTTCGATTTCGGCAACGACGGTCTGGCTGCG
>DASWVJ010000117.1:0-13422 GCA_036406295.1 Bradyrhizobium sp.
GATCGCCCCCAGGAACAGCCAGGAGCCAAGCTCGCGGGAGACGAGATTGGTGTGCTTGCCCTGCCAGCCGAGGCCGGCGGCCTGCGCCAGAGGCTTTTCCATCACGGCAGCGGTGTCGATGAACACCTTGACCTCTTCGCCGGTCGCAGCATGAAGCCAGCGCGCCAGCGTCTTCAGCCGCTTCTTGATGATGTCGTGATAGTCGTCGCCCTGCGCATAGACGGAGATCGTGCCGCTTGTGCACTCCTGTAGTGCGCGAAGCGGGTCCTCATCCGGCCCGTAGTTGAAGCCGAGCATCACGATCGAGCGCACGCCCGGCCACAGCGCGCGCGGATGCATCCGCCGCTCCGGACTGGCCGCGAGCCAGTCCATGTCGCCGTGACTGCCAGTTTCGAGGAATTCGCGGAAGCGCAGTCCTGCATTGCCGATCGCATCCGGATCGGTCACGCCGATGCAGTCGAAGCCGAGCGCCTTCGCCTCGCGCGCGAGCGCGGTCTTCACTTCGGCGGGCGAAAGTTTTTCGATCGTGTTCAGAAGTCGAGGTCCACGTAGGTGCGCGACGCCGGCACGCCCGCCAGCCACTCGCTGAGCAGCGGACGGAACGAAGGGCGGGATTTTACCCGCGCGTACCACGCCTTTGCTGCGTCGTCCTCCGACCATGGCACGTCGCCCAGATAGTCGATCGCCGAAAGATGCGCCGCGGCGGCGAGGTCCGCGTAGGTCGGCCGCTCGCCGGCGAGAAAGTTCCGCGTCCGCGCCAGCCAGCCGATATAGGACAGATGATAGCGCACATTGTTCTTGGCCGCGCGGATCACGTCTGTGACCGGCGCGCCGCCGCCGTCCTGCTCGTTCATGAAGCGCTTGTAGATGCGCTCGGTCACCAGGGGGCCTGAAGCCTCCTCAAAGAACTTTTCGTTGAACCACGCCATCAACCGGCGCACCTCGATGCGCTCACCCGGCGCAACGGGCATCAGCCGCTTTTGCTCCATCTTGGCGCCATATGTCTCGTCGATGTACTCGGCGATGACTCCGGCGCCCGGGACGGCAGGCATGCCGTCGGCGAACAGCACCGGCGTCGTGCCTGCGGGATTGAGCGCGAGAAACGCCTCGCGCCGCTCCCACACCCGCTCCTCGACCAGCCGCACGTCAAAGCCGTATTCGCCGATGATCAGACGGACGAAGCGCGAATGAGGACAGAAGGCGTGGTGGAACAGCGTGAACATGCAGCTCATGGACTATGCGGAACTGGCTTAACAATTCCTCAATCGCGGCGGAACGCAAAGAACCGGCAAGGTACCTGAGCGCGCGTTTGAGGCAACCGTGATTCTACGCTTTTTGCGATTGCGGCACGGATGCGAATAGGCGAGAAGAACACGGCCTTTTTAAGCTTTATGGCGATCACGGATCCTAACAGGAAAGCGGTCTCGGCATGATGTCGGATACGATAAGGGCGATCATTCTCGGCATCATCGAGGGGGTCACCGAATTCCTGCCGGTGTCCTCGACAGGCCACCTGCTGCTGGCGGAACGCTTCTTCGGCCTCGGCGAAGGCGCGTTCTGGGACAGCTTCATCGTGCTGATCCAGCTCGGGGCCATCCTCGCCATCGTCGTGATCTATTTCGAGAAGCTGTGGCGCGTTGCGCTCGGCATGTTCTCCAATCCCGACGACCGGCGCTTCGTAATCGGCGTTCTCCTCGCATTCCTGCCCGCAGTGGTGGTCGGCCTGATTGCCGGCAAGTACATCAAGGGCATGTTGTTCAATCCATGGGTGGTCTGCTTCACGCTGATCGTCGGCGGCGCGGTCCTGCTCTGGGTCGACCAGCTCGAGCTCAAGCCGCGCGAAGACGACGCCACGCGCTTTCCGCTGCTGATGTATCTGTGGATCGGCATGGCGCAGTGCGTTGCGATGATCCCCGGCGTGTCGCGCTCGGGCGCCTCGATCGTGGCGGCGATGCTGCTCGGCGCCGACAAGCGGTCGGCGGCGGAGTTCTCGTTCTTTCTCGCGATCCCGACCATGATCGGCGCCTTCGCCTATGACTTCTACAAGAACCGCGCCGAGATGACGACCGACAATCTCGGCATCGTGGCGATCGGTTTCGTGGTGTCGTTCATCACCGCCATCATCGTGGTGAAGACATTCCTCGACTATGTCACGCGTCACGGCTTCGTGCTGTTCGCCTGGTGGCGCGTGATCCTCGGTACCCTCGGCCTGATCGCGCTGGCCTTGGGCAAGTGACGCATTAGCGTCATTCCGGGCTCGCCGCTTTGCGGTGCCCCGGAATGACAGAACGCAGGCAGCCCTTTCACACCGCGCAGCTACCCGAGTCTTCCATGCCCTTGGCGCATGGCTATGGACAGGGCGCCAGATTGTCCGGGTTCTGCGGCGCCTGATAGCATCAGTCTCATCGGCTGGGGCCGCCGCTTCGAGGATGAAACGCCATGACGCGCAAATTCGTGCTGATCGGAGGCTCCGGCCTCATCGGAAAAAAGCTGGCCATCAATCTCCGCGGACGCGGTCATGAAGTGATCAGCGCTTCGCCGTCGTCCGGTGTCAACACCATCACGAAGCAGGGCCTCGCCGAAGCGTTGGCAGGCGCAGGCGTCGTTGTCGACGTCAGCAATTCGCCCTCCTTCGAGGACAAGGCTGTTCTGGACTTCTTCGAGACATCGACGCGCAACGTTCTTGCTGCCGCGAAACAAGCGGGGGTCGGTCATTATGTTGCCCTCTCTGTCGTCGGCACCGACCGGCTTCCCGACAACGGATATTTTCGTGCCAAGCTCGTCCAGGAAAACCTGATCAAGGCCGGCGCAATTCCGTATTCGATTGTCCGTGCGACGCAGTTCTTCGAATTCATGGGTGCGATCGCCCAGTCGGCCGCAGGCGATGGAGCCATTCGACTGTCCAGCGCCGCCATGCAGCCGATCGCAGCCGACGACGTTGCCCTGGCATTGACGGAGGTCGCGGCCGGCACGCCGTTAAATCGCACGGTCGAACTGGCCGGCCCGGAAAAGCTGCCGCTGGTGGAATTCGTCGAGCGCGCCATGCGCGCAAACGGAGACGGCCGCGCCGTCATTGCGGACCCGCGCGCACCCTATTACGGGGCGGTGCTCGATGATTCCTCACTGACACCCGGCGACGCCAGCCCGCTTCTGGGCAAGGTGAAGTTCGCCGATTGGCTTGCACGTGCCGCGAAGTGATCGCCGCCCTTACACGCTCATGCGCTGAAACTGGCCCATCGGGCGGAAGCGCCAGAGATATTGCGGGCAAACCGCCTGCATCGGATCTGGCGTGATGCCGAGCCCTTGCAGCGTCAGGCCGGCGGCCCTGGCGGCGTCGGACACCACATTGTCCGTCTTGAGCAGCTCGACCTGGTCGGGCGTCAGTTTCAATATGCCTGGTGCGAATTGCAGGAAGAACGCCTGGAATCTGGCGAGACCGAACGGCAGCGGCAGCAGCGCGCGGTTACGGTCGGTCATCTTCAGGATCAACTGCATGATCTCGCGCATGGTCAGCACTTCCGGCCCGCCGAGCTCGTAGGTCGCGCCCGCCTTTGTCTTGCCGTCCACCGCGTCTGCCACCGCCTCGGCGACGTCGCCGACATAGACCGGCTGCATCCTGGTGTCGCCGCCGACCAGCGGCAGCACCGGCGAGATCTGCGCCAGCGCCGCAAAGCGATTGGTGAACTGGTCCTCGGGTCCGAACATCAGGGAGGGACGCAGGATGGTGGCTGACGGCACCGCTGATAGCACCGCCTTCTCGCCGGCCGCCTTGCTCCGGGCATAGTGCGAGGCCGACTGCTCATCGGCGCCGATCGCCGAGACATGGACCATCCGGGCCCCGGTGGCCTCGGCCGCCTTCGCAATCGCCTCGGCGCCGCGGACCTGCACCGCCTCGAAGGTCTGCCCGCCGCTCTCGGCCAGGATCCCGGCGAGGTTGATGGCGACGGAGGCGCCGCGCATCGCGGCCTCGACGGAAGCGGGATAGCGCAGATTGGCCTGCACGGCGTGGATCTGGCCGACCTTGCCGGCCGGTTGCAGGTGGTAGGCCAGCTCCGGCCGCCGCACCGCGATTCGGATGCGATAGTCGCGCTTGCACAGCGCCCGCACCACGTTCCGCCCCAGGAAGCCCGATCCGCCGAAAATCGTGACGAGGGTATCCAGGTTCGATGCCATGTTGCTTCCCTTTGGGGTCCATTCCCGCGGTCAAAGCCGCAGTGATGGCGGATATTTAGCGGATTGCCGATACGCCATCATGCCGTTCCTGTACAGCGGATTTGGACCGCAAATTGCCGATTTGACAATCGTGCGACCGATCCTTAGTAACCCGCCCGGGCCCAGGTGGCGGAATTGGTAGACGCGCTGGCTTCAGGTGCCAGTGGCTTCACGGCCGTGAAGGTTCGAGTCCTTTCCTGGGCACCATTGCCCTTGCCCTCATCCCGTATCAGCGAGCAGCCGGACGAACGTCGCCACCGGCTTGCGAAATGGCCCCGCTGGAACACTCTGGGTTGATGACCGTTGCACTCCGGGGCAACCCGAGGAGTACCGCCCATGATCAAGATCGCTTTCGCCGCGACAGCAGCCGCAGCGGTGCTGATGACTGCGCCGTCCATTTCTCCGGTCAAGGCCCAAGGGGTTGACGTTCAGGTCGGTCGCGATCGCAATTACGATCGCGACTACGATCGAGGCCGTCGGTACGACCGCGACACAACGGTTGGCGTAGGCCCGGGCGGTGTCACCATCGGTCGAGGACAGCGTTGCCGCACCGTGACCACCACGGTTGAAAGGGACGATGGTCGGATGATCAAGCGCAAGGAGCGCCACTGCGACTGACGGCCGGTTGCGATAGCGCGTAGTGCTGAAGAGCGAAGCCGGAAGCAATCCGGAGTGCCGGGGCGCGTCTGCCGACGACGCTCCGGTTAGTAGGACCTAGGCATCTTTCAGGCCGCCGCCAGAAATGACGGGCGGTCGGCCACTCGCCTCTTGCATGTTTGGCAGTTAGGTTGTTTCCAGACCGAATCGACCGGAAACGACCTGAGGCCGTACCCCCATGACCATCCGCCTGCATCGCGGCGACCTGCCCGATCTTTCGCGCTACACGACTTCGGTGGCGATCGACACCGAGACCATGGGGCTCAATCCGCATCGCGACCGGCTCTGCGTGGTGCAGATGTCGAACGGCGACGGCAGCGCCGATATCGTGCAGGTGCCGAAGGGGCATCGTGACGCGCCGAACCTGAAGAAGCTGCTTGCCGATCCGAACATCACCAAGATCTTTCACTTCGCGCGCTTTGATCTTGCCGCGCTCTATCACGCCTTCGGCGTGATGCCGCAGCCGGTCTATTGCACCAAGATCGCCTCGCGGCTGTCGCGCACCTATACCGACCGCCACGGGCTGAAGGACCTCGTGCGCGAGGTGCTCAATGTCGACCTGTCGAAGCAGCAGCAGTCGAGCGACTGGGGGGCGGATACCCTGAGCGAGGCGCAGCTCGCCTATGCCGCCTCCGACGTGCTGCATCTGCATGCGCTGCGCGAAAAGCTCGATCCGATGCTGGCGCGCGAGGGCCGCACCGATCTCGCCAGGGCCTGTTTCGAGTTCCTGCCGGCCCGCGCCAGGCTCGATTTGCAGGGCTGGGAGGGCGAGGACATTTTTGCTCATTCGTGAGATGAAGCGTTGCAGGGGGAAATCGGCCCTGTTTCGGTCACAGTGGTGAATGAACTCCTTATTCGGGGGGCATGGACTAATCGGAAAGCCGGGGTCGCCCTCCTCACGTGTGGGGCAGGCTTTTTCCGGACCATGCCCGGCTGCAATGTCCGGCCGGGCGGGGTAGTATGGCCCCGATTTTCGGGCCTTACGCCGGTCGGGACCGATTCCGTTTCCTGGAGCCGCGGTGAATTTCGTCCAGAACCAGACCTTTGATGCGACGCTGGAAGCGCGCTTTGCGGCCGCGTCGCGCCACAGCCGCATGGTGCGCATCCTGCGCGTCGCGGTGCCGGTGGCGGTGATACTGGCGATGGCCGGCGTGATCTTCGTGTCGGTCGTCAACCCGTTCCGCATCCTGATGCCAAAGCTGCCGGTCGCGATCGACAACCTCGTGGTTTCCGGCACCAAGATCACCATGGAAAATCCGCATCTGGCCGGCTTCTCCACCGACCGCCGCCCCTATGAACTCCGGGCCAAGGCGGCGATCCAGGATATTGCCGATCCTGACCATGTCGAGCTGCGCACGCTGCGCGCCAAGGTAATGATGGAAGACCGCTCCAGCGTCACGCTCGATGCGCGCACCGGCATGTTCGACAACAAGCAGCAGCTGCTTGAGCTTAAAAAGGACATCTTCCTGCAGTCCTCCACCGGCTATGAGGCAACGCTCTCGCAGGCGATGATCGACATCAACAAGGGCATGGTGACGTCGGACGAGCATGTCGACGTCAAGCTGCTCAACGGCACGCTGGTGGCCGACGGGCTGAAAATCCTCAACAGCGGCGAAGTCGTGCGCTTCGAGGGCAATGTGGTGATGAACCTGATGCTGGATCAGCCGGAGGCCGCAGCGCAGCCGGCCGAGCCCGTAGAGCAGCCGAAGACGCGCTCGCTCAGTGGCAGCGGAAAATCCGCCGGCGCGAAGTGATTTTGACCATGCAGCCTTTCTCCCGCAGTTGTGACCAGCCGCTTGCGCGCATCGTGTGCGCGCTCGCGCTCGTGCTTGCCGTCGTCCCTTTCAGTGAAGGGCGGGCGCAGAATTCGATGCAAGGCGTGCCCAATGCGATGCAGGGCTTCTCGCAAAACCGCGACAAGCCGATCCAGATCGAGGCGGCCCAGCTGGAAGTGCGCGACAAGAAAAAGGAAGCGACGTTTTCCGGCAATGTGAAGGTGGTGCAGGGCGACACCACCATGAGCTCGAAATCGCTGGTCGTGTTCTATGATCAGTCGTCTGCGCCGGAGCAGCAGCCGCCGCAACCCAAGCAGAAGGCCGGCAAGGCGGCTGGCGGCGCGCCGATGCAGTCGGCCGCGCCCGGCCCCGGCGGCAGCTCTTCGATCAAGCGGCTCGAAGCGCGCGGCAGCGTGGTGGTCACGCAAAAGGACCAGGTCGTCACCGGCGATCTCGCGGTGTTCGACACCAAGGCCAACCTGATCACAATGTCCGGCGGCGTGGTGCTGACCCAGTGCAAGAACGTGCTGCGCGGCGACCGCCTGATGGTCGACATGACCACCGGCGTGTCGCGGGTGGAATCCGACACCGGCCGGGTGCAGGCCCTGTTCATCCAGGGCTCGGAGGGCTGCGGCGGGTCGTCCAAGGGCGGGCCGCCGGCCCCGGCAGCCCCGCTGATCCCCGGAAAGTCAAAGCAAAATCAATAGCTTGTGAATTCGCCGAGGCGGGCAAGGTTGAAGCCGCGGGCGCGAGACTGTATCTACGCGGCAGCATGATCCCGGCCCGAAGGGCCGCGTTTGCGCAAGGTGGGAGCCGGTTTTCTGACAAGATCATGCTCGAACAAGAGGGTAGCTGGCGGATGGAGAGCACCTTCCGAAGGTGTTCCGCTGGGCAAGGGGCATCCATTCATTCATGGTTCGCACGGGGCGAATCGAAACTCGCCGCGAGCGTTTGCGCGGAGATCACCGTGAAAGGCTGAGCGAAGCGGGGATGGTGGATTTACTCGGCATGTTCCGGCGTCGCCCGGCCAAGGGAAGGCCTGCGGGCTTTGCGCGGTCGCGCGAGGACATCACCGCGCTCGGCGATACCTTCGGCGACATGCTCTCGAGCCCGGTGCGGGATGCGCCGCCGGTCGCCCGCGATGCATCTGCCCCCGCCATCGACCTGTTGCCGCCGGCGGAGCCGGCACGCACGCCGCATCCGCTTGCACCCAATAAAACCAAGCCGGCCGCCAGGCCCAAAACGGCCACGGGCGGCGGCCCGCAATTGCTGCGGCGGCCGGGCTTCCTGGCTGTGCACAGCGTGGAAAAAAGCTTCGGCACAAGGCAGGTGGTGCGCGGCGTCTCCATCTATGTCCGCCGCGGCGAGGCGGTGGGTCTGCTCGGCCCGAACGGCGCCGGCAAGACCACCGTGTTCTACATGATCACCGGGCTGATCAAGGCCGATCGCGGCGCAATCGAGCTCGACGGCCACGACGTCACGAAGCTGCCGATGTATCAGCGCGCGCGGCTTGGCATCGGCTATCTGCCGCAGGAGGCCTCGATCTTCCGCGGCCTCACGGTGGAGCAGAACATCCGCGCGGTGTTGGAGGTGGTCGAGCCCAGCCGCAAGAAGCGTGAGCGCGAGCTCGACGCGCTGCTCGACGAATTCAACGTCACGCGCCTGCGCAAATCGCCTTCGATCGCGCTATCCGGCGGCGAGCGCCGCCGCGTCGAGATCGCACGCGCGCTCGCCACGCGTCCGAACTACATGCTGCTTGACGAACCTTTTGCCGGCATCGATCCGATTGCGGTGGGCGACATCCAGGACCTCGTCCGGCACCTGACCAACCGCGGCATCGGCGTGCTCATCACCGACCACAATGTGCGGGAAACGCTGGGCCTGACCGACCGCGCCTACATCGTCTATGCCGGCGAGATCCTGACCGAGGGAACCCCGGACGAGATCGTCAGCAATCCCGACGTCCGGCGGCTTTACCTTGGCGAGGAATTCCGGCTGTAGCGCATAAACTGCGTGCGGTTTGGCGATCAGGTTATCCGCTGGACAACTGTTGCAATGCGGTAACTATCGCGCTGTTAGTCCAAATTTCGCCTGCGTCAAGTCGTGTACAAGGGCCATGGACTAGTTTAAGCAAGAATCGGACCAAGTTTTGGACGTTTCTGGCCGCTATGGCGCTGACGCAGAGATTAGAGTTCCGCCAGTCGCAGTCGCTGGTGATGACGCCGCAGCTGATGCAGGCCATCAAGCTGCTGCAGCTGTCCAATCTCGACCTGTCGGCTTTTGTCGAGGAAGAGCTGGAGCGCAATCCGCTGCTGGAGCGCGGCAATGACGGGCCGGAACCGCCGGTTGCCGGCGAGGCGACCGAGCCGCCCCCATTTTCCGATGCGAGCGAGGCCGCCAGCCATGGCGAGGATGGCGGCGAGTATTCGGCCGGTGCGGCCGAGGGCTTTGAGCCCGGCCAGGAGGAATGGCTGAACCGAGACCTCGGCAGCCGCGCCGAGATCGAGCAGACGCTGGATACCCGTCTCGACAATGTCTTCACCGAGGAGCCGGCGGAAGCCGCCGCGCGCGCCGCCCAGGATGCAGCACCCTCGGTCTACACCGAATGGGGCGGCGGCGCTTCCAACGACGAGGACTACAATCTCGAGGCCTTTGTCGCCGCCGAGGTGACGCTATCGGATCATCTCGCCGAGCAGCTCGCGGTCGCCGTGACCGCGCCGGCGCAGCGCATGATCGGCCAGTATCTGATCGATCTCGTCGATGAGGCCGGCTATCTGCCGACCGATCTGGGACAAGCCGCCGAACGGCTCGGTGCGAGCGAACAAGCCGTCGAGGACGTGCTCGCGGTCTTGCAGAAATTCGATCCGCCGGGCGTGTGCGCGCGGAACCTGAGCGAGTGTCTCGCGATCCAGCTGCGCGAGCTCGATCGCTACGATCCGGCGATGCAGGCGCTGGTGGAGAATCTGGATCTTCTTGCCAAGCGCGACATCGCGGCACTTCGCCGGCTTTGCGGCGTCGATGACGAGGACATCACCGATATGATCGGCGAGATACGCCGTCTCGATCCCAAGCCGGGCCTGAGGTTCGGCGCCGCGCGCACGCAGACGGTGGTGCCCGACGTCTATGTGCGGCCCGGCCCCGACGGCGGCTGGCAGGTGGAGCTCAACAGCGACACGCTGCCGAAGGTGCTGGTCAACCAGAGCTACTACACCGAACTGTCGAAGACGATCCGCAAGGACGGCGACAAATCCTATTTCACCGATTGTCTGCAGAATGCGACGTGGCTGGTGCGCGCGCTCGACCAGCGCGCCCGCACCATCCTCAAAGTTGCAAGCGAAATCGTGCGCCAGCAGGATGGATTCTTCACCCATGGCGTGGCGCATTTGCGGCCCTTGAATTTGAAGGCCGTGGCCGATGCGATCCAGATGCACGAATCGACGGTATCGCGCGTCACCGCCAACAAGTACATGGCGACCAATCGCGGCGTGTTTGAATTGAAATATTTCTTCACCGCCTCGATCGCGTCGGCCGACGGCGGCGAGGCGCATTCGGCGGAAGCGGTGCGACATCATATCAAGCAACTGATCGACGCGGAGAGCCCGGCTGCGATCCTGTCCGACGACACCATCGTGGAACGTTTGCGAGCCTCCGGCATTGATATCGCGCGCCGCACCGTCGCGAAATACCGCGAGGCAATGCGGATTCCCTCCTCGGTGCAACGTCGCCGCGACAAGCAGAGCATGATCGGCAATGCCCTTACCGCTTCCGACCGGTCCCGCGATACCGCGCCGGCCTGATTGCATCGGCGCCAAATCGCGATAGGCTCAATTCTCCTAGAACCTTATCAAGGCCTCAATCATGACTCTTCGGATCTCGGGAAAAAGCATCAGCGTGGGCGAAGCGCTGCGCAGTCGCGTCAGCGAACGAACCGATGAAGTCCTGCGCAAGTATTTTGACGGAAATTATTCCGGCCACATCACGCTCTCCAAGGACGGCTTCGGTTTCCGTACCGACTGCGCGCTGCATCTGGATTCCGGCGTGGTGCTGGAAGCCGATTCGAGCGCGGCCGATGCCTATGCCAGCGCCGACCAGGCGCTGCTGATGATCGAAAAGCGCCTGCGCCGCTACAAGAGCCGGCTGAAGGACCGCTCTGCACGCAAGGCTCACGCCGCCAATACCGCCTTTGCCGAGATGGAAGCGCCGGTGCTGGACGCGCCGAGCTATGTGATCGAGGCGCCGGCCCATGACGAGGAGAACGCCAGCTACAATCCGGTCATCATCGCGGAGACCACCAAGTCGCTGAAACGGCTTTCGGTCAGCGAGGCCGTCCAGGAACTCGACCTGACCGGGGCCACTTGCCTGGTGTTCCAACACGGCTCCAGCGGCCGGGTAAACGTGATTTACCGCCGTCCCGACGGCAATGTCGGCTGGGTCGATCCGCCTGCGGTTTCTCCCTGACTTAATATGCCGCGGCACATTGACGCCAAGCGGCGTCGCCCATATGGTCCGCCGCCCCAAGGGGGTAGGACTACGGAACCGACGCATAAGAGTTGGCACCGAAAATGCTTTGGAGTAGAAGCCCCCGGAATCGGGACCCGGACCTAAACCCGCCTCCCGCCTCATCTTCTTGACGCCAAGCGCCTTAAGACTATCTCGCAACCTGACGGTTCAATTACCCCTCGGACGCCGCCCTATGACGATTACCGATCTGGTCGCGCCAGAGGCGATTCTCCCGGCATTGAAAGTAAGCAGCAAGAAGCAGGCCCTACAGGAACTGGCGGCCAAGGCGGCCAGCCTGACCGGGCAGAACGAGCGTTCCGTGTTCGAAGTGCTGCTCCAGCGCGAAAAGCTCGGCACGACGGCGGTCGGCTACGGCGTTGCCATTCCGCACGGCAAGCTGCCGAAGCTGGAAAAGCTGTTCGGCCTGTTCGCGCGGCTGGAGCGTCCGATCGATTTCGAGGCGATGGACAGCCAGCCGGTCGACCTGATCTTCCTGCTGCTGGCGCCCGAAGGCGCCGGCGCCGATCACCTCAAGGCGCTGGCGCGAATCGCGCGCCTGTTGCGCGACCAGGATGTCGCCAAGAAGCTGCGCGCCTCGCGCGATGCGCAGGCGATCTATTCCGTGCTGGCGCTGCCGCCGGCGAGCGCGGCGTAAAGTCGCGTCACGGCCTTTTCACTACGCGCAAAAAAATACGCGGGCGGTTTCCGTATCCGGAAATCCACCCGCGTATGGTTGAATCACTCCAGCGGCGATTGTCTGCCGCGAGAAACCTGCTTGGCTCGAGTCTCAGCCAGATGGCGTCAATGGTACCGCGAAGCGCGGATCAGTGATACCGCAAGCGCGGATCAGTGAACGCTGACGGCTTGCAGCTCGTTGCTCCACGCATTCGCGATCGCCGCTTCCCGGCTGTCGGTCAGCATGATCGGCGTGCCGTCGGCGGCATGCAGCGCAAAGAGCTTGAGGCCCGGTGCGATCTTCGGGGCCTGCGGAAAGAGATCAGGCACATCCTCGGAACGAACCTGCTTCACATAGGCGATATGGCCTTCACCAAGATGGGCCAGCGCTTCCAATGACACTCGTTCGGTCGTCACACTCACATCACTCATGGTCTCGACTCCTCAAGGTACAAGCGGTCGAGTCCGCTCCTCGTTCCATTATTCGTGTTCATTGATAGCTATTGTCTTAACGACCCGTTCAGGTTCCGGCCTGGCGAGGTCGATCGACAACAGCCCGTTCTTCAGGTCCGCACCCAGCACCTGCATCCCCTCTGCCAGCACGAAGGTGCGCTGGAAGTGGCGCGCGGCAATGCCGCGATGGATGTATTGCCGGGTCTTGTCGTCCTGCTGGCGACCGCGGATGACGAGCTGGTTTTCCTCAGTGGTCACATCGAGTTGGTCGCGGGTAAAACCTGCTACCGCCAGCGTGATGCGCAACCGTTCGGGCTGGCCGTTGGTGCGATCAAACCGCTCGATGTTGTACGGAGGATAGCCATCAGCGCCCTTCACGACCCGATCGAGCGCACGCTCGATTTCGTCGAATCCAAGCAGAAACGGACTGGAGAGCGAAGGAACACGTGACATTACAAAGTCCTCTCGAAGCGACTTTGACGCCTCGGGCCCTTGCGGCGCCCTTGGCGCGTGCCCGGCGAGCGACTCATTCGTCCGCCGGACAGCCACAATATGGCGTTGCGATACGGAGGGTTCAAGTACCTCTGGGGACAGGCGAATCGGGCCGATCCCTGTCATTCCGGGGCGGTCGCGCGCCGACTCCCGGAATCCAGAGGTTATGGAGCGGGATTCCGGGTTCGCGCTTGCGCGCAGCCCGGAATGACTGAAACGGTCAGATTTCGACCCGCTTCCGTCCGTCTGCGCTGAACAGATGCAGCCTGTCGCGGGCCGCGACCGCCCGGATGCGCTCGCCGATGGCCGGGCCGACGGCGCCGGGGACGCGCACGATGATTTCTCCAGGCGGCAACTCGCCGGGGTTGGCGGCAACACCCTGAACTTCGTTGCGGCGCGTACCGTAGACGAAGGTTTCTGCGCCCACCTTCTCGATGGCCTCGACCGTGAGATTGAGCGCAACGCCGCCGGCCACGCTCTCGTTGGTGATGACAAAATCTTCGGGGCGGATTCCCAAAATGCCGGCCTCGCTTGGCGGCAGTTGCGATTTCACCTCGTCCGATTGGGCCGGCATCAAGTTCATCGGCGGCGCGCCGATGAAAGAGGCGACGAAGGTAGTCGCCGGTTTCTGGTAGATGTCCAGGGGATTGCCGATCTG
>DASWVJ010000118.1:0-17475 GCA_036406295.1 Bradyrhizobium sp.
GATTTTTCAAGATCGAAGAAGTCGACGACGAAGCCGGTGTGCGGATCGACCGGTCCCTCGAGCTGAACCTCGACACGGTAGGAATGGCCATGCAGGCGGCTGCATCGGTGCGTCGCGGGCACGCCCGGCAGTCGATGTGCCGCCTCAAACCTGAACGCCTGCGATATTTTCATCTGGTCCCTGAAATGGCGCGACCAGATGCAATCCTGTTCTGACCGGCGTCGTAGAAATGGCGCGCCCGGAACGATTCGAACGTCCGACCCTCAGATTCGTAGTCTGATGCTCTATCCAGCTGAGCTACGGGCGCGTTTTCTTCGGCGATATGGGGCGTGAAAGCCCGGTTTGCATCCGGTGAAGGCTCGGATGGCCGCGAAGAGCGCTCTAGCTACCGGCTTCCGGACTGGTTTGCAAGGTCCGTGAACTGTCCGTCTTCGTGCTCCGAAGGCATGGTTTCCGACGTCATTCCGGGGCGATGCGTTAACATCGAACCCGGAATTTCGAGCTTGTGAAGCGAGATTCCGGGTTCGTGCAGCCGCGCGCCCCGGAATGACAAAAATGCTGCTATTACAATGAGATTCCGGGTTTGCCGCTGGCGCGGCGCCCCGGAATGACGGGCTCGGGCTTACGCGCTGGCCCGCTCGTGCCGCACGCTCTGCAGTTCCACCGGGCGGTCGGGGATCACGATGCGGAAGGTGGCGCCGATGGTGCCTTCGACGAGGTGGATGTCGCCGCCATGAGCGCGGATCAGCTCGTTGGCGATGGCAAGGCCAAGGCCAGTGCCGCCGAGGCGGCCGGAGGTCTGGAACGCCTCGAACAGACGCTCGCGGGTCTTGGCCGGCACGCCAGGGCCGGTATCGGAGACCTCGAGAATCGCGACCGCGCCTTCACGGCGGCCGGTGATGCGGATCTGCATGGCGCCGGCGCTGCCCTGCGGCTGGCTCTCCAGCGCCTGCGCCGCATTGCGCACGAGGTTGAGCAGCACGCGGAACAGCTGGTCCGGATCGGCATCGATGGAAAGCCCGCGCTCGATCGCCGCAACCCAGGTGATCGAGGCGTCCGTGGCAAGGCCCGCGGACTCCCGTACTTCCGCCACGACGGGCTCGACCAGAACCATGCGGCGGTCGGGCTCGGCCTCCTGTACGCGGCCGTAGGAAAGCGTCGACTGGCAGAAGGCAATCGCACGCTCCAGCGAGCGCATCAGCTTCGGCGCAAAGCGCTGCACCCGCGGATCGGGAACGCTGGCGAGCTGGTCCGACAACAGCTGCGAGGACGCCAGCAGATTGCGCAGGTCGTGATTGATCTTGGAGACGGCAAGGCCAAGCGCGGCCAGCCGGCTCTTCTGGCTGAGCATCGAGACGAGGTCGCGCTGCATGTCGGACAATTCGCGCTCGACGACGCCGATCTCGTCGCCGCGCTGGCTTGGCACGATGATGCGCGCTGGATTTTCCGGGTTTTCGTGGAAGCCGACCAGATTGGCGGTGAGCCGCCGCATCGGCCGCACGAAGAGATAGTGCAGCGCGAGGTACACCAGCAGCGAGACCACGCCCGCGATCACCAGCGCCACCGCCAGCACGTTGCGCGAAAAGCGGTACATCGCCTTGCGCAGCGGCTGCTCGTCGATCACGACCTCGGTGAACTGCGCCGCGCCCGGCGCCTTGCCGACGACACGGATGGCATGGTTCTCGGTCTCCAGCATCGTCTCGAACGCATCATGGATCGCGGCCCACACGGTGATGTTGCGCGTGTCGATGTCGTGGTCGATCCTTGGCGGCAGGTTGGCGCTCGCCAGAAGGCGCCGCTGCTGACCCATCTTGATGGCGACCGCGCGCGCGCCGATGCTGGTCAGGATCTGCTGCGCCAGCGTCTCCGGCACCATGCCGAGCGGCGCGGCGTCCAGCACCAGGGCGGCGGTGTTGGCGGCGGCGAGGCGATCGTTGAGCCGGTTGACGCGGAAGTTGGCGATTGCAGGCACGTAGATCAGCATGCCGGCGATCATGGCCAGCGGAATGGTCATCAGCAGCAGCTTGCCAGACAGGCCAAGGCGGCGGAGCCCCCCAGGGGGTCGCGGCCTGTCGCGATCCTGCTCATTGTCGATCGTCACTGACACTCGATATCCAGCCCTCAATGGACGGCCAAAAGGATGCGTTTCCGTCCCCAAGCAGGTCAAATTACCGATCGCTAATGTGCGCCGGTTCCTGATCTAGTGCCGGGAGGTGCGGATCGCCATTCCTCACCCCTCAGAACACCGCAGAATCAGTAATATTTACGGAGATTGTGCCGTTTCGAGGAACGCAGGCGCGGACATCGAGCAGCGTTGACGAAATGGGGCCCCTCCCTTATAAGCCGCGCCAATTGTCCGCGATGGCCCGGTTTCTCGGGGGGCGGCTCATTGGGGCCGCAAACGGCCGTTTTGGGCCGGCCAGCATCACCGGACGCCTTCTCAATTCAACGGCAGATTGCCCCCTGGGGTGAATTGCTATGTCAGCGGAGATCAACCCGTGAAGCGGACCTATCAACCCAGCAAACTGGTGCGTAAGCGCCGCCACGGTTTCCGCGCGCGCCTGGCCACCGCCGGCGGCCGCAAGGTTCTCGCGGCGCGCCGCGCGCGGGGCCGCAAGCGTCTGAGCGCCTGAGCCGGGCTGTTCCTGGGACAACAAACATGGATCGGCTAAGGCAGCGGGCGGACTTCCTCGCCGTTGCCAATGGCGCGAGGGTCTCCAGCGCGGCCTTTGCCCTCCAGGCCCGCCGCCGCGACGACCAGGGCCCGATCCGGGTCGGCTTCACCGTCACCAAGAAAAACGGCACCGCCACCGAGCGCAACCGCATCCGGCGCAGGCTTCGCGAGTTGGTGAAGCGGCTGGACGTCATATCCATGCGACCGCACCATGATTATGTGCTAGTCGGCCGCCGGGAGGCGCTGACGCGGAACTTCGCGGTCATGGTGGACGACCTGCGCTTGGCGCTGCGCCGCCTCGATCGGCCCGCGAAAGCGTCTCCGAAGGACAGCGCGACGAAAAAAGACTCACGGCGCCCCACCCGACCTGAATGACGAGACTGCAAATCCGATGACCGACAATCGCAACACCATCCTCGCCGTCATTCTGTCCGGCCTCGTGCTGATCGCGTGGCAATATTTCTACAACGTGCCGCAGATGGAGAAGCAGCGCACCGAGGCCCAGAAGCAGGCCGAGTTGCAGAAGCCGGCGCAGCAGGCCACCCCCGGAGCCGCGCCGGGCTCTACCACGCCGCAGGCGGGCACCGCGCCCTCCACGGGCACGCCGACGACGCCGGCCTCGACCGTCGTGGTGCCGCGCGATACCGCGATCGCCGCCAACCCGCGCATCAAGATCGAGAGCCCGAAAATCTCGGGCAGCATCTCGCTGAAGGGTGCACGCATCGACGACGTCGCGCTGACGCAGTATCGCGAGACGGTCGATCCAAAATCGCCGGCCATCGTACTGTTCTCGCCCTCGCAGACCGCAAGCCCCTATTACGCCGAGTTCGGCTGGGTGCCGGCGGCCGGCTCGACCATTCGTCTTCCCGACCAGAACACGATGTGGACGCAGGAAGGCTCGAACGCGCTGTCGCCGTCGAACCCGGTGGTCCTCAAATACGACAACGGCGAAGGCCTCACCTTCAAGCGCACCATCGCGATCGACGAGCGCTATCTCTTTACCGTGAAGGATGACGTCAGCAACATCGGCTCCACGCCGGTGACGCTCTATCCCTACGCGCTGATCTCGCGCCACGGCACGCCGGAGGTCTCCGGCTACTACATCCTGCATGAAGGCCTGATCGGGTATCTCGGCGAGAAGGGCCTGCAGGAATATCCCTACAAGAAGATCGACGAGGCCAAGGAGGTGACGTTCGACATCACCAATGGCTGGCTCGGCATCACCGACAAGTACTGGGCTTCGGCGCTGCTGCCCGACACCACGGCGAGGCTGAAAGCCAAGTTCTCGTCCAACATGGTCGGCAAGATCCGCACCTACCAGACCGACTACCTGCAGGATCCGCAGACGATTCCGATCGGCGGCACCGGCTCGTCCAATGCCCGGCTGTTCGCCGGCGCCAAGGAAGCGGGCGTGGTCGGCATCAACTTCCCGCTGGTCGGGCTCGGCGGCTACAACAAGCAGCTCGGGCTGAACCATTTCGATCTGTTGATCGACTGGGGCTGGTTCTACTTCATCACCAAGCCGATGTTCCTGGCGCTGGACTGGTTCTATCACCTGGTTGGCAATTTCGGCGTCGCGATCCTGCTGGTGACCGTGCTGGTGAAACTGCTGTTCTTCCCGCTCGCCAACAAGTCCTACGCCTCGATGGCGAAGATGAAGTCGGTGCAGCCGCAGCTGCAGGCGCTGAAGGAGCGCTATCCCGACGACAAGGTGAAGCAGCAGCAGGAGATGATGGAGATCTACAAGAAGGAGAAGATCAACCCGATCGCGGGCTGTCTTCCCGTCGCGCTGCAGATCCCGGTGTTCTTCTCGCTCTACAAGGTGTTGTTCGTCACCATCGAGATGCGGCATGCGCCGTTCTACGGCTGGATCAAGGACCTCTCGGCGCCCGATCCGACCACCATCTTCAATTTGTTCGGACTGATCCCGTTCGATCCGATCGCGGTGTTCGGCCCGCATATCGGCGCCTATCTGATGCTCGGCGTCTGGCCGATCATCATGGGCATCACGATGTGGGTCCAGATGAAGCTCAACCCGGCGCCGCCGGATCCGACCCAGAAGATGATCTTCGACTGGATGCCGCTGATCTTCACCTTCATGCTGGCGAGCTTCCCGGCGGGCCTCGTTATCTACTGGGCCTGGAACAACCTGCTCTCGGTGATCCAGCAGAGCTACATCATGCGCCGCAACGGCGTGAAGGTGGAGCTGTTCGACAACCTCAAGGCCACCTTCGTGAAGAAAGAAGCGAAGGTGGAGTCGAAGACGTAACTGACGTCCTCATCCCGAGGAGCGCGCTTGCGCGCGTCTCGAGGGATGGGCCACGGGCCTCATGGTTCGAGACGGCGCTGGCGCGCCTCCTCACCATGAGGGTAGAGAGATGCTTCGCATGACAACCGACATCGATGCGGAGCTGATCGAGGCAGGGCGGAAGCTGTTCGCCGGCGACTGGCATTTCATCTGGGCCGCGCCGTCGATCGAGACGCTGCCGCCGATGGCGGGGCTGGAGATCGCTTTTGCCGGCCGTTCCAATGTCGGCAAATCGAGCCTCATCAATGCGCTGACCGGCCGCAACGCGCTGGCGCGCACTTCGCACACGCCGGGCCGCACGCAGGAACTGATCTTCTTCGAAGGTCCCGACAAGGACGGGCTGCGGCTGGTCGACATGCCCGGCTATGGCTACGCGGCGGCGGCGAAGACAAAGGTCGCGTCATGGACCGCGCTGATCCACAAATTCCTGCTGGGGCGCGCGAGCCTTGCGCGCGTCTATGTCCTGATCGACGGCCGCCATGGCCTGAAGGACGTCGACCAGGAGATCCTGAAGACGCTGGATAAATCCGCCGTGAGCTATCAGATCGTGCTCACCAAGGCCGACCAGGTGAAAGCGGCCGAGCTTGCCGCGCGCATCGAGGAGACCAGGGCGGCGCTGGCCAAGCATCCCGCCGCGTTTCCGGAAGTGCTGGCGACGTCGTCGCGCTCCGGCCGCGGCATGCCGGAGCTGCGCGCGGCGATGGTACGCCTGATGCGGGAGCGCGGACAGTGAACCGGCTTGCGCGCGTCCTGATCGTGCTTGCAGGCATCATGGGCGCCGACGGCGTGATGCTCGCGGCGGCCTCCACGCACCAGGCCGATGCGTCGCGGCTCGGGGCGGCATCGTCGATGCTGCTGTTTCACGCCTGCGCGGTGCTTGCCGCCGTGGCGCTGGCCGAGCGCGCGCTGATTCATGCCCGCATCGGACTTGCTGCGGCGATCGGCTTCGTCGTTGCGGCGGGATTGTTTGCGGGCGACGTGACGCTGCGGCAATATGCCGGCCACGGCCTGTTCCCGTTTGCCGCGCCGACCGGCGGCACGCTGCTGATTGCAAGCTGGCTGGCGCTGGCAATCGCGGCGGCGTGGCCAAGACGGAATTAGGTTTGGGCGCGCGGCTCTCTTCCTTCTTCCCCTTGTGCGAGAAGGTGCCGGAGCGCAGCGAAGGCGGATGAGGGGTCTGTCTCCGCGGACAGAGACCCCTCATCCGGTGCTTCGCGCCACCTTCTCCCACAAGGAGACAAGGTACTTCTAAGCCGCCCGGCAATCGGATAGAACCCGGCCCGACATCCGTCCCCGCCCGCCACGCGAGACCGCTTCATGACCGACACCGACATCAGCCCGCTCGACAAGGCCCGCATCCTGTCCGAGGCGCTGCCGCATATGCAGGAATATGACGAGGAAACCATCGTCATCAAGTATGGCGGCCATGCCATGGGCGACGAGGACACCGCGAAAGCCTTCGCGCGCGACATCGTGCTTCTGGAGCAGACCGCTATCAATCCGGTGGTGGTGCATGGCGGCGGTCCGCAGATCGCGACCATGCTCAAGCGCCTCGGCATCCAGTCGGAATTCGCCGCGGGCCTGCGCATCACCGACGCCGCCACCATCGAGATCGTCGAAATGGTGCTGGCGGGCTCGGTCAACAAGCAGCTGGTCGGCTACATCAACGACGCCGGCGGCAAGGCGGTGGGCCTGTCCGGCAAGGACGGCAACATGGTGAAGGCCTCCAAGACCAAGCGCACCATGGTTGATCCCGATTCCAATATCGAGAAGGCGATCGACCTCGGCTTTGTCGGCGATCCCGAGAAGGTCGACCTCACGCTGCTCAACCAGCTGATCGGCTACGAGCTCATCCCCGTGCTGGCGCCGCTGGCGACCTCGGCGGACGGGCAGACGCTCAATGTCAACGCCGACACGTTCGCGGGCGCAGTGGCCGGCGCGCTCAAGGCCAAGCGCCTCCTGCTGCTCACCGACGTGCCGGGCGTGCTCGACAAGTCGAAGAAGCTGATTCCGGAACTGTCGGTGAAGGACGCGCGCAAGCTGATCGCCGACGGCACCATTTCCGGTGGCATGATCCCGAAGGTCGAGACCTGCATCTATGCCCTGGAACAGGGCGTGCAGGGCGTCGTCATCATCGACGGCAAGACGCAACACGCGGTATTGCTGGAGCTGTTCACGAATCAGGGCACCGGCACGCTGATCCACAAGTGACAGGCTCGAAGAAAGCCCCGATTCCAAGGCGCGGCTTGCGCGCCCGGATGCGCCGCCATACACGGCGCACGTTTCTCGCGTTGCCGGCTGCCGCAGTGTCGCTTTTCGTCTCGTCCGCGCCCGCGCATGCCGACCTCAAGCTTTGCAACCGCATGAGCTATGTGGTCGAGGTCGCCATCGGCATCGATCACCAGTCGGCGACCGCGACGCGCGGCTGGTTCCGGATCGACCCCGCCGCCTGCCGCGTGGTGGCGCAGGGCACGCTGACCGCGGATCGCATCCTGTTGCATGCGCGCGCGCTCGGCCTTTACGGTTCCTCGCCGGCCCCGCCGGGCGGCGCCGACACGCTGTGTATCGCGGAGCAGAATTTCGTCATTGCCGCCGCGCGGCAATGCCGCACAGGCCAGACGCCGGCGCCATTTACCCAGGTTCGTCCGGCGCAAACCGACGACGGCCACCTCATCGCCTATCTCGCCGAGGACTCTGAATATGACGATGAGCAGGCGCGGCTCGCCGGCATCCAGCGGCTGCTCGTCGTTGCCGGCTACGATGCCGCGCCGATCGACGGCACCGATGGCCCGAAAACGCAAGCTGCGCTGAATGCCTTCTTGAAGAGCCGCGGACTGAGTGCGGACGCGGTGCAGCAGCCGACCTTCTTCAGCAAGCTGATCGAGGCGGTGCAGTCGCCTTCCGCGACGGGGCTGACCTGGTGCAACGACACGCCGCACAAGATCATGGCGGCGGTGGCGACCGACGACGGCAAGACCGTGACCAGCCGCGGCTGGTATCGTATCGATCCCGGCAAGTGCCTGCATCCCGACGTCGCCGGCCAGCCCAGACGGATCTTCAGCTTTGCGGAGGCCGTCGACAACGAGAACCGTTCCCTCAAGCACAAGGACAAGGCGCTGAACTGGGGCGGCACCACGCAGTTCTGCACCCGCGAGAGCAAGTTCGAGATCAACGAGCAGGGCGATTGCAGCACGCGCGGGCTGTCCGTCGTCGGATTTGCGCCCGTCGACATGACCGGCGGCGGCAAGACGCTGCGCTTTGCGATGCCATGAGCGCTATCTCATTGTTGTCGTCCCGGCGAAAGCCGGGACCCATAAACACAGAGCGAAGTTTTTCATGCCAGTGCATCCCCAAGCAAAAGGCAACTCCCGACGTGCTCACCAATTGCGGCCGCGGCGTATGGGTCCCGGCTTTCGCCAGGACGACCGTGTGAGAGAGCCATGATCCCTTCCCGCACCTTCACCCATGTCGACACCTGGGTGTTCGACCTCGACAACACGCTCTATCCGCATCATGTCAATCTCTGGCAGCAGGTCGATGCGCGGATCGGCGAGTTCGTCGCGAGCTTTCTCAACGTCTCGGCCGAGGAAGCGCGCCGCATCCAGAAGGACTATTACCGCCGCTACGGCACCACCATGCGCGGCATGATGACGGAGCACGGCATCAGCGCCGACGACTTTCTTGGCTTTGTGCACCGGATCGACCACTCGCCGCTCGAGCCCAATCCGGTGATGGGCGCAGCGATCGCCAGGCTGCCGGGGCGAAAGCTGATCCTCACCAACGGGTCGGTGGACCACGTCGATGCCGTGCTGGATCGCCTCGGGCTGTCGGGGCACTTCGATGCGGTGTTCGACATCATCGCCGCCGAGCTCGAGCCGAAGCCGGCGCCGCAGACCTATCAGCGCTTCCTCAATCTGCACGGCGTCGATCCCTCGCGCGCGGCGATGTTCGAGGACCTTGCACGCAATCTCGTGGTGCCGCACCAGCTCGGCATGACCACGGTGCTCGTGGTGCCCGACGGCACCAGGGAAGTGGTGCGCGAGGACTGGGAGCTGGAAGGCCGCGACGCCGGGCATGTCGATCATGTCACCGATGACCTGACGCGGTTCTTGCAGGGGCTGTCGCCGCATATCTAGCTCGTCATACCCCGCGAAAGCGGGGTATCCAGTACTCACTGCCCTGAGTGGTTTTTACGACCGCCGCGGCCTACTGGATCACCAGCTTTCGCGGGTGATGACAGCCTGCGGACACCTTGACTCTCCCGCTCCGTTTCCCGAAAAAGCGACCCGAAAAACCGCGCCGCCCAAGGAAGCAACCATGTCCCTCGCCGCCCTCGAATCATCAGTCAATGCCGCGTTCGATGCCCGCGAGGGTATCTCGACCGCAACCAAGGGCGAGGTCCGCGATGCCGTGGATCATGCGCTGGAACTGCTCGACAAGGGCGAGGCGCGCGTCGCCGAGCGCGAGCAGAGCGGCAAGTGGAAGGTCAATCAGTGGCTGAAGAAGGCGGTACTGCTGTCGTTCCGCCTCAACGACATGGGCCAGATTGCCGGCGGCCCCGGCAAGGCGTCGTGGTGGGACAAGGTGCCCTCGAAGTTCGAAGGCTGGGGCGAGAACCGTTTTCGCGACGCCGGCTTTCGCGCGGTGCCCGGCGCGATCGTGCGGCGTTCCGCCTTCATCGCCCGCAACGTCGTGCTGATGCCATCCTTCGTCAATCTCGGCGCCTATGTCGATGAAGCGACCATGATCGACACCTGGTCCACCGTCGGCTCCTGCGCGCAGATCGGCAAGCGTGTGCACATTTCCGGCGGCGTCGGCATCGGCGGCGTGCTGGAGCCGTTGCAGGCCGAGCCCGTCATCGTCGAGGACGATTGCTTCATCGGCGCGCGCAGCGAAGTCGCCGAAGGCGTGATCGTGCGCAAGGGCGCAGTGCTGTCGATGGGCGTGTTCCTCGGTGCCTCCACCAAGATCGTCGACCGCGAGACCGGCGAGATCTTTGTCGGCGAGGTGCCGGAATATTCGGTCGTGGTGCCGGGCACGCTACCGGCGAAGCCGCTGAAGAACGGCCAGCCGGGACCAGCCACCGCCTGCGCCGTGATCGTCAAGCGCGTCGACGAGCGCACCCGCGCCAAGACCAGCATCAACGAGTTGCTGCGCGACTGATCCGTCGCCGCAGCTGACTGGCACAGCGGGCCGACTGGCGCAGCGCCCTGATGGGCGCGGCCTGATTGAGGTCAGGCAGGTGCGGGACAATCGTTGGCGCCGGTTGCACTGACCCGTGTCTTTAGCGCAACAAACGATCTGCAGTTCGGCCACATTTGCCGGCGATCACGCGCGCCTGTTCGCCGTGCCCGCTGTCGTGCATTTCATCACGCAAAATACTCGATGTCGTGAACTGGATAGTCGCGGGCATCCGTGGTGAACCATCGGCTTCATCGATAGACTCAAACAGAGGCATGGCAGAACCGGCATTCTTGAGAACGCGTCCATTTTTACTTGAGTAATTCGTTAGTCTTGCTTCGAGGCGTGCGACGGATGAAGTTTTTCTTTTCAAATCAGGTACTTGATACCAACACGCGGGAGTTGAGCCGGCAGGACATGCCGATCTCGCTGGAGCCACAGGTATTCGATCTCGTTGTCCACCTGATGGAAAACCGCGATCGCGTGGTGAGCAAGGAAGAATTGATCGAGAAGATCTGGCATGGCCGGCATGTTGCAGAGTCGACCCTGACCAGCCGGATCAACGCTGCCCGCAAGGCCGTCGGCGACAGTGGCGCCGAGCAGGCGCTGATCCGCACCATCGCGCGCAAGGGGTTCCGCTTCGTCGGCGCCGTGCAGACCAGGGTGGAGGACGGCGCGCCGGCCGAGCCGCCCGCCCAACATCGTGAGCTGGAACTGCATGCGGTCCCGGCCGACCGGCCCGGCATCGCTGTGCTGCCTTTCATCAACATGAGCGGCGACCGCGCGCAGGAGTATTTTTCCGACGGGATCAGCGAAGACATCATCACCGCGCTGTCAAAGCTGCGGTGGTTCTTCGTGATCGCGCGCAACTCGTCGTTTGCTTACAAGGGCCGCTCGGTCCACATCAGCGAAATCGCGCGCGAGCTTGGCGTGCGCTACGTCGTCGAGGGCAGCGTGCGCCGCAGCGGCGACCAGGTGCGCATTTCCGCGCAGCTCAACGATGTCACCACCGGCAGCCATCTGTGGGCCGAGCGATACGACCGCAGCATCGAAGACGTGTTCGCGGTGCAGGATGAGATCACCGAAGCGATCGTCGCCGCGGTCGAGCCGTATCTCTACGCCGCCGAAAGCTTTCGCGCCCAGCACAAGCCGCCGGGCAGCCTCGACGCCTGGGACCTGGTGATGCGCGCGCTCTCGCATTACTGGCGGGTGACGCGGGAGGACAACACGGTGGCGCAGGCGCTGCTGGAAAAGGCGATCGAGATCGATCCCCATTACGGCAAGGCGCTGGGGCTGCTCGCCAACAGCCGCATCTTCGGCGCCCATATGGGCTGGGCCGACATGGGAAGCGTGATGCCGCTCGCGATGCGCGAAGCGCTCGCCGCCGTCGAGGCCGACAGCGAGGACGCCTGGGCGCATATCGGGCTCGCCTATTCCTACCTGTTCGCGCGGCGTTTCGACGACGCAATCGCCGAATTCGAGCTGGCGTTGCGCCTCAATCCAAATTTTGCGTTCGCACAGGCGTTCTATGCGGTGACACTCTGCTATGCGGGCCGCTATGAGGAAGGCGACGTCGCGATCCGCCGTGCGCTACGGCTGAGCCCGCGCGACCCGCTGGCGGCGATCTATCAGGGAGTCGGCGCCTACATCCAGTTTGCCGCCGGCAGATATGAGGAAGCGATCAGGTTCGCGCGCGAGTCGCTGCGGCAGCGCGCGGATTTCGTCGGCGCGCACCGCGTGCTGACGGCAGCGGCCGGCATGTCCGAGGATCGCGAGCTCTCCGCGCTTGCCTTGCAGGGGCTGCGCCAGGTGCAGCCGAACATCTCGCTGGAATGGATCGCCCGCGAGCTGCCGATGAAGCAGGCCGAGGATCGCGAGCATTATCTCGAGGGCCTGCGCCGGGCGGGGCTGAAATAAATTGACGGCGCAAACCGAAAAGGGGCGCACAATCGCTTGTGCGCCCCCTGCCGCGCCGCTGTCTTACGAACGGCTAATCCGCAACCATCTCGCCGCTGCCGCCGAGCTCGGAGGGAAAGTCCTTCAGCTTGGGCAGGCCATCGCGCATCGGCAGCACCGTCTCTGCGTAGTTGACGTGGACGGCCGGCGTGAAGGCGAGCGTCGGGATGGTCGCCACGAAGACGTCAACCAGCCCGAGCGGCGGATGATTGGTCATCAAGTGCCCGCCGCACTTCCTGCAGTATTTGCGCTCGCTGACCGGGGTCTTGATGAAGGTCGCGACATGCTGGTTTCCGGCAGTGATCCGCACCGCCTGTGGCCTCCACAGACTGAAGGCGTTCACCGGGCCGCCCGACCAGGAGCGGCACGAGCGGCAGTGGCAGTAACCCGTTGCCTCCGGGGCGCCGAGGACCTCGATCTCAACAGCGCCACAGAAGCAGTTGCCGATATGATTCATGGCTGTTCTCCGCAACTTGCGCTCCCTTCGCTACATCTTGCGCCAGGGAATGAGCATCGAGACGCGCCGCCTGTATTCGCGGTACTGGTCGCCGAACATCTCGATCAGGTCGCGCTCCTCCAGCCAGATGCCGACCAGGATATAGGCCGTGGTCACGCTTGCAAACAGCAGGTGGCCCACGGTCATGACCGGCGCAGCCCAGAACGCGATGATGAAACCGAGATAGAGCGGATGACGCACGAACTTGTAGAGCAGCGGCGTGCGGAAGCGCGGCGCCGTCACTTCCCTGTCGACGAGGTGGTTGGCGACCTGCGACAGGCCGAACAGCTCGAAATGATTGATGAGGAACGTGCTGGTGAACACCAGTACCCAGCCGACCAGCGAGAGCAGTGCGACTGCGACTGCGAGATCATGATCTGCCACCTGCCACACGACTGTCGGGATCGGGCGCCATTGCCAGAACAGCAACAGCAGGCACAAGCTCGCCACCAGCACGTAAGTAGAGCGTTCGATCGGCTTGGGAACGTATTGCGTCCACCACGCCTTGAAGCCCCTTCGCGCCATCACGCTGTGTTGTACGGCGAACAGCGACATCAGGAGTAGATTGATGACGATAGCTTCGGCAGTGGAAGTGTCGGTGCCGGTATCGATGCTCTTCGGCACGACCAGTCCCATCACAAAGCCGATGGCGTAGAGAACGGTGACGAAGAAAACCAAATAGGATGCAATTCCGTACAGGAATGCGATGACCTTGAACAATCTGGAGCCCGAGAAATCCGGGCCAATAGTATGGACTTGGGACATGAATAGCTCCGTTGGGCAGCGCCATTGCGCCGAAGAAATCGGCGATTGACGGCTGCAAGATGCCGCATTGAGCTGCCCAAGACTTTTCCGGATGGTTGTCCTTTGCCTGAGATATCGCTGATTTTTGCTTGAGAAGCGGAACCTGAGTGTCACCGTGCGATTTCGCTTTGAAGATCACGAACTTGACAGCGAGCTGCGGGAGCTGACCCGTGACGGCGCTGTGCTATCCATGCAACCTCAGGTTTTTGACCTGCTGCTGTTCCTGGTCGAACAGCGCGACCGCGTCGTAAGCAAGGACGACCTGGTCGCGCAGGTCTGGAGCAACCGCCCGATCTCGGACTCGGCGCTGAACAGCCGGATCAATGCCGTTCGCAAGGTGCTCGGGGACGACGGCAAGACGCAGCGCCTGATCCGCACCGTCCCGCGCAAGGGCTTTCGCTTCGTCGGCGAGTGCATGGAAATGCCTCCCGTGACGCAAGCTGCACCTGCGCCCGCAATCGCCATCCCCGACCGCCCGGCGATCGCCGTGCTCGCCTTCAACAACATGAGCGACGATCCGGATCAGGATCACTTCTGCGACGGGATCAGCGAGGACATCCTGACCGCGCTTTCCAAGGTGCGCTGGTTTTTCGTGATCGCCCGCAATTCATCCTTCACCTACAGGGGCAGGAACGTTCACATCAGGCAGATCGCCGACGAGCTTGGGGTCCGGTACGTCGTCGAGGGCAGCGTGCGCAAGGCCGCCGATCGCGTGCGCATCACTGCCCAGCTCAACGACGCCACCTCCGGAAGCCACCTTTGGGCCGAGTATTTCGACCGCAGGCTGATCGACGTCTTCGCCGTGCAGGACGAGATCACCAACGCCATCGTGGCCGCGGTCGAACCGCAAATCTATGCGGCGGAGAATTTCCGCGCGCAACGCAAGCCGCCGGCGAATCTCGATGCCTGGGATCTCCTGATGCGGGCGCTGTCGCATTTCTGGCGCGTGACGCGCGAAGACCATTTGGCCGCACAGACATTGCTGGAGAAAGCGATCGCCATCGACCCGAACTACGGCCAGGCCCTGTCGGTGCTGGCGACCAGCCACATGGCCTGCGTGCATCTCGGCTGGGCCGAACTGGCGAAGGCCGCGCCCCTTGCGGAGGACGCCGCGACCAAGGCGGTTCAGCTCGACCGCGAGGACGCCTGGTCGCACACGGCGCTCGGCAGCGTCTATTTCTCCACGCGCAGGCTCGACGATGCACTGTCCGAATTCGAGACCGCGCTGCGGCTGAATTCCAATTTCTGCCTCGCGCAGGGATACTATGCGCTGGCGCTGTCCTATGCCGGACGGACCGAGGACTCCTTCGAGGCGGCGCAGCGCGCCATCCGCCTCAGCCCGCGCGATCCCTCGCTTGCCATCTACTACGGCATTGCCGCCTATGCCCGCTTCATGGCTCGGCAATATGACGAAGCCATCGCGCTGGCGCGCGAGGCGATCCGGCACCGGGGCGAACTCACCGGCGCCTACCGCGTGCTCGCCGTCGCCGCCGGCATGAGCGGCGATACGGGCACGGCGGAACTGGCGCTCGCCGAACTTCGCCGCACCCAGCCGAACATCTCGCTGTCGTGGATTGCGACCCAGCTGCCCTGGAGGAATGAAGTTGACCGCGAGCACTACCTGGAAGGGTTCCGCCGAGCCGGGCTGACCTGAACCCGGCCGCGCCGGCCGACGACAAACGGCCGGCGGCGACCCTTCGGCCCGGAGCTATCGCAATGGACTGGACCAGGTACCTGTTCGGCTTCAAAGGCCGCATCAACCGCGCCAGGAACTGGCTGGCGGTGGTGGTCATCCTCTGTTTCATGTCCTTCTTCAGCGGACTGACCATTGGCCTCGGCCACTTGCTTTCCCTGACCGACAAGACGTCGTTCGACCTCGATATCCACGACGTTTTCCGCGTCATCGATCCCGCCAACTGGCACAGCATCGCGTGGTCCGAAGTGCCTTTACTGCTCGCCAAGGCGATCGGTACGGCGCTGTGCCTGTGGGTTTATCTTGCGGCCTCCATCAAGCGGCTGCATGACCGCGACAAGAGCGGCTGGTGGATCGTGCCTTTCTTCGTCATCCCCGGCCTCTACCGGCAATTCGAGGACGGGCTGCCGGATTCCTATTGGGTGCTGCCGTTGTCTCTGATCGCGTTTGTGCTGCTGATCTGGAATTTTATCGAACTGTATTGCCTGCGCGGCACCCGATGGACCAACCAGTATGGCCCCGATCCGCTGGGCAAGGAGCAGATGCGGGCGCGTACCGAGCGAACGCGGCTGCGCGCGACAACATCGTGGGACCGGGAGAGCGAGATCGAAATGGTTCCGCACAAAGCTAGCCCTCCGCCGGCCATGCGTGTTAAGCCGGGAACATGACTGATGCCCTCTCGATTGCCCAATCCCTCCTCCGTTGCCCATCCGTAACCCCGGCCGACGCCGGGGCACTGGGCGTTCTCGAAGCTGTCCTGAAAGAAGCCGGCTTCGAGGTGCACCGTGTCACCTTCGGCGAGCCCGGCACCGCCGACATCGACAATCTCTATGCGCGCATCGGCGAGCAGGCGCCGCACATCACCTTTGCCGGCCATACCGACGTGGTGCCGGCGGGCGATGAGAGTGCGTGGACGCATGGCGCGTTCGCGGGCGAGGTGAAGGACGGCGTGTTGTATGGCCGCGGCGCGGTCGACATGAAGGGCGGCATTGCCTGCAGCGTCGCCGCAGTGCTGCAATATCTGAAGGACAATGGCGGCAAGCCGAAAGGCTCGATCTCGTTCCTGATCACCGGCGACGAAGAGGACATCTCCGTCAACGGCACCATCAAACTGCTGCAATGGGTGGCCGCGCGTGGCGAGAAGTTCGATCATTGCGTGCTCGGCGAGCCGTCCAACGTGGAAGTGCTCGGCGACTGCATCAAGGTCGGCCGCCGCGGCTCGCAATCCGGCACGCTCCATGTCGAGGGTGTGCAGGGCCATGTCGCCTATCCGCACCGCGCTTCGAACCCGGTGCCGGATATCTCGCGGCTGATCGTGGCGCTCTCCGATGAGCCGCTCGATCACGGCAGCTCCCAGTTCCAGGCGTCCAATCTCGAATTCACCTCGGTCGACGTCGGCAACACCGCGAGCAACGTCATCCCCGGCCAGGCGCGGGCCAGGTTCAATATCCGCTACAACGACGTGCATACGCAGCAGAGCCTGCGCGACCTCGTCGATGCGCGGCTGGCGAAAGCCTGCGGCAACCGCATCAAGGCCCGCATCGTCTGGGAGCCGTCGAACTCGAACGTGTTCGTGACCAAGCCCGGCCCGTTCACCGATCTCGCGGTGGCCGCGATCGAGGAGGTGACGGGACGCAAGCCCGAGCTTTCCACCTCCGGCGGCACCTCCGACGCGCGCTTCATCTCGAGCTACTGTCCGGTCATCGAGTTCGGCCTGGTCGGCCAGACCATGCACCAGGTCGACGAGCGCACGCCGGTCGCGGATCTCGAGAAGCTGACGAAGATCTACCGCGGCGTGCTGGACCGGTATTTTGGGTGAGCCCCAGCTGCACCCTTGCCGTCATCGTCCGCGAAGGCGGACGATCCAGTACGCCGAGACCTCACGGCAAATCACGACCGCCGCAGAGTACTGGATACCCCGCCTGCGCGGGGTATGACAGTAATCCACCTGCACGGGACACAGCCCCCAACGCGACAGCAGGCCTAGTAGTCCACCCGCACGAGATACAGCCCTTCCGGCGGCGCGACGGGGCCGCAGGCGGCGCGGTTGCGGGCGGCGAGCGCGGCAGAGAGATCGTCGGCGGTCCAGCGGCCCTCGCCGACCCAGACCAGCGAGCCCACCATCGAGCGCACCTGGCTGTGCAGGAACGAGCGCGCGGAAGTGAGGATCGAAACCTCGTCGCCCTCCCTGATCACATCGAGCTGGTCGAGCGTTTTTTCCGGCGATTTCGCCTGGCATTCGGTGTCGCGAAAGGTGGTGAAATCGTGCTTGCCGATCAGGCGCTGGGCGGCGACGTGCATCGCGTCCGTATCGAGATGCCGCGGCACGCGCCAGCTTCGCTTGATATCGAGCGCGAGGTTGG
>DASWVJ010000119.1:0-9203 GCA_036406295.1 Bradyrhizobium sp.
CCGTCACCGACATCATGGCGGTGAAGGAGATGGCGCCGCATCTGGTCGAGGGTTTCCAGCGCGGTCTGCCGCGGGTGTTCGTGCAGGTGCAGAACGGCTGTGACCACCGCTGCACCTTCTGTATCATTCCGTTCGGCCGCGGCAATTCGCGCTCGGTGCCGATGGGCGCGGTGGTTCAGCAGGTGCGCAGCGTAGTCGAGCGGGGACACGCCGAGATCGTGCTCACGGGCGTTGATCTCACCAGCTATGGTGCCGATCTGCCGGGCGCCCCGAAACTCGGCATGCTGACCAAGCAGATCCTGCGGCACGTGCCCGAGCTGAAGCGGCTGCGCATCTCATCGATCGATTCCATCGAGGTCGACCGCGACCTGCTCGACGTGATTGCCGATGATGCGCGATTGATGCCTCATCTGCATCTGTCGCTGCAATCCGGCGACGACATGATCCTGAAGCGGATGAAGCGGCGGCATCTGCGGCAGCAGGCCATCGACTTCTGCGCGCAGGTGCGCCGGCTGCGGCCCGACATCGCATTCGGCGCCGATATCATCGCGGGCTTTCCGACCGAAACGGAAGCAATGTTTGCGCGCTCGCAGGATCTGGTCTGGGAGTGCGGCCTCACCTTCCTGCATGTGTTCCCTTACTCGAAGCGCCCGGGCACGCCGGCGGCGCGGATGCCGCAGGTCGCGGGCGGCGAGATCAGGGAACGCGCGAGGCGTCTGCGCGCCACCGGAGAAGCGGCGCTGCGCAAGCGGCTGGAGACCGAGGTCGGCGCGGTGCGCGACGTGCTGATCGAAAGTGCGACGGCCGGCCGCACCGAGCATTTCGTGCCCGTGGCAATTGCGGGCGAAGTGCCGGGCGCCGTGCGACGGCTTGCGATTGCCGGCCATGATGGTGCGCGGCTCTTGGCATGACTGTCGTCACCCGCCTTCGCGGGTGACGACCCCCGTCAATTCACGCGCGCCGGTGCAATTGAGCGCACCTGCCAGAACATCAGCATCCGCCGCGCATTTTCGGTTGTCATGGCGGCGAAGTGGCTTTTTGCCCTGGCGAGTTCGACGGCGTCCATCGAGCCCGTCGAATAGCGGCATTCCAGCACGGCCGCGGTCGTCTCCCAGCCGAGCTCCGCTGCCCGGCACGCCACCAGCAGCCCATCGTCGCGCAGGCTTTGCATCAGCGGACGGATCACCTCGATCGTCGTATTCGAGAGTTCCGCAAGTGCGACGACGGTCTCCTCATATTTCTTCTGCCGGGCGAATCCGGCCAGCACGGCCTCGTCGAGTTCGCCCTTCTTGTTCAACTTCGCAACGAACTGCCTTGCCGCGGCAAAATCGCGGACCCTCGACATTTCGCGATCCGCACTCGCTGTGGCGGTCGCGATGGCGCTGCGGATTTCCTCGAACAAATGCGGCGGCGCGCGGGACAACAATTTCGTGCGAACTGCTTCGCTCGCCTTGTTCAGCAATTGCTGGCGCAGTTCCGAAGGCAAATCGACCCGGATGCCGGCTTCGACCGCAAGGTCGGGATTTTTCTCGGCCTGCGTCACGATGATGGCGAAACCGCCGGCGGAAATCCGCGCCCCGGGATTGCCGACGACCCGGCGGCTGACGCTTGGAAAGCGGCGCGAAAGCAGCGCGTCGGTGACGGCTTCCTTGAGCCACCAGCGGCCCGAGATCGCCAGCAAATGCGGCTCGCTTTTGCTCTGTGCGATTTCAATCAGGTCGTCGTCGCCAAGACGCGCCGATTCCTGCAGGACCGGCGCGGCGATGCTGATCTCGTCATTTCCGGCAAGCTGACGGATAACGGTGGGGGGCGCTTGCGCAATTGGCGCCAGCTGCGCGCTCATGTCCGCAAGTGCCATGCGGGCGCTGATGTCGACGATCGATCGCAGCTCGATTGCCTTGACCAGCCGTTCGAGCACGCTGTTGAACAGCTCGATCTGCTCGCTGTCGTAGTGGCCCGCCGATGCCAGGAAAAGATCGGTGACGCGCCTGGCGGTCTCAATGCATTTTGCAGTCGAGCCGCCTATCGCAGCCTCGATCTCATCGGCAATCGATTGCCCAGCGGGTAGCATTGCTCATCCGGAGCTGATGGGTGCTTGTTCTAAGCCAACCGGAATCTCTACAGGACGGGGCTGAACGTTTCGTAAACCATCGCATGGCCGCCAGCTCGGCGGCATCGGGCCGGGGGCTATTCCCCGTTCCACCCGCAGGCTTTGAGCCGCTCGTGCATATGCGCCGGGGCCGGCGCAACCACCCGCACCGGCTCCTTGTTCTTCGAAATCGGCACGCCGATCTCGCGCGAATGCAGATGCAGCCGCGGTTCGCCGAAGCGCGGGCCGTTGCCGTAAACGTTGTCGCCGACGATCGGCCAGCCCATGGCGGCGGCATGCACGCGAAGCTGGTGGGTGCGGCCGGTAACGGGCTCCATCGCAAGCCAGGCGAGGCCATTGCCGCGGCCGAGCACCTTCCAGTTGGTGATGGCCTTCTGCCCCTCGGGATCGGGCTTTTGCCACCAGCCGCGCTCGGCATTCTTGCGCCCGAGCGGCAGGTCGATGATGCCTTCGTCCTCGGAGGGGCTCCCCTCGACGATCGCCCAATAGGTTTTCTCGACCTTGCCGTGCTTGAACAGCAGACCGAGCGAGGCGGTGGCCTTGCGGTGCCGCCCAAGCACGAGGCAGCCGGAAGTATCCTTGTCCAGCCGGTGGGCCAGCACCGGCGGCCGCGGCAGGCCAAATCGCAGCGCGTCGAATGAGGCTTCGAGATTGGGTCCGCCCTTCGGCCCGCGATGCACCGGCAGCCCCGCCGGCTTGTCGACGATCAGCATCAGTCCGTCGCGGTGGAGCACGCGCGCCACAATTTCGTCCGCCGTCAGTTCGGGAACATCATGCAATTGTCGAGACTTTCGTTTACTGGCCGAAACGGCTAACACAGCGCCCCAATGAGCGAAACCGAAGACACACCCAAATTGAGCTGGTGGCGGCGGCTTTCCAGCGGCCTGAAGCGGACATCCAGTTCGCTTGGGACGGCGGTTGCCGACCTCGTCACCAAGCGCAAGCTCGACCGCGCCATGCTCGACGACATCGAGGATGTGCTGCTGCGCGCCGATCTTGGCAGCGAGGTTGCGGTGCGCATTGCGGATGCCGTAGGCAGCGGCCGCTACGACAAGGCGATCTCGGCCGATGAAGTGAAGAGCGTGGTTGCGAGCGAAGTCGAGAAGGTCCTGGCGCCGGTGGCAAGGCCGCTCGAGATCGATGCCGCGAAAAAGCCGTTCGTCATCCTTGTTGTCGGCGTCAATGGCTCCGGCAAGACGACGACCATCGGCAAGCTCGCATCGAGATTTTCTGCCGAGCGCCGCAAGGTGATGCTCGCCGCCGGCGACACCTTTCGTGCCGCGGCAATCGAGCAGCTCAAGGTCTGGGGCGAGCGCAACAAGGTGCCGGTCATTGCCGGCGCGCAGGGCTCGGATTCCGCGAGCCTCGCCTTCAACGCGCTGAGCGCAGCGAAGGAGCAGGGGACTGACGTGCTCCTGATCGACACCGCCGGCCGCCTGCAGAACAAGTCCGAGCTGATGAACGAGCTGGAAAAAGTCGTGCGCGTGATCAGGAAAGTCGATGCATCGGCGCCGCACGCGGTGCTGCTCGTGCTCGATGCCACGGTGGGACAAAATGCGCTGTCGCAAGTCGAGGCATTTCATCGTACCGCGGGGGTCACCGGCCTCGTGATGACGAAGCTCGACGGCACCGCGCGCGGCGGCATTTTGGTGGCTCTGGCGGAGAAGCACAAGCTGCCGGTGCACTTCATCGGCGTCGGCGAAAGTATCGACGATCTCGCGCCCTTCACCGCGCGGGATTTTGCCAGGGCGATCGCGGGGATCGAGTCGTAGGATTCACTTGTCATGCCCCGCGGAAGCGGGGCACCCAGTACGCCGGGACGGCGGATTGAGCCGAGAGGCCTCGGCGTACCGGATCCCCCGCATTCGCGGGTGATGACAGCAACAAAGGTTTGGTAATGGACAAGACCCAGCCGCACCCGCTGTTCAAGCTCGCGACCGAGCTCGGTCCGCTGATCATATTTTTTGTCGTCAACGCCAAGTTCAATCTCTTCGCAGCGACCGGTGCGTTCATGGTGGCGATCGTCGCGGCGATGATCGCTTCCTATGTGGTGACGAAGCACGTTCCCACGATGGCGCTGGTCACCGGCGTGATCGTGCTGGTGTTCGGCACGCTGACGTTGGTGCTGCATGACGAGACCTTCATCAAGATGAAGCCGACCATCGTCTACGGCCTGTTTGCAGCCGTGCTCGGCGGCGGGCTTTTGTTCGGCCGCTCCTTCATCGCCATCATGTTCGACCAGATGTTCAATCTGACCGCCACTGGCTGGCGCGTCCTCACCATGCGCTGGGCGCTGTTCTTCCTCGGCATGGCGGTTCTCAATGAGATGATCTGGCGCACGCAGAGCACGGACTTCTGGGTCGCCTTCAAGGCGTTCGGCGCGATCCCGCTGACCATGGGCTTTGCCATCACCCAGATGCCGCTGATCAAGCGCTATCACCTGGAACCGGCGTCGCTTGAGGCGAGCGAAGCCGAAGCCGGCGACATCACGAAGGGGTGAACGACGGCTGCGTCACTTTAGCGCCTTCTCGATTTCGACCTTCAGCACGCGATCGACGTTTTGCGGCGTGATGGGACCGACGAGCTTGTACAGAATGGTTCCGTCGCGGCCGACGATGAACGTTTCTGGCACGCCGTAGACGCCCCATTCGATCGAGGCGCGGCCATTGCCGTCGACGCCGACCGCGCTGAATGGATTGCCATAACGGCCAAGGAAGCGCCGCGCGTTCTCCGCTACGTCCTTGTAGTTGATGCCAATGAGCTGCAGGCGCGTGTCCTTGGCGAGTTCGGTCAGCAGCGGAGCCTCGTCGTGACAGGGCACGCACCACGACGCCCAGACATTGACGAGGCTGACCTTGCCCTTGAACATTGCGGGATCGAGCCCGGGCACGGCGGCGCCGTCACGCGTCAGGCCCTCGAGCGCCGGAAGCGCCGTTTGCGGCGCCGGCCGGCCGATCAGCGCAGACGGAAGCTTCGAGGGATCGCCGCCATAAAGCCGCAGCAGGAAGAATGCTGCGAGCACGCCAAACCCGATCAGCGGCAGCACTACCAGCCAGCGCCGGGTCCGCGAAGCCGTTTCGTCAGCCTGTACGCTCATCAGATATCCGTCGCGCCGCGGCCGGAGCGCCGCGTGATGCCGCTGGCTTCAAGATCGCGCAGCCGCGCCTTCTGGGTACGATAATCGACCGCGATCCAGACGATCAGAAGCAGCACCACGATCGCGACCAGCGCATATGATGTGGTGATGAACGAGGTGTAGGGACCGAGCGACATCGTCATGCCACGCCCACTTCGTTCGAGAACGTTACGCGGCTCGCCTGCATCATCTGCAGGCTGCGGACGCGCCGGCGCAGTATTTCGTTGCGCATCGCCGCCAGATGCAGCGTGACGAACAGCAATGAGAACGCCAGCGCCATCACCAGCAGCGGAACCAGGAAGGAACTGTCCAGGGTCGGACCGCCCATGCGGATCACGGACGCGCCCTGGTGCAGCGTGTTCCACCAGTCGACCGAGAACTTGATGATTGGCAGGTTGATGGCGCCGACCAGCGTCAGCACGGCGGATGCCCGCGCCGCGCGCGAGGGATCGTCGACCGCGCGCCACAGCGCGATCAGGCCGAGATACATCAGGAACAGGATCAGCACGGAGGTGAGCCGCGCGTCCCATTCCCAATAGGTGCCCCACATCGGCCGGCCCCACAGCGAGCCCGTGACCAGCGCGAGAAAGGTGAAGGCGGCGCCGATGGGGGCTGCGGCCTTGGCGGCGACGTCGGCCAGGGGATGCCGCCACACCAGCGTGCCGAGCGAGGCGGTGCTCATCACGCCCCAGACGAACATCGACAGCCATGCATTCGGCACGTGGATGAACATGATCTTGACGGTCGCGCCCTGCTGATAGTCGTCCGGCGCCATCGCCGACAGATACAGCCCGACCGCGAGCAGGATCGCGGTCGCGGCTGTCAGCCACGGCAGTATGCGCGCGGTCAGCGACAGAAAACGTGTGGGGTTGGCGAGGTCGATCAGCGTCATGGCATCCTGATAATGGGGCTGGCCGTCGCAGGCAATTGGCCTGAAAAGCCTCGACAAGAGTTGATCGGTATCAAGTCAGTCGAGCCCGTGCCTGAGGCTGGCGGCTGCGGCAAACGGTCCGACCACAAAGCTCACCAGCGAGATCGCGCAAAGGATCGAGAACGGGGTTCCAAACGGGGTCGGTCCCACGATCACCGCCTGGGAGGCGGCGACGCCAAAAATCAGCACGGGGACCGACAGCGGCAGCACCAGCACGGCCAGGAGCAGCCCGCCCCGATGCAGCGTCACCGCCAGCGCCGCGCCGATCATGCCGGTAAAGGTGAGCGCGGGCGTGCCGGCCAGCAGCGTCAGCGCCACCGCCGCCGTCGCCTCGGCATCGAGATTGAGCAGCAGGCCCAGCACGGGCGTAGCCACGATCAGCGGCAGGCCGGCGGCCAGCCAATGCGCCAGCGCCTTGGCTGCGCAGGCGAGTTCCAGCGGCGTCCGGCTCATCACGATCAGATCCAGCGAACCATCGTCGTGATCGGCCGTGAACAGGCGGTCGAGCGTGAGCAGGCTTGCGAGCAGCGCGCCGAGCCAGAGGATTGCAGGCCCCAGCCGCGTGAGCAGCGGCAGGTCGGGCCCGATTGCGAACGGCATCAGCACCACGACGATGAGGAAGAACAGCACGCCGATCAGCGCCCCGCCGCCGACGCGCAGCGCGATGCGGATATCGCGGCGGATGAGCGCGGAAAGGGCGGTCATGCCGCGCCTCCGATCCGCAATTCCCTTGCCTCGATGCCGAGCGGCGCGTGCGTGGCCGCGATGATCAGCCCGCCGCCGGCAAGATGCTCGCGCATCAGGCCGGCGAAGACGGCCTGGCCGGCAACGTCGAGCGCCGTGGTCGGCTCGTCCAGCAGCCAGATCGGCCGCTTCACCGACAACAGCCGCGCGATGGAGAGGCGCCGGCGCTGGCCGGCGGAGAGGAAGCCGGCCGGCAGATGGGCGGCATGGCCGAGGCCGACACGCGCGATGCTTGCAGCAGCATCGCCACTCTCGCCGCCGAGAAAATCCCGCCAGAAGGAAAGATTTTCCATCACCGACAGCGCCGGCTTAAGCGCATCGCGATGGCCGAGATAGTGCGCCTGTTCGCCCAGGGTCAGCTCGGCGTCGCCGCCGGAAAGCTCGACCGCGCCGCCCGCGGGTTGCAGCAGACCTGCAAGCAGCCGCAGCAGCGAGGTTTTTCCGGAACCGTTGCGGCCGACCACGGCCAGCGCCTCGCCCGCAGCGCTCTCGAAATCGAGGCCGGAAAACACCTCCCGGCCGCCCCGCACACATCTCAAACCGCGCCCCGAGAGCCGCATCTTGCCCTTCACAGCCCTCTCAATGTCCCGCGATTTGCCCAACATTTTGGCCAATGATTTCTGGCCAATATTTTCTTGGGGTACCGCAGCGTAATTTTTTGCTGGAGCCATGCTGCGGCACAATAGTCAGTGTGGCGGCGCTTCTAGAAAGATTCTATAAGCCCGAACCTTGATGCAGCACCGGACCGGTGTCTGCAAGCCATTCGGCCCCACCTTTCTGACGGTGCTCAAATACCCTCGCGGGTATCATGATGAACTGGGATTTTCTGACATGACCTCTCTCGACAGCTTCAAATGCCGCAAGACCCTCAAGGTCGGTGGCAAGACCTACGTCTATTACAGCCTGCCCGCGGCCGAGAAGAATGGTCTGAAGGGAATTTCCAGGCTCCCCTATTCGATGAAGGTCGTGCTGGAGAATCTGCTGCGCAACGAGGACGGCCGCAGCGTCACCAAGGAAGACATCCAGGCGGTCGGCAAGTGGCTGAAGAAGCGCCAGCTCGAGCATGAGATCGCCTTCCGCCCGGCGCGCGTCCTGATGCAGGATTTCACCGGCGTGCCGGCAGTGGTCGACCTCGCCGCCATGCGCAACGCGATGCAGACGCTCGGCGGCGATGCCGAGAAGATCAATCCGCTGGTGCCGGTCGATCTCGTCATCGATCACTCCGTGATCGTGAACTTCTTCGGCGACAACAAGGCTTTCGCCAAGAACGTGGTCGAGGAATACAAGCAGAACCAGGAACGCTACGAATTCCTGAAGTGGGGCCAGAAGGCGTTCTCGAATTTCTCCGTGGTGCCGCCCGGCACCGGCATCTGCCACCAGGTCAACCTCGAATATCTTGCTCAGACGGTCTGGACGAAGAAGGAGAAGATGACGGTCGGCAAGAAGACCGGCACGTTTGAAGTCGCCTATCCCGACTCGCTGGTCGGCACCGACTCTCACACCACGATGGTGAACGGCCTTGCCGTGCTCGGCTGGGGCGTCGGCGGCATCGAGGCGGAAGCCTGCATGCTCGGCCAGCCGCTGTCGATGCTGCTGCCGGAAGTGGTCGGCTTCAAGCTCAAGGGTTCGCTGAAGGAAGGCGTTACCGCGACCGACCTCGTGCTCACGGTCACTCAGATGCTGCGCAAGCAGGGCGTGGTCGGCAAGTTCGTCGAGTTCTACGGCCCCGGCCTCGACCATCTCTCGGTCGCCGACAAGGCCACCATCGGCAACATGGCCCCCGAATATGGCGCGACCTGCGGCTTCTTCCCGGTCGATGCCGCCACCATCGATTATCTGAAAACATCTGGCCGCAAGGCCGACCGTGTCGCGCTGGTCTCGGCCTATGCCAAGGCGCAGGGCCTGTTCCGCACCAATAAGTCGGCCGATCCGGTATTCACCACCAAGCTGACGCTCGATCTTGGCGACGTCGTGCCGTCGATGGCCGGTCCGAAGCGTCCCGAGGGCCGCGTCGCGCTGCCGTCGGTTTCCACCGGTTTCGCGACAGCGCTTGAGAGCGAATACAAGAAGGCTGACGATGCCGGCAAGCGCTATGCCGTCGAAGGCCGCAATTTCGATCTCGGCCATGGCGACGTCGTGATCGCGGCCATCACATCCTGCACCAATACCTCCAATCCGAGCGTGCTGATCGGCGCCGGCCTGCTCGCACGCAATGCCGCCGCCAAGGGCCTGACGGCCAAGCCGTGGGTGAAGACCTCGCTTGCCCCGGGAAGCCAGGTGGT
>DASWVJ010000120.1:0-6241 GCA_036406295.1 Bradyrhizobium sp.
CAGATCAATGGCTGACTTGCAGAAAATCGTCGACGACCTCTCGAGCCTCACCGTGCTCGAAGCGGCCGAGCTGGCCAAGCTCCTGGAAGAGAAGTGGGGCGTGTCCGCCGCTGCCGCAGTTGCGGTTGCCGGCCCCGCCGCGGCTGGCGGTGCTGCCGCTCCGGCTGAAGAGAAGACCGAATTCACGGTTGTTCTCGCGGCTGCCGGCGACAAGAAGATCGAGGTCATCAAGGAAGTCCGCGCCATCACGGGCCTTGGCCTGAAGGAAGCCAAGGACCTCGTCGAGGGCGCTCCGAAGCCGGTCAAGGAAGGCGTCAACAAAGACGAAGCCGACAAGATCAAGGCCCAGCTCGAGAAGGCTGGCGCGAAGGTCGAGCTCAAGTAACCGCAGGTTACCTGAGCGAAATCCCGGGCCAGGCGAGTTTGCCCGGGATTTGCCCCAGGATCGTGGATGGCTTGGACAACCCGGCCATGAAAGAGAAGGGGTACGTGGACTACAAGTTGTGCGAGGGCATAAGCTGGCGTACACAGAAATGTGTGGGGATTCGTGGGGTTACCCCTCGAATCTCCACGTTCGCCGCCCCATATCGGGACGGCAGCAGGAAAACACGGCACGGTCACGGGGGCGGTAGGGTTCCCGGTGCAAGCCGTTGGGAGACGGTCAGATTTCGGGCTTTTTGCAGTCCGTTAAATGAATGGTTGTGACGGGCGGGTGCGGTCAAGCGCCCCGCGCGTCGTTTTGCGTTTTGAAGGTCCGGAGAACGAAATCGGGACGAAAACCCCCGAATCGCGCTTTGGGGGGTCGAAACGGATCGAAATTCAACCCGGATGGCGGTGGCAGCCGCGGTCCGGAAGGTTCGCCCTCAGGCGGGGGCGGCGCAGATGAGAGGCCACGATGGCGCAGCAGACATTCACCGGTCGCAAACGCGTTCGCAAGTTCTTCGGACACATCAAGGAAGTCGCCGAGATGCCGAACCTCATCGAGGTTCAGAAGGCGTCCTATGACCAGTTCCTGATGGTCGAGGAGCCCGCCGGCGGCCGTTCGGACGAGGGCCTGCAGGCCGTCTTCCGCTCAGTGTTCCCGATCTCCGACTTCTCGGGCACTTCGATGCTCGAATTCGTCCGCTACGAATTCGAACCGCCGAAATACGACGTCGACGAGTGCCGCCAGCGCGGCATGACCTTTGCCGCGCCGCTCAAGGTGACGCTGCGCCTCATCGTGTTCGATATCGACGAGGAAACCGGCGCCAAGTCGGTGAAGGACATCAAGGAGCAGGACGTCTACATGGGCGACATCCCGCTCATGACCATGAACGGCACCTTCATCGTCAACGGCACCGAGCGCGTCATCGTCTCGCAGATGCACCGTTCGCCCGGCGTGTTCTTCGACCATGACAAGGGCAAGACCCACTCCTCGGGCAAGCTGCTGTTCGCCGCCCGCGTCATTCCGTATCGCGGTTCCTGGCTCGACATCGAGTTCGACGCCAAGGACATCGTGTTCGCGCGCATCGACCGCCGCCGCAAGATTCCGGTGACGTCGCTGATGTATGCGCTCGGCCTCGACGGCGAGCAGATCCTCGCCACCTTCTACAAGAAGATCACCTACAAGCGCACCAAGGACGGCTGGCGCGTGCCGTTCGACGCCAACCGTTTCCGCGGCTACTCGACCGTCAACGACCTGATCGACGCCGACAGCGGCAAGGTCGTGCTGGAGGCCGGCAAGAAGCTCACCGTGCGCGCCGCACGTCAATTGCAGGAAAAGGGCCTGAAGGCCCTGCGCATGTCGGACGAGGAGCTGGCGGGCAACTACCTGGCCGAAGACCTCGTCAACACCAAGACCGGCGAGATCCACGCGGAGGCGGGCGAAGAGATCACCGACAAGCTTTTGAAGGCGCTGAACGAGCAGGGCTACAAGGAGCTGCCGGTGCTCGACATCGACCACGTCAATGTCGGCGCCTATGTCCGCAACACGCTGCATGCCGACAAGAACATGACGCGCGAGGATGCGCTGTTCGACATCTACCGCGTGATGCGTCCGGGCGAGCCGCCGACGCTGGAATCGGCGCAGACCATGTTCCAGTCGCTGTTCTTCGACTCCGAGCGCTACGACCTCTCCGCGGTCGGCCGCGTCAAGATGAACATGCGCCTTGAGCTCGATGCGCCCGATACCCACCGCACGCTGCGCAAGGAAGACATCCTCGCCGTCATCAAGACGCTGGTGGACCTGCGCGACGGCAAGGGCGAGATCGACGACATCGACCACCTCGGCAACCGCCGTGTGCGCTCGGTCGGCGAGCTCATGGAGAACCAGTACCGCATCGGCCTCTTGCGCATGGAGCGCGCGATCAAGGAGCGCATGTCGAGCGTCGATATCGACACCGTCATGCCGCAGGACCTGATCAATGCGAAGCCGGCCGCCGCTGCCGTGCGTGAATTCTTCGGCTCCTCGCAGCTGTCGCAGTTCATGGACCAGACCAACCCGCTGTCGGAGATCACCCACAAGCGGCGCCTGTCGGCGCTTGGCCCGGGCGGTCTGACCCGCGAGCGCGCCGGCTTCGAGGTACGCGACGTGCACCCGACGCATTACGGCCGCATCTGCCCGATCGAGACGCCGGAAGGCCCGAACATCGGCCTGATCAACTCGCTGGCGACCTTTGCGCGCGTCAACAAGTACGGCTTCGTCGAGACGCCGTATCGCAAGGTCAAGGACGGCCGCGTCACCGATGAGGTCGTGTACCTCTCGGCGATGGAGGAGGGCCGCTACCGCGTCGCGCAGGCCAACGTGCCGCTCGACAACCGCGGCCGCTTCACCGAAGACCTCGTGGTCTGCCGTCACGCCGGCGAAGTCATGCCGGTGACGCCGGACAAGGTCGACTATATGGACGTGTCGCCGAAGCAGCTGGTTTCGGTGGCGGCAGCCCTGATCCCGTTCCTCGAGAACGATGACGCCAACCGCGCGCTGATGGGCTCGAACATGCAGCGCCAGGCGGTGCCGCTGGTTCGCGCCGAGGCGCCGTTCGTCGGTACCGGCATGGAAGGCGTGGTTGCGCGCGACTCGGGTGCGGCAATCGCCGCCCGTCGCTCGGGCGTGATCGACCAGATCGACGCCACCCGCGTCGTGATCCGCGCCACCGATGATCTCGACCCCACCAAGTCGGGCGTCGATATCTACCGGCTGATGAAGTACCAGCGCTCCAACCAGTCGACCTGCATCAACCAGCGTCCGCTGGTGAAGGTCGGCGACATCGTCAAGAAGGGCGACATCATCGCCGACGGTCCTTCGACCGATCTCGGCGAGCTCGCGCTCGGCCGCAACGTGCTGGTCGCGTTCATGCCGTGGAACGGCTACAACTTCGAAGACTCGATCCTGCTCTCCGAGCGGATCGTGAAGGACGACGTCTTCACCTCGATCCACATCGAGGAGTTCGAGGTGATGGCCCGCGACACCAAGCTGGGGCCTGAGGAAATCACCCGCGACATTCCGAACGTCTCGGAAGAAGCGCTGAAGAACCTCGACGAAGCCGGCATCGTCTATATCGGTGCGGAAGTGCGCGCCGGCGACATTCTGGTCGGCAAGATCACGCCGAAGGGCGAAAGCCCGATGACGCCGGAAGAAAAGCTCTTGCGCGCCATCTTCGGCGAAAAGGCAAGCGACGTCCGCGACACCTCGCTGCGCGTGCCTCCGGGCGTGCAGGGCACCATCGTGGAAGTGCGCGTGTTCAACCGCCACGGCGTCGACAAGGACGAGCGTGCGCTGGCGATCGAGCGCGAGGAGATCGAGCGCCTTGCCAAGGACCGCGACGACGAGCAGGCGATCCTCGACCGCAACGTCTACAGCCGTCTCGCGGAGCTTCTGGAGAACCGCCAGGGCATCGCCGGTCCCAAGGGCTTCAAGAAGGACACCAAGATCACCCGTGCGGTGCTCGAGGAGTATCCGAAGTCGCAGTGGTGGCTGTTTGCCTCGCCCAACGACAAGCTGATGGCCGAGATCGAGGCCATGCATAAGCAGTACGACGAGTCGAAGAAGGGGCTGGAACAGCGCTTCCTCGACAAGGTCGAGAAGCTGCAGCGCGGCGACGAGTTGCCGCCCGGCGTGATGAAGATGGTCAAGGTCTTCGTCGCGGTGAAGCGCAAGATCCAGCCCGGCGACAAGATGGCCGGCCGCCACGGCAACAAGGGCGTGGTGTCGAAGATCGTGCCGATCGAGGACATGCCGTTCCTCGAGGACGGCACGCATGCCGACATCGTGCTCAATCCGCTGGGCGTGCCCTCGCGCATGAACGTCGGCCAGATCCTGGAAACCCATCTCGGCTGGGCCTGTGCCGGCCTCGGCAGGCGCATCGGCCAGACGGTGGATGCCTATCTGCATGGCGCGGCCAAGCAGGACACCAAGCCGCTGAAGGAGACCTTGAAGAAGATCTACGGCGACGACGAGACCATCAAGTCGCTGAACGACAACGAGCTGATCGAGCTCGGGCGCAACCTCAGCCATGGCGTGCCGATCGCAACTCCCGTGTTCGACGGCGCCAAGGAAACCGACATCGAGGAGATGCTCAAGCTCGCCGGTCTCGATGCGTCCGGTCAGTCGACTGTCTATGACGGCCGCACCGGCGATCCCTTCGATCGCAAGGTGACGGTGGGCTACATCTACATGCTCAAGCTCCACCACCTCGTCGACGACAAGATCCATGCCCGTTCGATCGGCCCGTACTCGCTCGTCACCCAGCAGCCGCTGGGCGGCAAGGCGCAGTTCGGCGGCCAGCGCTTCGGCGAAATGGAGGTCTGGGCGCTCGAAGCCTACGGCGCCGCCTACACGCTGCAGGAAATGCTGACCGTGAAGTCGGACGACGTCGCCGGCCGCACCAAGGTGTACGAGGCGATCGTCCGCGGCGACGACACGTTCGAGGCCGGCATCCCGGAATCGTTCAACGTGCTGGTCAAGGAAATGCGCTCGCTCGGCCTCAACGTCGACCTGCACAATTCCAAGGTCGGTCCGGCGACGACCTCCGAGGCGGCCGAGTAACGAGATTGACGCCCGGCTTTACAGCCGGGCCTTGGCGCTTCGCCCAGGGAAGGGCGGGGCGCCCGCGAGCAAGAAGAACGTCTTATTGCTGCCGGCCTTTGCCCGGCACGCGAGGAGAAGACCATGAACCAAGAGATTATGAATCTTTTCAATCCGACGACCCCGGCCCAGGTCTTCGACCAGATCCGGATCTCGATCGCGTCTCCGGAGAAGATTCTGTCCTGGTCGTACGGCGAAATCAAGAAGCCGGAGACCATCAACTACCGCACCTTCAAGCCGGAGCGCGACGGCCTGTTCTGCGCCCGCATCTTCGGGCCGATCAAGGACTACGAGTGCCTGTGCGGCAAGTACAAGCGGATGAAGTACAAGGGCATCATCTGCGAAAAATGCTCGGTCGAGGTGACGCTGTCGCGCGTCCGGCGCGAGCGCATGGGCCATATCGAGCTCGCCGCTCCCGTTGCCCACATCTGGTTCCTGAAGTCACTGCCCTCGCGCATCGGCCTTCTGCTCGACATGACGCTGAAGGACCTCGAGCGCATCCTGTACTTCGAATACTACGTCGTGCTTGAGCCGGGCCTGACCGCGCTCAAGGACCGCCAGCTGCTGTCGGAAGACGAGTATCTCAAGGCACAGGACGAGTACGGCCAGGATTCCTTCACCGCCATGATCGGCGCGGAAGCGATCCGCGAGATGCTCAAGGGTCTCGACCTCGAGAAGCTTGAGGCGACGCTGCGCGCCGAGATGGCCGATACGGATTCCGAGATCAAGCACAAGAAGCTCGCCAAGCGACTGAAGATCGTCGAGGCGTTCCGCCATTCCGGCAACAAGCCGGAGTGGATGATCCTCACCGTCGTGCCGGTGATTCCGCCGGACCTGCGTCCGCTGGTGCCGCTCGACGGCGGCCGCTTCGCCACGTCGGACCTCAACGACCTCTACCGCCGCGTCATCAACCGCAACAACCGCCTGAAGCGGCTGATGGAGCTGCGCGCGCCCGATATCATCATCCGTAACGAAAAGCGCATGCTGCAGGAGGCTGTTGACGCGCTGTTCGACAACGGCCGCCGCGGCCGCGTCATTACCGGCGCCAACAAGCGTCCGCTGAAGTCGCTCGCCGACATGCTCAAGGGCAAGCAGGGCCGCTTCCGCCAGAACCTGCTCGGCAAGCGCGTCGACTATTCCGGCCGTTCGGTGATCGTGGTCGGTCCCGAGCTCAAGCTG
>DASWVJ010000121.1:0-11159 GCA_036406295.1 Bradyrhizobium sp.
GCCGCGGCACATGATTTCGCAATCCGCGAAAGCCGTGTTACACGTCGCCCATCCGCCACGACCGAGCGATCCGATTTGGCCAAGCGAAAGCGAGTTTTGAAATGGCAGCGCGACCCCGAGGGGATGCGGCTGCGTATCCTCGAGGCGGCCAAGCAGGAATTCTCCGCCCACGGAATCGGCGGTGCGCGGGTCGACCGTATCGCGCAGAAGGCCGGCGCCAACAAGCGCATGCTCTATTACCACGTCGGCAACAAGGAAGACCTCTATCTCGCGGTGCTCGAAGGCGCCTACGAGAAAATCCGCGCTGAGGAGCGTGAGCTCGACCTCGAGCATCTCGCCCCGCCCGAGGCGATCGAGCGGCTGATCGATTTCACCTGGAACTACTTTATCCGCAACCCCGAATTCCTGGCGCTGCTCAATACCGAGAATCTCGCCAAAGCGAAGAATCTGAAACGCTCGACCAAGGTGAAGTCGATGCATTCGCCCTTCGTCGAAATGATCCGCGACGTGGTGCGGCGCGGCGTCGAGACCGGCGATTTTCGCGTCGCCGTCGATCCGGTGCAGCTCTATATTTCCATCGCCGCGCTCAGCTTCTTCTACCTCTCCAACAGCGCAACCCTCAGCGTCATCTTCGGCCGCGACCTTCTGGGCAAGGAGGCGAGGGACGAGCGGCTCCAGCACATGGTTGCCCTGGTGCTGGCGGCGCTGACCGGCAAATCGATGCCGGCCTTTGCCAAGGAAAAGGCGCCCAAGCCGCGCCTGGCGGTACATCATACCGCCTGACGATCCTGCGCCAGTTCGGCCTGAACGCGACATTTCGCGCCATTCGCGCAATAAAGCGGGGTGGACAGTAATTATCCAACGGGTTAATTTGCGGGTCGAAAAAATCACCTCTAAAGCAGGGAGTGAGGCGTGGCCGAGCCTGAGGGCCCAAAGGTCGTAAGCATCCTGAGCAAGGCGCTGAACGCGGCGTGGGTCCGCCCGTTCCTGTTCCTGATCTTCATCGTCGTGCTCTGGGACCTGACCATCCGCCTGTTCAAGATTCCAGCCTACCAGATCCCGTCGCCCGGCGACGTCGTGGATGTCCTGAAGACCGAATGGCCGGAACTGCTGCGGCAGTCCTGGCCGACGACCTACGCCACCATCCTGGGTTTTCTGCTGTCGGCCGTGTTCGGCATTCCAGTCGCGATGCTGATCGCAGGATCGAAGACGGTGGAGAGTTACGTCTATCCGCTGCTGGTGTTCTCGCAGTCGGTGCCCAAGATCGCGATCGCGCCGCTGTTCGTCGTGTGGTTCGGCTTCGGCATCATCCCGAAGGTAATCTCGGCGTTCCTGCTCGGTTTCTTCCCCGTCGTGGTTTCCGCCGTGCAGGGCTTCAAATCCGTTGACCCCGACATGGTCGATCTCGCGCGCGCCATGCAGGGCAGCCGCTTTGCCGTGTTCCGCGCAGTGAACTTGCCGCATGCGATGCCGGCGATCTTTGCCGGCCTGAAGGTGTCCGTGACGCTCGCGGTGGTCGGCGCCGTGGTCGGCGAGTTCGTTGGCTCGAATTCCGGCATCGGCTACGTGATGCAGCGCTCGATCGGAACCTTCGACCTGCCGACGATGTTTGCCGCGCTGGTGATCCTGGCGCTGCTCGGCGTCGTCCTGTTCTGGATCGTCGACCGCATCGAACGCCTCGTCATTCCCTGGCACGTCAGCCAGCGCGAAATCATCTTTGCGTCGTGAGGCGAATAGAAATGCACACCGTCATTACGAATGATCGTCATTCCGGGGCGATGCGAAGCATCGAACCCGGAATCTCGAGATTCCGGGTCTGGTGCTGACGCACCATCCCGGAATGACGACAATCTCGACAGATTCGCTCGCAACGACGAAAACAAAGAGTGAGATAAGGGAGAAGAGACCCATGATGAAATTCGTTCTGGCCGCCGTGGCAACGCTGGCCTTCACCGCGCAGGCATCGGCGGCCGACAAGGTCGTGCTGATGCTGAACTGGTACGTCTATGGCGAGCATGCGCCGTTCTATTACGGCAAGGCCAAGGGCATTTACGCCGCCGAGAACATCGACCTCGAGATCCAGGAAGGCCGCGGCTCGGCCGCGACCACGCAGGCGGTGGCCGCCAAGACCGCCAATTTCGGCTATGTCGACGTGCCCACCATGATGCGCGCCGCGATCAAGGGCGCGCCTGTCATCGCAACCGGCGTGCTGTTGCAGACGAGCCCGATGTCCGCCATGGGCTTTGTCGAGAAGAACATCAAGAAGCCCGAGGACATCAAGGGCAAGACGGTGGCGATCACGCCCGCCGATTCCATGACGCAGATCTGGCCGCTGTTCCTGAAGAAGACGGGTCTCAAGGAAAGCGATTTCCAGACTGTCGCAGGCGATGCGCAGACCAAGCTCAACGCCGTCATCAACGGCCAGGCCGATCTCTTGCTCGGCTATGTCATGGACCAGTCGATGAAGATCAAGGACGCCACCGGCAAGGACGTCTATCCGATCAAGTTCGCCGACTACGGCATCAACCTCGTCTCATCCGGCATCATCGCCAATACCGATTACGTCAAGGCGAACGCCGATCTGGTCAAGCGCTTCATGTCGGCGACGACCAAGGCGGTCGAAGCCGCCGAGAAGGAGCCGAAGGCTGCCGCGCAGTCGATCCTCGACGCCAACCCGAAGGGCGGCAAGATCGAGACGCTGACGCAGGGCTTTGAGCTGACCATTCCGCTGTACCGGACCGCCGAGACGAAGAGCAAGCGGCCGTTCCAGGTCACGGACGCCAACATGAACGACACCGTAGCGGTGATGGTCGAATATGGCGGGCTCGATGCCAAGGCCAAGGAAAATCCCAAGGCGTTCTACACCAACGACTATCTGCCGAAGTGATGAAAGCAGTGACGAGATCGGCGGCCGATCAGGCGGGCGCGCATCTGCGCCTGGTGTCGGATCGCGCCGCAGTCAGTGGCGCGTCGGGGATCAAGCTCTCCGGCGTGTCGAAGACCTACAGGTCGAGCGACGGCGACGTGCCGTCGCTGCGGCCGCTGGACTTCCACATCAATGACGGCGAGTTCTTTGTCGTGGTCGGCCCGTCCGGCTGCGGCAAGTCCACGCTGCTCAAGATGATCTCCGGCCTGCTCGCGCCGACCACGGGCGAAATCCTGGTCGAGGGCGAGAAGGTGACAAAGCCGCACGGCAATGTCGGCATCGTGTTCCAGAACGCGCTGCTCTTGCCCTGGCGCAACATTCTTTCCAACGTGATGCTGCCGATCGACATGAAGCGGCTGGCGCGCGACAAATATCTGCCGCGCGCCAAGGAGCTTCTGAAGCTGGTCGGCCTGGACGGCTTCGAGAAAAAGCTGCCCTGGCAGCTTTCCGGCGGCATGCAGCAGCGCGCCTCGATCTGCCGGGCGCTGGTGCATGACCCCAGGATCATGCTGATGGACGAGCCGTTCGGCGCGCTCGACGCCATGACGCGCGAGAAGATGAACGTGGAATTGATGCGTATCCAGCGCGAGACCGGCAAAACGGTGCTGCTGATCACGCATTCGATTCCGGAAGCCGTGTTCCTCGCCGACCGTGTGCTGGTGATGACCGAGCGGCCCGGCGCGATTGCGGCGATCTACGACGTGCCGCTGCCGCGCCCGCGCTCTCTGGACGTGATGGCCGATCCCGCGTTCACGGAACTGGTGCAGCGTATCCGCACGCACTTCTTCACCCAGAGCTCGCTGGACTAAGGCCGCCGATGGCACCGCGCCTCGCCGTACGCGATATCGCCTTCTTTGAACGGCCCGTGACGTTCGCGCGGCCGTTCCGCTTCGGCGCCGTCGTCGTCGAAGCGACGCCGCAGGCTTTCGTGCTGGTCGAGATCGATGTCGAAGGCAAGGGCAGGGCGGTCGGCGCTGCGGCCGAGTTCCTGGTGCCGAAATGGTTCGACAAGCGGCCGCATTTGACGCCGTCGCAGACGGTCGAGGAATTGCGCCACTCGCTGCTGATCGCGCGCGAGCTCTATCTCTCGCACAGGGAATTCGACACCGCTTTCGGCCTGCACGCTGCCTGCTTCGCCCGTCAGGCCAAACTCTGCGCCAAGGAGGACATTCCGCCGCTGGCGGCCGCCTACGGGCCGGCGGAGATCGACAAGGCGATCCTCGACGCGCTCTTGCGCGCGACCAACACGAATTTCTTTGACGGCATGGCGCAGAATATCGCGGGCATCGACGCACGCCTGTCGCGCGATCTTGCGGACGACGACATCGAAAAATTCCTCGCCGGTCGCAAGCGGCTGGAGCGCGTCGCGATCCGCCACACCGTCGGTCTTGACGATGCGGTCGAAGGCGAGGGCGGCCTCGCTGATCCAAAGGAAAACGCCGGCGCGCGCTATTTCAAGCTGAAGCTCAACGGCGACCCCATCCACGATGCCGATCGCCTGATCCGCATCGGTAACGAACTCACCACGCTGCCCTACCAGTACAAGGTCACGTTGGATGCCAACGAGCAGTACGCCGACCTGAACGCACTGGTCGCGCTGGTCGACCGCCTCGACCGCGACAGCGCGCTGAAGCCGATCGCATCAAGGCTGCTCTACATCGAGCAACCGATGCCGCGCGACATCACGCGCAAATCGCCGCTGGGCGTGCTGGCAAGGCGCGACTTCATCGTCGATGAGGCCGACGATTCCTACGACGCCTTCCCGACCGCCCGCGCGCTCGGCTATCGCGGCATCTCCTCGAAATCCTGCAAGGGCATCTACAAGTCCGTCATCAACGCGACGCGCGCGGCGAAATGGAGCACGCAGGGCGCAAGGTATTTTGTCGCGGGCGAGGACCTCACCTGCCAGGCGGGCCTTGCCGTGCAGCAGGATCTTGCGCTGGGCGCGCTGCTCGGCATCAGCCATGCCGAGCGCAACGGCCATCACTATGTCGATGGGTTCGGCGAGACGCCCGCCGCGGAAGCCGAGCGCTTCCTTGCCGCGCATCCCGATCTTTACGAACAAAGCGGCGGCAAGGTCCGCCTCGCCATCCATGACGGCGACCTCCTCACGGGATCGCTCGCCGCCCCAGGCTTCGCCAGCGCCGTGCACCCGGACTGGCCCACGATTGCGCCGCTGGCGCGGCCAAAAACGATTCTCAAGGAGCAGACGGTATGACCACCAAACGCCTCGGCCTGATCATGAACGGCGTCACGGGCCGGATGGGGCTGAACCAGCATCTGATCCGCTCCATCGTCGCGATCCGTGATCAGGGCGGCGTGCTGCTGTCCAACGGCGACCGCGTGATGCCCGATCCTATTCTGGTCGGCCGCGACTCGGCGAAAGTCGCCGCGCTTGCAAAACGCTTCGATGTCGTCAGGCACACGACAGACCTCGACGCGGCGCTGGCCGACAAGAAGGACGAGGTGTTTTTTGACGCCGCCACCACGCAGGCGCGCCCCTCGCTGCTGTCCAAGGCGATCAACGCCGGCAAGCATGTTTATTGCGAGAAGCCGATCGCGACCAATCTCGATGAAGCCGTTGCGGTGGTGAAGCTCGCCAATTCAAAGGGCGTCAAGCACGGCACCGTGCAGGACAAGCTGTTCCTGCCCGGCCTGAAGAAGCTCGCCTTCCTGCGCGACTCCGGCTTCTTCGGCCGCATGCTCTCGGTGCGCGGCGAGTTCGGCTATTGGGTGTTCGAGGGCGGCTGGCAGGAAGCGCAGCGCCCGTCGTGGAATTACCGCGCCGAGGACGGCGGCGGCATCATCCTCGACATGGTCTGCCACTGGCGCTACGTGCTCGATAATCTCTTCGGCGAAGTCGAGAGCGTTTCCTGTATCGGCACGACCGACATTCCCGAGCGCTACGACGAGAAGGGGAAAAAGTACCAGGCGACCGCCGACGATTCCGCCTACGCCACCTTCCGCCTCAAGGGCGGCGTCATCGCGCACATCAACATGAGCTGGGTGACGCGCGTCTATCGCGATGACCTCGTCACCTTCCAGGTCGATGGTACGCTCGGTTCGGCGGTGGCCGGCCTTTCCGACTGCATGATCCAGGCCCGCCAGGCGACGCCGCGGCCGGTATGGAATCCCGACGAAAAGCGGCTGCACGATTTCTACGCCGACTGGCAGAGGCTGCCCGACAACGTCGTTTACGACAACGGCTTCAAGGAGCAGTGGGAGATGTTCATTCGCCACGTCTGCGAGGACGCTCCTTACAAATACAGTCTGCTCGAAGGCGCCAAGGGCGTGCAACTCGCCGAATGCGCGCTGCAGAGCTGGAAAGAGCGGCGCTGGGTCGACGTCGCGCCCATCAAGGTCTGAAGAGGTTTGCCATGAACAAGCCCGTCCTGCCGAGGTCCACGCTGTCGCTGAAGCTGCCGACGGCGGATCGCAAGATCGAAACCTACCGTCTTGCGGCATCGCGTGCGTTTCCGGCCAAGCTCGAGGGCACGCTGAACCGCGTCGCCTTCTCCGCCGCGCATGTCGTCGCCGATCCCCTGGCCGACAACGACCCGTGGCTGACGGCTGCGATCGACTGGGACCGCACCATTGCCTTTCGCGAGCATGTCTGGGACCTCGGCCTTGGCGTTGCCGAAGCGATGGATACCGCACAGCGCGGCATGGGGCTCGACTGGAACAACTCGCTGGAGCTGATCCAGCGCTCGGTAAGCGCTGCAAAGCGGCGCGGCGCACTGGTGTTCTCCGGCGCCGGCACCGACCATCTTGCGGTGGAAGACGCCAGGACCATCGGCGACGTGATCCGCGCCTATGAGGAGCAGGTCGCCGCTGTTGAGAAGGCCGGCGGCCGCATCATCCTGATGGCCTCGCGCGCGCTGGCCCGGATCGGCCGCAATGCCGACGACTACGCCAAGGTCTATGATCGCATATTGTCGCAGGTCCGCGAGCCCGTGATCATCCACTGGCTAGGCGACATGTTCGATCCGGCTCTCGCCGGCTATTGGGGTACGGCCGATCTCGACAGGGCGATGGATACGGCGGTCGCCATCGTCAACGCCAATGCGGCCAAGGTGGATGGCGTAAAGGTCTCGCTGCTCGACAAGCAGAGCGAGATCGACATGCGCCGCCGTCTCGACAAGGCGGTGAAAATGTACACCGGCGACGACTTCAACTATGCCGAGCTGATCGCCGGCGACGAGCAGGGCTTCTCGCACGCGCTGCTCGGCATTTTCGACGCCATCGCGCCGGCGGCTTCCTACGCGCTGTCGCGCCTGGCGGCCGGCGACGAAGCCGGCTTCCACGACGTGCTGGGCCCGACCGTGCCGCTGTCGCGGCACATCTTCCGCAGCCCGACCCGCTTCTACAAGACCGGCGTCGTGTTCATGGCGTACCTCAACGGCCACCAGGACCACTTCACCATGGTCGGCGGGCAGGAGAGCGCGCGCTCGACGCTGCATCTTGCCGAACTGTTCCGCCTCGCCGACAAGGCCGGTCTGCTCGCCAACCCGGAACTAGCGACGCGGCGCATGAGAGCATTCCTGGCCACGCGCGGCTTCGAGGCCTGATGCGAGATTTTTCTTCCGATCATCGCTGGCTGTCGCTGAACACGGCGACGGTCCGCAAGCAGGGCGACCTCCTGCAGATCATCGAGGCCTGCGCGCGCCACGGCATCCGCGCCATCGATCCCTGGCGCGACCAGGTCGCAGCCGTCGGCCTCGATCGTGCCGTGAGCGCGGTGCGCCAGGCGGGGCTCGATCTCTCCGGCTATTGCCGCGGCGGCATGTTCGTGGCCGACGCCGCGCATCGCGCCGCCGCGCGCGACGACAACCGCCGCGCCGTCGACGAAGCCAAGGCGCTCGGCGCGCCCTGCGTGGTGCTGGTCGTCGGCGGCTTGCCGCAATATTCGCGGCCGGGGAGTAGTGCATCAAAGGACATCGCCGGCGCCTGGGGACAGGTGCACGACGGCATCGCCGAGATGCTGGAATACGCGCGCACCGCCGGCATGCCGCTCGCCATCGAGCCCTTGCATCCGGCCTACGCCGCCGACCGTGCCTGCGTGAACACGACAAGGCAGGCGCTCGACCTCTGCGATGCCATCGACCCCGGCCGCTCCGGCATGCTTGGCGTCGCGCTCGACGTCTATCACATCTGGTGGGATTTCGAGCTGATGGCGCAGATCGCGCGCGCCGGAAAGGACCGCATCCTCGCCTTCCATGTCTGCGACTGGCTGGTGCCCACCAAAGACATCCTCAACGACCGCGGCATGATGGGCGACGGCGTCATCGACATCAGACGCGTGCGTGCGGCGGTGGAAGCGCAAGGCTTCGCCGGCTATAGCGAGATCGAGATTTTTTCCACCGACTGGTGGGCGCGTCCGATGGACGAAGTGATCCGCACCTGCATCGAGCGGCACAGGACGGTGGTGTGACGCTTATAGGGCGGATTGGCGCCAGCGTAATCCGCTGTTCCTCCTCCGAACGACGGCGGGTTACGCCTTGCGTCCTCAATCGTTGAGACACTGTAGATGGGAGCGGCTAACCCGCCCTACGGCAAGACGATCTTTCATCACTGCGCTTTTGCAAGAAACGCGACGATCTTTGCCCGGTCGTCCTTGGAGGTGAGGCCGCCATACGGCTTCATATTGTTGCCGGGTACGACTTCATCCGGATTGGTGATGAAGCGATCAAGCTTTGCTTCGTCCCAGACGAAATCCGCTTCCTTCATCGCGCTGGAATAGTTGAAGTCCGGCAGCGAGCCCGCTTTTCGTCCGATGATCTTGTGCAGGTTGGGGCCAAGCCGGTTGTCGCTCTCCCTTGTCAGGTGGCAGGTCCGGCACGCGTTGTTGAAGGCCAGTTGCCCTGATGCGGGTTCCGCCGCCTGGGACAGGGCGGAAGGCGGTGCCAGCAGGCACGCCATTCCGCTCAATACCGCCATCAGGTACACCCGCTTGCGGTGCGCCACAATCTTGTACCGTCTCATTCGATTACCTCGTGAGAAGCGACTACACTGTGCTTGCCCTCACTGCTCCGCCGTCCGCGGCATCGTGTTGAATCTCGCTTTCTGCTCGGCGCTCAGCGTTGCATAGAATTCATCCAGCGCCGGCTGCACGCGGTCGGCGGCGGCAAGCATGGCCTCGAGCCGCTTCTCCATCGCCTCCAGCCGGCCGACCGGCGTCAGCGGCACGCTGTCCGGGCACGCTGCTTGCAATGTCTTGACCGCGTCCGTCGTCGCTGCACTCAGGCGATCGAGCGCCTCCTTCTGCTTGCCCGCCGGACGGACCACGGCATCGATTCGTTCGATGGGCAGTTGTGTCAGGCTTGACTTCGGATCGCCGCAGCTCTCGGACGGCACATTGGCTTCCTGTTGCTGCTGCGGCTCGTCGACATTCGGCCTGAGCTCGTTGAATCGCGCCTGCTGCTCGTCCGAGAGTGACGTGTAGAATTTTTCCAGCGCCGGCCGCACGATCCTCACTGCCTCGAGGGTAGCGCGAACGCGGTCCGTCATCGACCGCAGGCGGCCGGGCGGCGTCAGGGCGTAAATCTCGCCGCAGGATTGCTTGAGCACGTCGGCCGCCTTTGCCGCCGCCGCCTTCAAGTCATCGAGCAGGGCGCGCTGCTCCGCTGTCGGCCGCACCGCCTTCGCGATCTGGTCGATCGGCCAGGCCGTCACGCCCTGCTGCGGATTGCCGCACAATTGCCGGAACGCTTGCGGGCTCGGCACGCCGCGCCCGCGCGATGCCGTGCCGCCGCCGGCCGGATAGGCAGCGTAGGCGGAATAGCCGTTGTCCGCACCCCAGAACACGGTGTCGACGAAGTCGTCATAAGCGTAGGCCCAATAGCCGGACTCATAGGCATTGGGCCAGAACGTGTATTCGAAAATGTCGGAATAGGCATAGGGCCAGAACACCGGTCCGAGCCACGCTACGAATATCGCGCGCTTGCGGTGCCGCCAGGCATCGCGCGGAGCCCACTGGTGATGACGGTCAAGGAGCGCAGTGTTCGCCTGCATTGCGTCGCTACCGCGGAAATGCGCGGCAAACCGGCCGCGAGCCGCAGCCTGCATCGCGGCGGCGGATCGTTCCGCCTGCGGCAGGGCTCCCAACGCCTGCAGGCGCGACTGGTCGCGTTGCAGCACACGTCTTTCCTGCTCAAGCCGGTGGTTCTGCGCCTGCAGCAAGCGCTGCTGCGCACGCTGCGCCCGCGCTCCTTCCGGCTTCCTGGCCTGCAATTCCTGCACGCGCTGCTGCAGGCGGTCGATGCGGCTCTGCCGCGCGGTGCTCTCACGCGAAAGCGTCGTGCGCTGCCGCTCCTGCACGGCTTGCTGTCGTTGCTGGATCGACTGCTCGCGCCGGCTCGCGCGGGTTTCGGCCTGCTGTTGCCGCGTCGGCCGCGCGCTCACCGCGGGCGGTGTGCTCGGCCGCGACGGCGCGGTGATGTGGGGTCGCTCCTGGCGCGCTATCGCCGGACGCTGCGGTGACGGCGCTACGCGGTGAAAGCTCGGTCGCGGCGCAGCGATGTGCGGTGCGGCCGGTCGCGGCGGTGCGGCAATATGTGGTGCCGGACGCGGTGCCATGGCCGGTGCTGCGGGACGGGCCATCGCGGGCGGGGCTGTCGGGCGTGCCATTGCCGGCGGGGGCGCGGCAGGGCGCGGTATTGCGGCCGGTGGTGCCGCGGGCCGCGCTGGAGCCGCTGCCGGTCCGGGCCTGCCATGTCCCGGTTGGGCGAATGCGCCAACACTCCCTGCGATGGAGCCGATACCAAATCCAATGCCAAGAAATAACGCCACAAAGCCAATGCCGCGCGGAAGCATGACCGCACTCCCTCGTCATACGGTCGCCCGCTAATTCAACGCGCAAGCGCAAGAATCGTTTCGGCAGGCTCGATGGCCGCTTCCGGCGTTGTGGCGATCGGGCCTGCGACAAATTGGCCCGTCGACGGGCAAATCGATTCTGTTTTGCGGAATCATGTCAAGCCTCGCGGTAAAAAATATTCCGCTTTTCAGAATAGGCAAATCGTGCCACAACCCCCTCAGCCCGCGCCGCCACGAGGGGACGAAACGCGATCGTCACGGAACGTTGGCGCGGGTTGCAATGGGACGCTGCGGCGTCAGGCGGGTTCATTCCTGCCGGGCGAAACGTTTGCAGCGTACGGCGAAGTCGTGTGGTCCTGGCGCCGCGACCCTGGCGTCTATCCCCGCCGGCCTGTGCTGGCGGGGCAACGGTGACAATAAA
>DASWVJ010000122.1:0-2272 GCA_036406295.1 Bradyrhizobium sp.
CGAAGTCCGTCCAGCATCAAGTATCCCTGTCGAAACCGGTAAGGCTGCTTCCGTGATTATATGGGCTGGAACGGGGGAGCGCGCAATCGGGCAGGATCATGTGGCCAGATTACGTTTGGGCAATCTCTCCGCCGTCATGGCCGGACTCGTCCAGGCCATCCACGCCTTTCCTTCAGGCGCGGCCAAGACGCGGATGCCCGGGACAAGCCCGGGCAGGACGATGTGGGGAGGGCGGTGGCTGCGATCTCTAAGGTATCTCGTACACCACCATCTTGTCGGCGATGCCGCGCAGCGCGGCTTCTTTCCGGATCGGCCTGATCGCCTCGCGCGCGATGATGGCGGCGACTTCCGGCGCGCCGATCACCGGCTGGGTGAGATGGATTTCCTGATTGGTCGAAAGGTTCTGCACCCGCGCCGCGACGTTCACGGTCTGGCCGAAATAGTCCTGGCGCTCGTTGAGCATCACCGCAAGACAGGGACCTTCATGCAGGCCGATCTTGACGATGAGATCGTCGGTTCCGCGCTTCCTGTTCAACTCCTTCATCGCCGAACGCATGCGCAAGCCGGCCTGCAGCGCGTGCTCGGGACGAATGAAGGTCGCCATCACTGCGTCTCCGATGGTCTTGACGACGGCGCCCTTCTCGGACGCGATGATCTCGAGCAGCGCGTGGAAATGCGCCCGCACGAGATCGAACGCGGCGAGATCGCCGACGCGCTCGTAGAGCGCGGTCGATCCCTTCAGGTCGGTGAACAGGAAGGTCAGCGAGGTGATCTTCAGCCGCTGGTCAATGTTGAGATTGTCCGCCTTGTAGAGGTCGCGGAACGTCTGGTTGGAGAGGATGCGCTTTGCCGTGAGGATCGGCTTGCGCCTGCCGATCATGTCGTGCATCGCATCGCCGGCGATCCAGACACCCGGCAACACGCGCAGGTCCGACTGGTTGTCGAGGGTGAGGCGCAGCGGCCCCGGACGCATCACCGTAGTGCCGGTCGGCGAATGCACCTTGTTGAATACCATGGAAACCTGTTGGCGCTCCCTGGTCGGCTCGCCCTGCACGTCGATGAAATGCGCTGCATGCGATACCGGCTCGAACACGATGACAAACTGCTTCGGCAATTGCAGCGACAGGACCGCCTTCTCGCCCGGCGGCAGCTCGATTGCCTCCAGCGTCACCTCTTCGGTCAGGCGGGCGAATGATTCTTCGTTGACGTCGACGCCCGAGCTCCAGAAAATCTGGCGATAATATTCCCAGATCGGCAGCGTGTGAGGATCGTGCGCCGCGATGCGGCGGATGCGCGGGCTGACGGTGAAGGCGACCTCCACCAGTTCATCGACGGAGGCTTCATAGCCTGCGGCGCACAGCGCACAATTGTAATCGTCGGGGCGAAGTGATTTCAGCGTGTCATGCGCGTCGAGCACGCCGCCACAGCCGGGACAGAGCACGTTCCAGCCGAGATCGAACATGCCGAGCCGGGAGGCATGCAGAAAGCCGGAGACCACCTTCTCCTCATCGAGGCCGGTCTTGCGCGCGAAATCGAGCAGGTTGACGCGGTTGAGCTCGCGATCCTCGCCCTTCTCGATCAGGTTCCTGATCGCATCGACGACATCGCCATCGGCGGTTTGCTTCAGTACCGAAAACAAGGCCTGGGTTTCGCTCATGATGCAGACCTCAATGAATTCAACGCGGTGAAATCGAGAAACTCGGCGAGCGGTCGGGCTGCGTGGTGACGACACCGACCGGCATCACCGGAGCCTTGTCGAGCAGTGTGACGCGGAAGGTGCCGACGATGCGCGCCAGCGCCAGCGTCGCCTCCACCAGCGCGAAATGCGCCCCAATGCAGATCCGCGGGCCGACCCCGAAAGGCAGATAGGCGAAACGGTCGGGCGGCGGCGCGGGAGCCGTGAAGCGCGACGGGATGAAGACATTGGGATCGTGCCAGAGCTTTTCATGGCGATGCAAAAGCCATGGCGAGATCAGGACCACGTCGTGCTTGCGCACGGCACGACCGGCGACAACGTCAGGCCCTGCGGCCGCACGCGCGATCAGGAAGGCCGGAGGATAGAGCCGCATGGTCTCGTCGAGCACGGCGCGGGTGAATTTCAGCCTGTCGAGTTCGAGCCCGCCGCCTGCGAAGGCTTCGCGCGCTTCCGCCGCCACCTGTTCCTGCGTGACGGGGTCGAGTGCGAGCAGATAGAGCGACCAGAACAGGGCGGTCGCGGTCGTCTCATGACCGGCGAGGATCATGGTCGCGACCTCGTCGCCGAGTTGCTCGT
>DASWVJ010000123.1:0-35603 GCA_036406295.1 Bradyrhizobium sp.
GAAGGCGAGCTACGGCGTGCCGTCCAGCGGCACCATTCCGCATTTCACCGGCTTTCAGCTGGCAAAGACGCTCGGCCTTTCCATGACCCGCGTGCCGTATCGCGGCTCGGCGCCGATCATCACCGATCTCCTCGCCGGGCATCTGCCGTTCGCTGTGACGACGCTGTCGGACACCATCACCCAGCATCGCGCCGGCGGCATTCGCATCGTGGCGGTGAGCGGCCCGACGCGCTCGCCCTTCCTTTCCGACGTGCCGACCCTGAAGGAAGCCGGCGTCGATCTCGTCGCGGACGGCTGGTACGGCATGTGGCTGCCGGCGGGCTCCTCGCCCGAGTTCGCCAAGAAGCTGAGTATTGCCGCCGCCGAAGTTCTGGCCAGGCCCGAAGTCAAGGAGAAGCTGAACGCGGTGACCCTCATTCCGGTCGGCTCGACGCCGGAGCAGCTAACAAAGGCGCTCGCCGCCGACACCGCCTTCTGGCAGCCGATCGTGAAGGCGACCGGCTACAAGATCACGAACTAGGCCTGCGCCGGCGTGCAAGAAGCGGCCTCCCAAGAAAATGGCCCCTCGCAAGGGGCCATTTCCGTCAGCATGCTACGTGACTAGTACTCGTCCCAATGGTGGCGCCGGATCACGACGTCCCGGTCGCCGTAGTAGTTGCGGTGGTACCAGCCGCGATGCAGACCGCGATCGTGCTCATAGAAGCCGAAGCGCGGGCCGCTCTGATAGCGGTAGGCGTAACCGTCGCCGACGTAGACGCCGAACCCGCCGGCGCTTGCGGCCGTAGGCACACCGATGGCGACGGTCGCCAGGGTGGCCAGCACGTAAGAGAGCTTCCTCATCGTTCCTCTCCTCTGGTTGTTGCCTGGGAGAAAACGAATGCCGACGCGGTCTGTTGCGGGGAACGGCAGGAAACTTTCTTGAACGGGTGTTCACCACCATTGCATCATGGCAAGCGAAAGTTTCACCGCTCCGGATCGCGGCGAGTTCCTGCGGATCGCTCAATTCATCGGAGCTTGAGACACGCTTGCCGTATCAAGTGCGCGGGCTGGCGAAGGGCCTCATCAAGGCGTTGCGTCCCGGCGGGAGCACGACGACGGTCGCTCCCATCTTCACGCGGCCATAGAGATCGATAACGTCCTCGTTGGTCATGCGGATGCAGCCGGACGAGATGGCTTGGCCAATATATTCCGGCTGGTTGGTGCCGTGGATACGATAGAGGTTGTCCTTGCCGCCTTCGTAGAGATAGAGCGCTCGCGCACCCAGCGGATTGGCCGGGCCGCCGGGAACGCGCGCCGGATAGGGGCCGAGCCGCGCCTGAATCTCCCGCGTCGGAATCCAATCCGGCCATTCGGCCATGCGGCCAACGGTGGCCGTGCCGGACCAGGCCATGGCTTCCTCGCCGACCGCTACGCCGTACCGGATCGCCTTGCCTCCGGGCAGGACGAAATAGAGGAAGCGTGCGTCGGTATCGACCAGGATCGAGCCCGGCGGGCCTTGGCGCGAATAGTCGACGATGTGCCGCTGATAGGTTTCCGGAATGGACGCCCGCGCATAAGGCGGATGGGCCAGCAGTTGCCGGTCTTTCGGAGACAGGCTGGCCGTCGACGGTGCGAGCGTGCCCTGCATGCAACCGCCGAGCAGCAAGCCCAGCAATCCTACAAACAACAGTGAAAAACCACGCCTCGGCACAGTCTTTCCCCCAAAGCGTTACAGGTATGAGTTTGCTGCTCGAATCGTGCTGAAATGATGGCGCTGTGAGGCCGCAAGTCGGGCGCCGCTTGCCCCGATTGCCTAAATGCCGTGGCATGCCATGGTTGCGCGCGATGCCGCCTGTTCGAGCAGACTATCGTTGCGATGCGGTGCCGAAGCCTATGACGCCGATTGCGCCGCGATGCGTGCGCGGATCGCGGCGAGCTCCTCTTCATCCCAGATGCCGATCAGGATGCCGCCCTTCACCTGTAACTGGTTGTCGGCATAGGCCGCGATCTTCGCATTGGATGTGGTGATGTGCATCTTCGGATGCAGCGCCCAGTCGAACAGCGCCGCCTGCAGGCGGGCGATCACCTCCGTGCAGGCGGGGTCCTCGCCGCGATCGGCGAATTCGTTGGGATCGCTTGCGAGATCATAGAGCATCGGACGGAAGCCGGAGGCGTGGATGTATTTCCAGCGGCCGTCAAAAACCATGAACAGGCGGCACTGCTCGATCGGCTGGTTGAGCTTCAGCCGGACGTCCTGCATGGCATAGTCGTATTCGGAGAACAGCACCTTGCGCCATGCGGGCTGCTCGCCGCGCAGAAGCGGCATCAGCGAGCGGCCCTCCAGGATGTGATCGGGCGGCGTGCCGCCGAAATAGCCGATGAAGGTCGGCGCCAGATCGATGCCCTCGACCAGCGCGTCGCACACGGTGCCGCGCGTGGAGTCCGCCTCGGGCGAGGGATCGATGATGATAAGCGGGATCTTTGCCGACTGATCGTGGAACAGATCCTTCTCGCCCATCCAGTGATCGCCGAGATAGTCGCCGTGATCACTGGTGAACACGATCATGGTGTTGTCGAGCAGGCCGCGCGCTTCCAGAAATTTCATCAGCACGCCCATCTGGTCGTCGATCTGGGTGATCAGGCCCATATAGGCGGGAATGACTTTTGCCCGCGCCTCGTCGCGCGACATGTTGCGGGAGTAGCGCATGTCCATATAGGCGGCGAACACCGGATGCGCTTCCTGGCGCTCCTTCTCGGAGCGGATCGCCGGCTTGACGTCCTCAACGCCGTACATGCTGGCGTAGGGCTCCGGCGCGATGTAGGGCCAGTGCGGCTTGATGTAGGACAAATGCAGGCACCACGGCCGGCCGTCGGTCTCGGCCTCTTCGATGAAATCCATCGCGCGGCGCGTCATGTACGGCGTCTCGGACAGTTCTTCCGGAATGCGCGCGGCCTTGTCGGCATGCACCAGCAGCCAGCCGTTCTGCAGATCGCCGCCGGCCGCGGCGCCGGAATTGGCCCAATGCTCCCAGGGATTTTCCGCATCGAATCCCTCTTGGCGCAGATATGAATCGTAGCGCGGGCGCGGGCGGTTCGTCGGATGCAGCCCGTCGTCGCGCTCATACGGCTCGAAGCCGCATTCGGCGACATGCACGCCGATGATGGAGTCGGGCGCGATGCCGAGCATCTTGAGCCCTTCGATGTCCGGCGCCATGTGGGTCTTGCCGACCAGCACGTTGCGCACGCCGATCTTCTTCAGGTGATCGCCCAACGTCGGCTCGCCGACGCGCAGCGGCCAGCCGTTCCAGTGCGAGCCGTGTGAGCGCATGTAGCGGCCGGTGTAGAAGCACATCCGTGATGGGCCGCAGATCGGTGACTGCACATATGCCTTGGAGAAGCGCACGCCGCGCTTCGCCATGGCGTCGATGTTCGGGGTTTTCAGCGCCGGATGGCCGGTGCAGCCGAGATAGTCATGGCGAAGCTGGTCGCACATGATCCAGAGAACGTTCTTTTGCGCGCGCGGCATGTTTCTTCGTTGCGTGAGTATCCGCGCGGATGCTGCGATATCAGGGAGCCGAAAACAAGCGGCTCACGCCGTCCATGGCTCCATTTCGGCAGGGCCCTTGGCCTTGCCGGACACCGGCGCCTCGCCGATTACTTCGACCAGCGCCTGCAGCGCTTCCTTGACGCCCTGACCGGTCGCGGCCGACAACAGCAGCGGCGTCTTCTTGGCGGCGCGCTTCAGCCGGTCCTTCTGCCTTTTCAACTCGTCCGGCGCGACCGCGTCGATCTTGTTGAGCGCGACGATCTCGATCTTTTCCGCGAGTTGCCCCTCATAGGCTTCGAGCTCCGTCCGCACCGTCTTGTAGGCCTTGCCGGCATGCTCGGTCGTTGCGTCGACGAGGTGCAGCAGCACGCGGCAGCGCTCGACATGGCCGAGAAAACGGTCGCCGAGCCCCGCGCCCTCATGCGCGCCCTCGATCAGGCCGGGAATATCGGCGAGCACGAATTCGCGGCCGTTCGCATTCACGACGCCGAGCTGCGGATGCAGCGTGGTGAAGGGATAGTCCGCAATTTTCGGCTTGGCCGCGCTCACCACTGAGAGGAATGTCGATTTCCCCGCGTTCGGCAGGCCGACCAGCCCGGCGTCCGCAATGAGTTTCAGCCGCAGCCAGATCCAGCGCTCCTCGCCGACCTGGCCGGGATTGGCGTTGCGCGGCGCGCGGTTGGTCGACGACTTGAAATGCGCATTGCCGAAGCCGCCATTGCCGCCCTCGGCCAGCACGAATTTTTCGCCAAGCTTGGTGAAATCGTGGATCAGCGTCTCGCGGTCCTCGTCGAACACCTGTGTGCCGACCGGCACCTTCAGCACGATCGGCTTGCCGGCGGCGCCATGGCGGTCCTTGCCCATGCCATTCTCGCCCTTTTTCGCCTTGAAGTGCTGCTGGTAACGGTAATCGATCAGCGTGTTCAACCCGTCCACGGCCTCGATGACGACGTCGCCGCCGCGCCCGCCATTGCCGCCGCTTGGCCCGCCGAACTCGATAAACTTCTCGCGGCGGAACGCCACGCAGCCGTTGCCGCCGTCGCCGGAGCGGACATACACCTTTGCTTCGTCAAGGAACTTCATGCCGACACCATAGCGTTTTCGAGCGAAGTGGAGACCGGTTCGCGCAAAGAAAACGCGTCAACCAAAAGGCCAGAGCCTCGGTTCTACCGAGGCTCTAGGTAGGACAGGGGGGCCGATGCGGCAACCCTTAACGCGGCCGAATTGGGCGAAAAGCCTTAATTCCCGGCAGGCGATCCGGTTCTCGCGCTCAGATCGCCACCGTGACATCGCTCCAGCGCTTCAGCACATCGAGCGCCGCCAGATCGGGAAGGTCCCGTATCTGCACGCGCGGCGAAACGCCGAGCGGGTCGGCTTCCAGCGTGTCCTTGAACAGCAGCGCGGAGACGAGCGGCAGCTCCAGCTTGCGCAGGCACGCGCCCAGCATGTATCGCCCGACCGCACTCGCGGGCGGTCCGAGCATCGCCGCGGTCGCATAGGCTTCGGAAGCTTCGCGCCATTCCTCGCGCAAAAACCTGATCTGGCCGACTTCAGCCCACGCCTTGGCATCGAACGGGTCGACCTCGACCACACCGAGGGCGCGTTGCAGCGCCAGGTCCCTGTCGCCGAGCCACAGCGCTTCCTTGGTCCGGCTCTCCAGCATCGCGTGCAGGTTCTCGCGATAGAGCACGGATTGCGCCGGCGTGACCGGCTTCATCGCCCGCGCATGCCGTTCGGCGAGGTCCATTACCCTGACGACCTCACTCTTGTCGCCGTTGCGCTGGGGAAGAAAACCGAAGCCGCGATAGAAACGGCTGGTGTACAGGCCTGCCTCAAATTCATCCATGCCGGGGACGGTCGACTGCAGCGCCTTCTCGAACAAGCTTCCCCATTTGGCGAGTTCGTCAACCGGCGCACGGGTCTTGGCCATGTGGACGAAGATCTTCGCGGTGGCGTTGAAGCCGTCCGGGATAGGATTCGCTGCGTTCAGCGCAATGCGCCGGAACAGGTCCATGTCCTCATGCTGGAAGCCCTTGGCTTTCTTCAACTGCTTGTTCATGAAGCCCGCCGACGCGCGCCAGAACGCCAGGTGGATGGCGTCCGCGTCGTTCGAATGCACCCCCTCGTCCGTCTCGGGGATGAGTTGCAGCAGATGGGAGTAGAGACACATTGAGTGCAGCAACGAAGCGAGGCGACACTGCCGATCGCGCGAAAGGTCGTTCCAGTCGTCGAGATGGGCGCACAGTACGCGCCAGCGCTCGCTGCGCAGATGTTCGGGCAATTGCCGCGGATCGTTCACCGCGTAGGGGGCGCCGGCCTCCTCGCCAAGCTGCAGGCGGAAACCTGGCGGCATCGCGCGCTGCGGCAGGAATCGCGGGCAGGCGTCATCGGCGAATGCGCGCCATCCCTCTTCGATGCACTGAACGTGAAGCGGCCCGCTCTCGACCGGCGTGAGGTCGAGATAGGGCCGCAGCATCCATAGCGAGAGCCGGGAATTCAGTCCATCCGCCGGCAGGTTATCCGAAACATGCATACATGCCGTCGCACGCGCCAGTGATGTACCCGGTGGTCTTGTGCTTCTCGACGAGCCAGCTGTCGTAGTCGTTGGCGAGCTTGGTGAATTTCGCGCCGTAGCCGTTGTTGGGAACGTCGGCTGCACTGAGTGCTTTCACGTTGGCGTGCCTGATGCCCAGGTCGGCAATCGCGTCCTTCAGGTTTCTATGCATGTGGCAGACCGGCGTGACCTCGAAAATCCGGTCCTTGCTCTCGACGCCTTCGATGATCGTGGCGATCGTCTCCCAGGTGTTCACTAACAGGTGAATAGCTGCCAGTTCGTCGGAATTGTCGTCGCCCTTGGCCAGCTGTGCCGCTCCGCCCTTTGTCCTCCGCCGCAACTTTTCCGCCTCCTGATAGGTAGGCTGGGTCCGAAGACTGTGAATCGCAACAAGCGCAGCACTCTCGTCCATGGTTGCCCTCATCAATTTTGAATCAAATTATCTGCAAGCGGGCTGAAAGAAAGTTCAAGCAATCTACTCGTCCGCATTTGAATCCACAAGCGACTTGCCCCAGAAGCGCATGCCCATCGCACGTGCTCGTGTGACAGCTTGTTCGCGTGAAGCCGCGGCCTCGTCGTCGCGTCGTCCCGCTGCGAAAATCTCACCCATCGCACGATCGCAGTGCGCTGCGAGCGGTTGCAATCCGAGCTCATTTGCGATCGCCAAGGCAGACTTGAAATGCGACTCGGCTTCAGTCAGCCGGCTGCGATGCAGATCGATTTCGCCGAGCACGCGAAGCGCATAGGCCTCGTTGGCGCGTTCCTGGTGCGACCGCGCGAGGTCCAGGGCGCGAGTGGCCGCCGCGGTCGCGTCATCGACGCGGTCGACTGAAAGGTAAGCTTCGCTGACGTATGACAGGCGAAGCGAGTGCCGCGCGGCAAACCCTCTCGTCTCGGCGATCTTGATGCTGTCCTCGAGGATCGGAATGCCCTCGCTTGCACGGCCGTCGAGCGCCAGAGCGTAGCCCAGGTGAAGCGACACGTAGGCAAACCCGACCGGACTGTCGGCGAAGGCACCGGCGGCGAGCGATCGCTGGAACGATCGCACCGCCCGCCTGAACTGGCCCTGACGAAGGGCGACCACGCCGAGCCCGAGATGGGCGTAGCCGATGCTGAACGGGTGGCGGTTGCTCTCGGCGATCTGCAGCGCTTCCTCGCCGATCGCATAGGCTTCGCTGAACTTGCCGGTCTCGGCCAGTCCCCAGGCGATGAAGCTGTGCGCGAACGCGGATGGCAGCACGAACATGCCAAACCGCTGGCCGGCGAGGCTGCCCTTCAGCTCGACCGCATTCCAGCCGAAGTATTTGTTGGCGGCCGAATAGTTGCCTTGCGTGTGATAGGCGAGCCCAAGCGGCAGGTTGGTGACCACCTGCAGCGGCACGTCATCAAGCTCCCTTGCCGCGCTGAGCGCCAGTTCGCCGGCGGCGGCGGATTCCGCGTAGCGTCCCAGCATCCAGAATTGCTCGGTGAGATAGGACTGCACCCAGCCCATGCGCTGACGGTCCTTGAGGCCGTCGGCGAGCTGTTCGGCCTCTTGCAGATATTTCGCGATCCGTTTGCGATCGCCCAGCGGCTGCAAGGCATTGCGCAGATCGAAGCGCAGGTCGATCGCCAGTTCGGCGCGGGCGCGCGTATCGGGCAGGTGCGAGAGCGCTTCCAGCGCCTTCTCCAGCAGCACGACGGCCTCGGGATAGGCTTCGCGATCCGTCGCCTTTGCGCCGGCGCGCCTCAGATACTGTACGGCCTTTTCGAACAGATGACCGCGCAGCGCGTGGTCGGCCAGCCGCTCGACCTGCTCGTCGATCCGGTCGGCATAGAGCGCCTCCATCTTCTGCACGACGCGTTCGTGCATCTCGCGCCTTCGTTCGTGGCGCAAGCCCGCATAGGCGACGTCGTGGGTCAGCGAATGCTTGAAGGTGAACTGCAGATCCGGGAACAGCTGCGTGTTGTATAGGAATTCGGAGCCTTGCAGGTTGCCGAGCAGGCCGCGAACCTCGTTTTCGTCCATGCCGCAGATCGCGTGCAGCAATGCAAACGGCACGTCATGGCCGATCACGGCGGCATCCTGCAACAGACGCTTCTCCGCCGTCGGCAAGGTGTCGATACGCGCGGCGAGCACGGCCTGCACGGTCGGCGGAACCTCGATCTGGGAAAATTCCTTGATCAGGGTGTAATCCCCGCGCGAACCCTGCAGGGCCCTGGTATCGACCAGAGCCCGCACGATTTCCTCGACGAAGAATGGATTTCCGCCGGCGCGGCTGAGGATGAAGTTCTTCAGGGGCGCGAGATCCGGCGAGGAGCCGAGCAGGGATTGCAGCAGTTCCGATACGCTTTCCTTCGGCAGCGGCTCGAGACGAAGGGGGTGGTAGCCGGGGCGTCCCGACCATTGATCGCGATATTCGGGCCGATAGCTGACGAGCAGCAGCAGTCGCGCGTCGCGCGCGCCGACGACCAGCTCGTTGAGCAGGCCGAGCGTGAGCGAATCGTTCCAGTGCAGATCCTCGAACACTGCGATCACGGGCTGCTTCAGGTTTTCGGTCAGCAACAGCCGTGTGATGGCCTGATAGGTGTATTGCCTGTGCTGAACGGGATCGAGCGACTGGAAGGGATGCTCGGCCTCGAGCGCATCGAGCAGATCCAGCACGGGCGCAATGATGTCCTGCAAGGCGGGGTCGAGTTTGAGGATCTTGCTCGTGACCTTCTCGCGGATCGACCGCGTGTTGTCGCGATCGGTGATCTGGAAATAGAAGTTCCTGAGCAGCTCCACGACCGGCAAGTAGGATGCGGAGTGGCCGTAGGAAGCTGAGTTGGTCTGCAGCACCAGGCACCCGGCGGTATCCTGCGAACGCAGGAACTCGTGGATCAGGCGCGATTTGCCCATTCCGGGCTCACCGACGACGGCGACCACCTGTCCGTGTCCTGCGCGGGCATTGGCCAGCGCATGGCGCAGCACCTCCTTCTCGATGTTGCGCCCGACGAACTGCGTCAGTCCGCGCGAGGCGGCCGCTTGCAAGCGCGTGCGCTCGCCTCCGCCACCCGTCACCTCGTACACGTCGACCGGATAACCCAATCCCTTCACCAGCACGGGACCGAGCGGCTTGACCTCCACATAGCCTTCCACCAGGCGGAACGTGGCCGACGTCGCCATGACCGAGCCCGGCATGGCCAGCTGCTCCATTCGCGCCGCCAGATGCGCCGTCTGCCCGATCACGGTGAAGTCGACGAACAGATCGTTGCCGATCGACGACACCACGATCTCTCCGGAATTGATTCCAACCCGCATGGTAATCGGCAGCGCGTGCAGCCGCTGCACATCGGCCGCATACTGACCGACGCGTTCCTGCATGCGCAGGCCGGCGTAGCAGGCGCGCACGGCATGGTCCTCATGCGCGACCGGAGCGCCGAACAGCGCCATCAAGCCGTCGCCCATCACCCGGTTGACCATACCCTCGTAGTGATGGACCGCCTCCATCATCCGCTCGAGGATCGGATCGAGGATTCGCTGCGCTTCTTCGGGATCGCGATCCGCGATCAACTCCATCGAGCCCTTGATGTCCGAGAACAGGACGGTGACCTGTTTCCTTTCACCTTCGAGCTCGTGTTTTGACGTCAATATCCTTTCGGCGAGGTGCTTTGGCGTGTAGCTGCCGGGCGACAGGAAACGGGGAGCGGGCGCATCGTCAGTCGCGATCAGGTTGCCGCACTCGGAACAGAATTTCGCAGCGAGGGACGCCGCTGTCCCGCAGCGCGGGCAAGCACGTGTCAGGGGTGTGGCACATTGTTCGCAGAATCTGGCTTCCGGGCGATTTTGGTGCCGACAGGTTGGACACCACATATGCGTCACCAGATTTTCATGCAGCGGCAGTCGGTCAAGCGTATCGCCAAGGCGGGCAGGCGACAAGGAGCGTGGGCGGCTTGCGGCTGAAATTGTGGTCGGGCGGCGATGCATGCGCACTCTCCAAGGCCCGTCCGGCCCGTCATTCCGAAATTGAATTAATGGCGAACGACCGCTGCCCCTGCCATTCCCGGCCGCGTTGCGAGGATGCGGGCAACCCCGGAGCGTGCGATATGATCCAGTTCACACTTGGGCGGAAAACTTCCGGGCAGCCGAACCGCAGGATTGCTCTGCTTTAGCCGGGCCGCTTCCGTATCAAGAACTTCTGCATCCCCTCCAGCACTAGCTCGCGGCGCTGGTTGTGCACGGTCGAGCGCAGCGTCACCACGCCGGTGGTGCGGCCGGGCGTCAGCTCGGTCACTTCAAGCGCGGGATAGATGGTGTCGTCGGCATAGACAGGCTTCAGGAATTTGCTCGACTGTTCGAGGAAGCCGACCAGCGATTCCTCAGTGACGAAGGGAAACAGCCCTGCGCCCGGCGCGGTGTGCACCAGCGTCTGAAAACCGTGCGCGAGCAGGTGCGGCATGCCGCGGCCGCGGCAATATTCGACATCGTAGTGGATCGGGTGAGTATCGCCGCTCGCGGTCTGGAACGCCGCGAAGATCGCCGTGGTTTGCGTGCGGCCCGGCAGCACGAAGCGCTCGCCGAGTACAAAGTCCTCGAACCAGCGCTGCTCGGGTACCATGCGGTGGGTGGCGGGATCGAACTCGGTCATGGCGTTTCCTGTTCGGCTATGCGGGATTGCCTACTATCGCAGCGCAATGACTGCGGCAAATGGGTCAATTCGTCATGCCCGGGCTTGTCCCGGGCATCCCCGTCTTTTATCTCGGAGACAAGAAAGACGTGGATGGCCGGCACAGCAAGCCCGGCCATGACGAAAAAGAATGTCCATCTTCGCAAAAGCATCCACTCTCGATGAACGCTCCGCACGCCTGGCCGGCATCGGCCTGATGCTGTTTGGCGTGTTCATGTTCTCGTTTGGGGACGCGCTCGGCAAATTCCTGGTGGGGACCTATTCGGTCGGACAATTGCTCTGGCTGCGCGCCTGTGCCGCGCTGGTGTTGCTATTTCCGATGATGTGGCAGCAGCGCGCGGCGTTCTTCGATCTGGAGCGCCCCTGGCTGCAGTTGCTGCGGGTGACGCTGTCCACCATCGAGGTCGCCGCCTTCTTCCTCGCCACCGTCTACCTGCCGCTCGCCGACGTCATCACTTACTATCTGGCGTGCCCGATCTTCGTCACCGCCCTGTCGGGCAGCGTGCTCCGCGAAAAGATCGGCTGGCGGCGCTGGAGCGCGGTGCTGGTCGGCTTTTGCGGCGTGCTGATTGCGCTACGGCCGTCGGCGAGCAGCGTGAGCTGGCCGGCGCTGATCGCGCTCGCCGGCTCGACCTCGTTCGCGTTCCTGATGCTGATCACGCGCTCGCTGCGGGCAACCCCCGACATCGTGCTGGCCTCGACGCAGTTCATCGGCACGTTCGCCCTCGGCGCGCTGATGGCGCCGTTCGGCTGGGTTACGCCGCAGCTTGGCAGCCTCGGCCTGTTCGCGTTGGCCGGCTTGATCTCGGTGAGCGCGCTGATGTGCGTTAACCGCTCGCTGAAGCTCGCGCCCGCCTCGGTCGTCGTGCCCTATCAATATTCGATGATCGTCTGGGCGGTGATGTTCGGCTATCTCGTGTTCGGCGACATACCGCAGATGGCAACCATCATCGGCGCCGCCATCATCATCGCCGCCGGGATCTACATCTTCCTGCGCGAGCAGGCGCTCGGGCGGGAAGAGTCGGCAGTCAATCCGCCGGCGTAGGAACGCTAAGTCGCCTTAAGATGCCAACGAGATCGCTCTCATGACCCTCATCGCCGCTGAACGTGACGCTCTCTTCCAGGCTTTCGCCCGCGCCCTGTTCAGGAACGACATGGACGCGCTCTATGCGGTCGTCACGGAAAACTTCGTCTGGCGCTATCACGGCGGCCTCTCCGCCGAACGCGTGCTGACCGGCCGCGACGCGATCCAAAGACATATCGAGGAGCGCAAGGCGTTCTTCGCCTCGAGCCGCTTCCACGATGTCGCCTATCACCATCTGCCCGATATCTCCTTCATGACCTTCCGCGTCAGCGAAACCGTCCGCTTAACCGGCGAGCAGCGCGAGCAGCAGGGCATCGAGCGCTACACCTTCGAGAATGGCAGGCTCGCCACCAAGGATGTCTACCGCAAGCCGATTGCGGGGTGAGGGCGGGCCTCACAGTTCTCCCGGCGATGCGAAGCATCGTCCGGAGACGGCGTGGAGCCTGTCATCGGGCCGCGCTTTGCGCGGACCCGTTGGGGCCTCCTCATCATGAGAAAGAGTGGCGCAACCCAATCCAATGCTCTCAACAATTCGTGTTTCACGAAGTCGTGATCCGATAATCAGAATTATCTCTTGCTTCGTCGGGCAAATCACTGGCAGTGCTCCGCCCAGCCCGTGCCGCCATGAGGGACGTTTGCGCGATCGTCACGTAACGTGGTGCGGGTTGCGATGGACGCTGCGGCGTCAGGTGTTTCTGCACCGGACGAAACGCCCGCAGCGTACGGCGAAGTCGTGTGGTCCTGGCGCCGCGACCCTGGCGTCTATCCCCGCCGGCCCGTGCTGGCGGGGCAACGGTGACAATAAAGGCCGCTCACCGGGGAGAGCCCGTATAAGCCGTAAACCCATTGCGCGGGGAAAGCCGGGATGTCCTGGCTGTACCTGTCTAATCCGTGTGCGTTTTCTGTAGCACTTTTGCACACGGTGCTGCGGGCGCAGTCGGCGTCCGGCTTTCCCTGCGCCCTCTGACCAAGAGGGAGCAACGAGATGCACAACCCGGGCGAAAATCTGTCGCGGGAACGAGAGCGCATGTTATTCTCCCTGGATTAAGGTTTCGACTTAACCCTGTCTCAATACGCAACAAATATTGAGTTCCTCGACGCGGGCAATTTTCGTTAAGAGACCTTGTCGTTGGCTTGACAAATTTACGGCTACTTGGGGAATAAGGACCGCATGTGCGGCATTGTCGGCATTTTGGGACGCGCTCCGGTCGCGGGGCTCCTGGTGGATTCGCTCAAGCGGCTTGAATATCGCGGCTATGACTCTGCCGGCGTCGCGACGCTGGAAGGCAAGAAGCTCGATCGCCGCCGCGCTGAAGGCAAGCTGAGGAATCTCCAGGCCAAGCTCGAGGCAACGCCGCTCACCGGCCACACCGGCATTGGCCACACCCGCTGGGCGACCCACGGCAAGCCGACCGAGAACAACGCGCATCCGCACTCGACCGAGCGCGTCGCCGTCGTCCACAATGGCATCATTGAGAATTTCCGCGAGCTGCGCGAGACGCTGGAGAAGAAGGGCACGGTCTTCAAGACCGAGACCGACACCGAGATCGTGCTGCACCTCGTCGACGACATGCTGAAGGGCGGTGTCAAGCCGGTCGAGGCGGTGCGCGCGACGTTGTCGCAGCTGCGCGGGGCGTTTGCGCTCGGCTTCATCTTCGCGGGCGAGGACGATCTGATGATCGGGGCGCGCAACGGCCCCCCGCTCGCGATCGGCTACGGCGACGGCGAGATGTACCTGGGATCGGATGCGATCGCGCTTGGTCCGTTCACCGACACGATCGCCTATCTCGAGGATGGCGACTGGGTGGTGCTGACCCGCAACAGCGCCACCATCTACGACAAGACCGACGCCATCGTGCATCGCGAGGCGACCAAGCATTCCGCCGCGACCTCGCTGGTCGACAAGGCGAATTACCGCCATTTCATGGCCAAGGAAATCCACGAGCAGCCGGAAGTCGCCGGCCACACGCTCGCGCGCTATGTCGACATGGCGACCGAGCGGGTGACCATGCCGGTCAGGCTGCCGTTCGATTTCAACGACATCCAGCGTATCTCGATCGTCGCCTGCGGTACCGCGAGCTATGCCGGCTACGTCGCGAAATACTGGCTGGAGCGGTTCGGCCGCGTTGCGGTCGAGATCGATGTCGCTTCCGAATTCCGCTACCGCGAGGTGCCCTTGCGCAAGGGTGATCTCGCCATCTTCATCTCGCAGTCCGGTGAGACCGCCGACACGCTGGCCGCCCTGCGTTACGCGAAAGAGCAGGGCGCGCACACGCTTGCGGTCGTCAACGTTCCAACCTCGACGATTGCGCGCGAGGCCGAGACCGTGCTGCCGACCATCGCCGGCCCGGAAATCGGCGTCGCCTCGACCAAGGCTTTCACCTGCCAGCTCATGGTGCTGGCTTCGCTTGCGATTGCCGCCGGCAAGGCGCGCGGACATCTGTCGGCCGAGGATGAAACCAAGCTTGTGCATGGCCTGGTCGAAGTGCCGCGGCTGATGGCGGCGACGCTCACCTGCGAGCCGCAGATCGAACGGCTGGCGCGCGACATCGCTAAGTCGAAGGATGTGCTCTATCTCGGCCGCGGCACCAGCTACCCGCTGGCGCTGGAAGGCGCGCTGAAGCTGAAGGAAATCTCCTACATCCACGCCGAGGGCTATGCCGCGGGCGAGCTCAAGCATGGGCCGATCGCGCTGATCGACGAGAACATGCCGGTCGTGGTGATCGCGCCGCACGACCGGGTGTTCGAGAAGACCGTCTCCAACATGCAGGAGGTCGCCGCGCGTGGCGGCAAGATCATCCTGATGACGGATGCCAAGGGCGCGGCGGAAGCCACCATCGAGTCGCTGGTGACCATCGTGCTGCCCGACATGGCGGCAGCCTTTGCTCCCATGGTCTATGCTGTTCCGGTCCAGCTGCTCGCCTACCACACTGCCGTTATCATGGGCACGGACGTCGATCAGCCCCGGAATCTCGCGAAATCCGTCACGGTCGAGTAGGGCGGCGCCGCGCCGCCCCCCTTCAAAAACCTGCTAGGATGGCTTAGCTGGTGTTTGCACAGGGCCCGTCCGACCTGCCTGGAACCACATGAACCGCGAAGAATTGCCTCCGACCGTGACCTCGGGTGAGTTGCCGCCGGAAGCCCCGCCCGGCCTGATAGCCCGCTTCCGCAACTATTTCCTGACCGGACTGATTGTCGCAGGCCCGGTCGCGATCACCCTTTATCTGACCTGGTGGTTCGTGACCTGGGTCGACGGGCTGGTGCGCCCGTTCGTGCCCGTCGCCTATCGGGCGGAAACGTACCTGCCGTTTTACTTGCCTGGCACGGGCCTGATCATCGCGGTCTTCGCGCTCACCATGCTCGGCTTCCTGACCGCCAATCTGGTCGGCCGCAAGCTGGTCGACTTTGGCGAGCGGCTGCTCGGCCGCATGCCCGTCGTGCGCGCGATCTATCGCAGCCTCAAGCAGGTGTTCGAGACGCTGTTCTCCAAGAACGGATCAAGCTTTCGCCGCGTCGGCCTCGTGGAATTTCCAGCGCCGGGCATGTGGTCGATCGTGCTGATCTCGCAACCGCCGAGCCAGGACGTTTCGACCTGTCTGCCGGGCAAGGAAGAGCACATGTCGGTATTCCTGCCGTGCTCGCCGAACCCGACCACGGGATTTTTCTTCTACGTGCCGAAGAGCAAGGTCATCGAAGTCGAGATGTCCACCGAGGCCGCGGCGACCCTGATCATGTCCGCCGGCGTCGTGCAGCCGGGCTCGGACCAGCAGAAGAAGATCGCGGCGCTTGCCGGCATGGCCAATGCCGCGCGGGTGGCGAATTCGGCTAAATTGGAGCCGCAGCCGGCGAAGGTCGACTAGCCCGCGCCGATCAGCGGCACGGCCTCGTCGCGCTCGAACAGATAGAGCAGGCAGCGCAGCGCTTCGCCGCGTTCGCCCGCGAGCTTTGGATTGTCCTTCATGATGCGCAGCGCCTCGTCGCGCGCCTGCGCGATCAGCTGGCCGTGCACGTCGGAGCGCGCGATGCGGTAGCCCGGCAGGCCGCTCTGGCGCACGCCGAGCACGTCGCCTTCGCCGCGCAGCTTCAGGTCTTCCTCGGCGATGCGAAAGCCGTCCGTCGTCTCGCGGATCACGTTCAGCCGCGCCTTGGACATCTCGTTGAGCGGCTCCTTGTAGAGCAGCAGGCAGGTGGAAGCCTCCGAGCCGCGGCCGATGCGGCCACGCAGCTGGTGCAATTGCGCAAGCCCAAAGCGCTCGGCGTTCTCGATCACCATGATGGATGCGGCGGGAACGTCGACGCCGACTTCGACCACGGTGGTCGCAACGAGGAGACCGATGTCGCCGGCGGCGAACTGCGCCATCACGCGATCCTTCTCGGGGCCCTTCATCTGGCCGTGCACGAGCCCGACGGCGTCGCCAAAGCGCTGCTGCAGGCTCTCGAAGCGCTCGGTGGCGTTGGTGAGATGCTCGGTGCCCTCGGCCTCGGATTCCTTGACCAGCGGGCAGATCCAGTAGACGCGCTTGCCGGACTTCAAGGCGCGGCCGACGCCATCCATGACCTCTTCGAGCCGGCTGAGCGGCACGGCGCGGGTATCGATCGGCTGGCGGCCGGCCGGCTTCTCGCGGAGCTCGGAGACGTCCATGTCGCCGAAATAAGTGAGGACCAGCGTGCGCGGGATGGGCGTCGCGCTCAGCACCAGCACATCGACCGCCTCGCCCTTGGACGTGAGTGCAAGGCGCTCGCGCACGCCAAAGCGGTGCTGCTCGTCGACGACGGCCAGCGCCAGCGCCTTGTACACGACGTCGTCCTGGATCAGCGCGTGCGTGCCGACCAGCAGATCGATCTCGCCCGCCTCCAGGCGCGAGAGAATGTCGCGGCGCTCCTTGCCTTTCTCGCGGCCGGTCAGGATTGCGACCCGCAGGCCGGCGCGCTCGGCAAGCGGCGCGATGGTCTTGATGTGCTGGCGCGCCAGGATTTCCGTCGGCGCCATCAGCGCAGCCTGCTTGCCGACCTCGGTCACAGCCGCGGCGGCGAGCAGCGCCACCACGGTCTTGCCGGAACCGACATCGCCCTGCAGGAGCCGCAGCATGCGCACGGGCTGGCGCAAATCGTCGGTGATGGCGGCCACGGCTTGCCGCTGCGACGCGGTCAGCGCATAGGGCAGCGCATCGATGATCGTCTTGCGCAAATGTCCGTCGCCGGCGTTGCGCTCGCCCGCCGGCCTGCGCAGTTGCGCGCGGATCAGCGCCAAAGCGAGCTGACCCGCGAGGAGTTCGTCGAAGGCCAGCCGCGACCAGAACGGACCGTCGGGCAGGATATCGGTCAACTTGACCGGCTGGTGCACGCGACGAAGCGCCTCTGCGATCGGCGGAAACTTGCAGCGGCGGATGACGTCCGGGCCGATCCATTCCGGCAGCGCCGGCAGCTTCTGCAGCGCCTGGCCGACCGCTCGGCGCAGCGAGCCCAGCGCGAGGCCTTCAGTGAGGGGGTAGACGGGATCAATGCCGGAGAGCTGTGCGAAGGCAGCTTCATCGACGATGCGGTCCGGATGCACCATTTGCGGCATGCCGTCGTAGAATTGCAGCGTGCCGGAGACGTAGCGCTTGGCGCCGACCGGCAAGAGCTTTTCGACATAGCCGAGCTTGGCACGGAAGAAGGTCAGGACCACATCGCCGGTCTCGTCGCTGGCATAGACGAGATAGGGCGCCCGCGAACTACGCGGCGGGGGCGGACGGTGGCGATCGACCGTGACCTCCAGTGTCACCACGGTTCCCGGCGAAGCCTCGATAATCTTCGGCCGCGCCCGCCGGTCGATCACGCTGGCCGGCAGATGCATCAAGAGATCCACCAGGCGCGGTGTCTCGCTGCGATCGAGCAGGTAGCGCAGCAGCTTGTCCTGCTTCGGCCCGACGCCCGGAAGGCTCGTGACCGGCGCAAACAGCGGATTGAGCAGGGCAGGGCGCATCGCATCATCCGTCATGTGTCGATGCTTTCCGTCAAGCCCGGCACGGATGCAACAGTTGATAATTCCGGCGACGGAAGGGCTGACATCGGCGGTCTTCGTCGCTATATCAAACCCGCCCGGCACGTCCGGGCTTTTGGCGTTGGATGGGGCTTGGAAAAATGACGGGTACGACGAGATCGAGCGGCGGACTGGACGATCGCCGCAAGCGGCTTTTGTTTCGCTGCTGGCACCGCGGGACCCGCGAGATGGACCTGATCCTCGGCCGCTTTGCCGATGCCGAGATCGCAACTCTGTCCGCCGACGAATTGGGGACGCTGGAGCGCCTGATCGAAGTGCCGGATCCCGATCTTTATGCGGCGCTGACAAGCGACGCGCCGCTGCCCCCGGAACTTGCGAGCGCGCTGTTCGACCGCATCAAGGCCTTTCGCGCGGTGGACGAGGGTGCATGAAACAGCCGGCCAAATCTCCCGCCGCGTGTCTCGTGCCCGGCCGCGCGCTCACCTTTGCCAATGTCGCCGAGGGCGCGGAGGGGCTCGTCGTATCGGACCTGGCGCGTGCGGTCGCCGCGCAGCCGAATCGGCCGGCGGTAAGTCTTACCGTGGTCTGCCGCGACGGGCCGCGCATGCAGCAGCTGGCGCGGTCGCTGGAATTCTTTGCGCCGGACTTGCCCGTCATGCAGTTCCCGGCCTGGGACTGCCAACCCTATGACCGCGTCTCGCCGCATGGCGGCATCCTTGCACAGCGCCTGACCACGCTGGCCAAGCTGTCGCGGCTAACCGGCAGCGACAAGCCGTTGATCGTGCTGACGACGGTAAATGCCGCGACGCAGCGCGTACCCTCGCGCGACAACATGGCGGCGCAGGCGCTGTCGGTCGCGCCGGGCAATGTCGTGCCGATGGATTCCATCGTCGCCTGGCTCGAGCACAACGGCTACGGCCGCTCCTCCACCGTGCGCGAGCCCGGCGAATACGCCGTGCGCGGCGGCATCCTCGACCTGTTTCCGGCCGGGCTCGACATGCCCGTGCGGTTCGATTTCTTCGGCGACTCCCTGGAATCGATCCGCAGCTTTGACGCAGAAACCCAGCGCACCATGCTTGATATGCGCGGGCTCGATCTCGTGCCGGTGTCGGAATTCCAGCTCGTCACCGAAACCATCCGCCGTTTCCGGATGGGCTATGTCGCGGCCTTCGGCGCGCCGGAACGCGGCGACGCGCTCTACGAGGCCGTTACCGAGGGGCGCCGCCATCCCGGCATGGAACACTGGCTGCCGCTGTTCCAGGAGCGAATGGATACGCTGTTCGACTATCTCGACGGCGCACCGATCGCGATCGAGCCGCAGGGCGAGGACGCCGCACGCGAGCGCTTCAAGCAGATCGCCGATTATTACGAAGCGCGGCGCGAAGCGATGGAGCACCCCGGAGGCGGAGCGATCTACAAGCCGCTGCCGCCGGACCGGCTGTACTTGACTGAAGGCGAATGGACGCAGCGCCTCGGGGAAGCGGCGTTGGCGCGGCTGACGCCGTTCGCGATGCCGGAAGGCTCGACCGACGTGTTCGATGCGGGCGCGCGGCAGGGCCGCAATTTTGCGCCGGAGCGGGCGGATAGTTCGGCCAACGTGTTCGAGGCTGTCGTGGCGCATGTCAATGCGCTGCAGTCGCAGCGCAAGAAAGTCGTCGTCGCGCTGTGGAGCGAAGGCTCACGCGACCGCATGGCGAGCATGCTCGCCGACCACAAGCTTGCCAACATCACCAGCGTCAACACCTGGCGCACGGTGCAGGCAACACCCCGTAACGAGGCGATGCTCGCCGTGCTCGGCATGGAGTCCGGCTTCGAGACCGATAACGTCGCCGTCATCAGCGAGCAGGACATTCTGGGCGACCGCCTGGTGCGGCCGCGCAAGGCGAGCCGCAAGCTCGACAATTTCATCTCCGAGGTCACAAGCCTTAGCGCCGGAGATATCGTCGTCCATGTCGACCACGGCATCGGCCGCTTCGTCGGCCTGCAAACGCTGGAAGTCTCCGGCGCGCCACACGACTGTCTCGAACTACACTATGCGAACGAGACCAAGCTGTTTCTGCCGGTCGAGAACATCGAACTCTTGTCCCGCTATGGCTCCGACGAGACCAAGGTCGAGCTGGACCGGCTCGGCGGCAGCGGCTGGCAGGCACGCAAGGCAAAGCTGAAGAACCGTATCCGCGAGATCGCGGGCGAGCTGATCAAGATCGCGGCCGAGCGCATGCTGCACGAGGCGCCGAAGTTCCCGGTGCAGCCGCATGTCTATGACGAGTTCTGCGCGCGCTTCCCCTATGAGGAAACCGAGGATCAGCTCAGCGCGATCAACGCTACGCTGAAAGACCTCGAAATCGGCCGTCCGATGGACCGCCTGATCTGCGGCGACGTCGGCTTCGGCAAAACCGAGGTGGCGCTACGCGCGGCTTTTGCCACAGCGCTCGACGGCAAGCAGGTTGCGGTCGTGGTGCCGACCACGCTGCTGGCGCGCCAGCACAGCAAGACGTTCGCCGAGCGCTTCCGCGGATTCCCGGTCAACGTCGCCCAGGCCTCGCGGCTGATCCCGACCAAGGAGTTGAACCAGGTCAAGAAGGGGCTCGCCGAAGGCGGGATCGATATCGTCGTCGGCACCCATGCGCTGCTCGGCAAATCGATCAAGTTCCGCGACCTGGGCCTGCTCATCGTCGACGAGGAGCAGCATTTTGGCGTCAGCCACAAGGAGCGCCTGAAACAGCTTCGGGCGCAGGTGCATGTGCTGACGCTCTCGGCCACGCCGATCCCGCGCACGCTGCAGCTGGCGCTGACCGGCGTGCGTGAGCTCTCGATCATCGCCTCGCCCCCAGTGGACCGGCTGGCGGTGCGCACCTTCGTTGCGCCGCACGATCCCCTGATGATCCGCGAAGCGCTGCTGCGCGAGCGCTATCGCGGCGGCCAGGCATTCTACGTGGTGCCCCGGATCGAGGATCTCGCCGGCGTCAAGGATTTCCTCGACAAGAACGTGCCGGAGATGAAGGTCGCGGTCGCCCACGGCCAGATGGCGCCGACCGCGATCGAGGACATCATCTCGGCGTTCTACGACGGCAAGTATGACATCCTGCTGTCGACCACGATCGTCGAATCCGGGCTCGACATCCCGAACGCCAACACCCTGATCGTTCACCGAGCCGACATGTTCGGCCTGGCTCAGCTCTACCAGCTGCGCGGGCGGGTGGGGCGCTCCAAGTTGCGCGCCTATGCGCTGTTCACGTTGCCGGCGCAGCAGAAGATCACGACCCAGGCCGAGCGTCGGCTGAAGGTGCTGCAATCGCTGGAAAACCTCGGCGCCGGCTTCCAGCTTGCCTCCCATGACCTCGACATCCGCGGCGCCGGCAATCTCCTGGGCGAGGAGCAGTCAGGCCACATCAAGGAAGTCGGCTTCGAGCTGTATCAATCGATGCTGGAAGAGGCGATCGTCAACCTCAAGGCCGGCGTGGCCGAGCCTGCCGCCGACCGCTGGTCGCCGCAGATCACGATCGGCATGCCGGTATTGATCCCGGATGACTATGTCAGCGACCTTGCGGTGCGGCTGTCGCTGTACCGGCGGCTGGCCGATCTCGACACCGACGAAGAGATCGACAATTTCGCCGCGGAGATGCGCGACCGCTTCGGCGTGCTGCCGGACGAGGTGCGCTATCTGTTCAAGGTCGCCGCCATCAAGGCCTATTGCCGAAGAGCCAATGTCGAGAAGGTCGATGCCGGCCCGAAGGGCGCGGTGCTTTCCTTCCGCGACAACAGCTTCGCCCAACCCGACCGGCTGGTTGCCTTCATCCGCAAGCACGGGCAGGCGGCAAAGGTGCGGCCGGACATGAAGGTGGTGTTCTTCCAGGACTGGGAGACGCCCGAGGAGCGGCTTGCCGGCACCACGGAAATCCTGCGCCAGCTCGCCAATCTCGCCGAGAGCAAGAAGGCGGCGTAGGCTCAGGAAGCCGCGCGCTGCGCCTCGTCGGCGAGCCGCGCGAGCAGCGACTTTGCGGAATCGGCCGGCAACAAGGTCGCCACCGTGACGACAGGTTCGGATCGCGTGTCGCGCTTGCCGTGGCTGGTGTGGCGCATCACCGCCGACATGCGGCGGGAAATCATGTGCGCGTTGCGCAAATCCGTTTCCGCGAAGACGACGAGGACCGAGCCATCCTGTTGCGCTACGCCAAAGTCGCTCTGGCGCATCAGACGACTGATGATCCGCGCGCCGTCGAACTGGGCACGCGGATGCGCGGGATCGAAAGCGAAGCGCGCCACCGACAGGCCGCCGCCGCGCGATTGGCTCTGGTAGACGGCCGTCGCAAAGTCTCGATCGAACGCGGCGCGAGTGAACAGGCCGGTGCGCACGTCGATCAGGCCGTTGGCGTCGATCGAATGCAGCGTGCGGCTCAGATGCACCTCGAAAGCACGCTGGCGCACCATCGGAAGCGCGGAAGCGGCGACGCGGGCGGGATCGGCCGCAACGATCTCGAGATTGGCGAGTTCGTAAGTGGCTCGAAGGCTCCCCGAGGTGATCACGATGGGCAGGTTACGGAAGCGCGTATCCTCGGCCAGAACGGTGAGGAAGGCGTCGACCACACGCGGGGTAAAGCCGTCGGTGAGCACAATGCCGTCGATGTCGCGACCGTTGAGATGCTTTGCGGCCGCCTCGATGCTGAGCGCGCCGACCACGCCCATACGTTCGCCAAGCGCCACCGAAAGCGCAGGGTAGGCACCGCCGCGGCCGATCAGGAGCACTGTCGCGTCGCGTGCGGGATCGATATCCGACATCGCCACGCGCCGCGGCGGGTCGAGCCGACGCATCACTGTCGCATGCAGCGAGCGCACGCGTAGTGCCGAGCTGATGCGCGCCACCAGGCGTTCGGGATGCTCGTTGCTGTGCGTGAAAGGGATGGCGTTGTCAGGCAATCTGGTGCCGGGATCGACCACGATCAGCGGCAGATAGGGCTGGCGGCCGGCGATCTGCCTGGCCAGCGCTTCAAGGTCGGACAGGTCGAGCCCGACCGAAGAGACGAGGACGGTGCCGGGCCGCACTTGTTCGACGGCACGCGCGGCCTCAACCCAATCGGCTTCGATGACCGGAAACAGCTTTGTCTCATGCAGCGCCGATGCGAATGATGGGCTGCCGACAGCCGAGACGATGAGGATCGGGCCTTGCTGCGACATCTGGATTGCGTGACCTCTGAACCGAGGTCGCGATCCTAGATTTGCAGGCTTAATGCGAGGTCAACGGAACCTGGTAGATTTTCCTCACGCGGTGCTGGAGCGGTCGCGAAAAGCCTCCACCATCAGTGGGTTAAGGCCCAATTCTGAAAGCGCTTCACGAGCGCGGGAATTGTCTGGAGCGCGGCCCGCCAACCGGTGGCCGCTCATACGATCCGGCAGCGCCGTGAGCAGCGCTCCCTGGCCGAGACGCTTGGCCCATTCCTGCAAATCCTCCGCGAGGAAGCGATAGCCGCCGACCGCCATGATTCCGGAAGGCGGCGCCGTGATGTTGATTGCTCCCGTGGCGCGGTCGAGGCGCGCCGTGTAATCGGTATCGACATAGTCGCGAGGAGGTACCGCGATCAGAGAGTCGCCCGGCGGACGCTGAGACGCGTAGGCTGCGGCCGTGACCATCGGTCCGCGCAAACCCAGCGTTCCTCGCTGGGTGAGCAGGATCTCTCCTGAGATCGCCGAGCCCGGCAGCTCGCGCGGTGCGCCGTGCGGTCCGGGCTTGATTGCGGCTGGCGCGCCATCTTCGCCGCGGCGCGCGCCGAACATGCCGGCTTCGCCGAACAGATAGACGTCGGTCAGGCTGGCGGTCTGCGCACTCCAGGACGCGCTGGAGGCGACCTGTTCCGGCGAGCGCCAGAGCCCGAGCACGTTGCGCAGGCCGGGCATCCGCTGCGGCAAATCCAGTTCGTCGAGCCGCAACGCAAGCTGCGCCGGCGCCACCAGCGTGTCGCAGCAAGCCTCAACGATCTGCCGCTCGAGCACTTCGTCGTCGAAGGGATGATGCAGCGCCAGCGTTCCGCCGGTCAGGAGCCACATCGCCAGCGACGAGGCGACGCCGGCGAAAGAGCAGGGCGTGAACGCCGACATGATGGTGGCGCCCTGCGGCACATCGCTCTCCAGCGACAGCGCGAGCCCGCCGGCGATCACGCTGAGATGGGTACGCGGCACCGCGCGGAAACCGTCGGAGATCATGTCGAATGAAACCAGCGCCGCCTTGCGGCCATCCTGGATCACCGGTCGCGTGGTCGCCGACTCCGCGGCAATGGCGCGGTCGAGCGAGGCCATGCCTTCCGGAAGATCGTCGCCAAAGCCGCAGACGTGGCGGATCGAGAAACATTCCGCCGCCGCGTTCATGGCGATGTCGGCATGACAGATGCCGTCGATGCGGCTTGCAGTGACCACCGCCCGCGCGCCGGTGCGGTTCAACGCGACCGTCAGTTCCGCCTGGCGCCAGAGCAGCGGCAGCGCCGCGACCACGAGCCCCGCACGGTAGGCGGCGAGCGCCGTCAGCGCGAACTCGATCGTGTTCGGCAGTTGCAGTGCGATGACCGAGTTCGCCGGCAGGCCGGATTCGATGAAGTGCGCCGCCAGGGCCGAGATCGCTCGGTCGGCCTGCGCGAAGGTCAGGCGCTTCGGCGGCTGGCCAGTGATGCGTTGCTTGTTGAGGGGGTCGACCAGCGCCAATGCGTCCGGCTGCCGCGCGAGAATGCGCTGAAAGAGAACATAGAGCGTCGGCGAGGCGTTGGGATGGGTCACGGAGTTCGGCTGCATCGCTTCGTTGGCATCACTTCTGCTGATCGGCTTTCGGCCGGTCCGGCTTGTGCCACCAAGTTTCCGGCAAATAGCCTGACAACGCGGTGACCGAGGGCTGTTCTATCCGATTCCACCGGGCAATCCATTGTTCGGGCACGTTAAACAGGGGGATAGCGTAGAAGCCCGACATCAGGACGCGGTCGAGCGCCCGCACGGCGGAGACGAAAGCCGGCCGCTCCCGTGCCTCCAATATGGCCGCGATCAGCGCATCGATCGCAGGGTCCTTGGCGCCCATGTAATTGCGGGTGCCGGGAATGTCGGCGGCCTCGGTGCCCCAGTAGAACGACTGCTCGTTGCCCGGCGAGAGCGACTGGTCCCAGCGGTTCTGGAGCATGTCGAACTCGTAGCCGAGCCGGCGCTGGTCGAACTGCACGGGATCGACCGCGCGGATGCTTGCCTCGACCCCGGCGCGCTTGAGATCGCGCTGATAGGCGAGTGCGATGCGCTCCTGATCGCGCGTGGTCACCAGTATCTCGAAGGCGAGGGGCGATTTGGTCGCGCGCTGCCGCAGCACCGTGCCGTCGAGCTCGTAGCCGGCTTCGGACAACAGTGCCAGCGCCGCACGCAGGGCTGTCCGATCGCGTCCCGATCCATCAGTGACCGGCAGGCGGTAGCTGCCGTCGAGAATGTCAGGCGGCATACGGGAGGCGTAGGGCTTGAGTAATTCCCGCTCGCGGTCGTCGGCGGCGCGCTGGTAGGCGGAGAGTTCCGAGCCCGCGAAAAAGCCCGCCTTCCGGCCGTACAGACCGAAGAAATAGTTCTTGTTGATCCATTCGAAATCGAACAGCAGCGTCAGCGCGCGGCGCACGCGGATGTCGGAAAACATCGGCCGGCGCGTGTTGAACACCAAGAATTCCGACGGCTGCGGCATGCCGGTCTTGATGGTGTCACGGATCAACTCGCCGCCGCGGGCGGCGGGAAAATCGTAACCGTCGTGCCAGCGCAGCGGCTCATGCTCGACGCGGAAATCGTACAGGCCGCGTTTGAATGCCTCGAACTGGCCGTTGGCCTCGCGATAGAAATCGAGCCTGATCTCGTCGAAATTCCACAGGCCGCGATTGGCCGGCAGATCGCGGCCCCAATAGTCCGGGTTCCGGGTCAACGTGACGCTGGTGCCCGGACGCACGGCGGTGACGCGATAGGGGCCGGACCCGACCGGCCCGGTCATGGTGGTATCCTCGAACGTCGCGGGATCGACGGCGTGGCGCGGCAGCACGGGCATCAATCCGAGGATCAGCGGCAGTTCCCGATCGTTGGCGCCGGCAAGATCGAACTTTACGGTGAGCGGATCAAGCGCCTCGGCCTTGGCGACCTTGGCGTAGTACTGGCGGTGGTTGGGACGGCCCTTGTCGCGCAGGAGCGCCCAGGAGAACAGCACGTCCTCGGCGGTGACGGGCTTGCCATCGGAGAAGCGTGCGCGTGGATCGAGGCGGAAGGTGACATAGGTCCTGGCATCATCGGTCTCGATCGTCTTCGCCAGCAGGCCGTATAGCGTGAAGGCCTCGTCATTGCCGCGCGCCATCAGGCTTTCGATCACATAGCCGCGCATCTGCTGCACGGCGAGTCCGCGCACGATCAGCGGGTTGAGGCTGTCAAAAGTTCCGGAGAGGCCCCAGATCAGCCGACCGCCTTTGGGCGCGGCAGGATTGGCGTAGGGCATATGGCCAAAATCGGCAGGCAGCTTCGGCGCGCCGTGCATGGCGATGGCGTAGCTCTCCGCCGCCGCCAGCCGCTCCGGGGCGGCGGCAACCGCCAGCAGGAACAGGCTTGCAAGGTGCACGGCGGCGTGCAGGAAGCGGGGTGTTTTCCTGCGCGGATCTGATTCGAAAATTCTCACCTGCGAAGCTTTACCATAGGGCTGCGGGCATCGCTGTGGCGTCGACCCAAGACGCTTGTCGGCATTGATCTTTTCGTCCGCCGCTGTATTGAAGGCGGGCAATTGAACAGGGCGGCCGAGCCGGTCACGCAACCGCCTCAATTGGCTAAGAGACAGCCGCCCAAAACGGCGCAGGGATTTGGCGCCCGCAGCGGTTTCGGGTGCCTGGCTTCAGAAAGGGTTTTCCGCAATGAATTTCCGTATCTTGGCCGCCTCGGTCCGGCCGCATGGGCGGGCGCTCGCCCTGTTGGCGGCGACCACCTTGTCGGCTTCGCTGGCGCTTTCCGAAGCCCAGGCCCAGACGCCGGCTCCCGCGCCCGGCGCGCCGGCTCCCAAGGCCGCTCCGAAGGCCGCACCCAAGGGTGCGCCCAAGGCCCCGGCCCCGGCAGCCCAGCAGCCCCCGGCAGGGGGACAGCCCGCGGCCCAGGCCCCCGCTCAGCAGCCTCCGGAACAGCAGATCCAGTTGATCTACGCGCCCTGGACCAAGTTCTGCCTGAAGGGCCAGGAAGCCGGCGCCAAGCAGGTCTGCTTCACCGGCAAGGACGGTCGCATCGAGTCCGGCCAGCCCGTCATCGCAGCTGTTATCATCGAGCCGGAAGGGGAGCCCAAGAAGATCCTCCGCGTGACGCTGCCGCTCGGCATGCAGCTGGTCCATGGCACCCGCATCATCATCGACAGCAACCAGCCGCAGCAGGCGCCTTACGTGATCTGCTTCCAGAACGGTTGCATGTCGGACTATGACGCGACCCCCGAGGTCATCGCCGCCCTGAAGAAGGGCCAGAACCTCGTCGTGCAGGCGATCAACTCCAACGGCGCCCCGCTGACGCTGCCGCTGCCGCTCGCAGGCGAGTTCGCCAAGGCCTATGACGGCCCGCCGACCGATCCGAAGGTGTTCGAGGAAAACCAGAAGAAGCTGCAGGAAGAGCTGCAGAAGCGCGCCGAGGACGCGCGCAAGAAGCTTGAGCAGAGCGGCGCCGCACAGCCGAATCCGGCCGCGAAGTAAGACACGCCTGCTGCACAAACGAAAAAGCGCCCGGAGGGGCGCTTTTTTGTTGCAGCGATCTCCTTGCAGGAGGTGCCGGTCTAGTTCAGTGACGGATTGCGCGGCCGGTAGGCGCCGGATTTGTCCTTCACGAAGATCTCGGCCACCTGCGAATGGCGGATCGGCTCGCCGGAATCGTCCGCCAGCAGGTTTTGCTCGGAGACATAGGCGACGTATTCCGTCTCCGAATTTTCCGCGAGCAGGTGATAGAACGGCTGGTCCTTGTGCGGCCGTACCTCCTCCGGGATCGACAGCCACCACTCCTCGGTGTTGTTGAACTCGGGATCGATGTCGAAGACCACGCCCCGGAACGAAAATACCCGGTGGCGAACGATCTGACCGATCTGGAATTTGGCGGTACGCGCTTTAATCATGGCTTCGTCGATAGACCATGATTGTGGCCGATGCTAGGGGCATGTGGCCGAATTAACCTTTTGCGGCGTGGTAAGAGGCGGCGCCACGCTTTGGAAAACGCTCGGGAAATCCCTTTTCTCCATGATCGATATACTCAATTTGGCGATCCCCTATTTCGGCCTGATCTTCGTCGGTTACTTCTGCGGCAAGGTCAAAGCGCTTCCGGAGTCCGGGCTCGCCTGGATGAACTTCTTCCTGCTGTACGTGTCGTTACCGGCGCTGCTGTTCGGAATTTTGTCGCGGACGCCGTTTGCCGAGCTCAACAACCCGCCATTCCTGATTGCAACCACGCTCGGCACCATGCTCGCATTCGCGCTGGCCATGATCGTCGGCAAGCTGATTGGCAAGCTGACGCTGCGCGAGGCGACGATCGCAGGGCTCGCCGGCGCCTATGGCAATGTCGGCTACATGGGTCCGGGGCTGGCGCTGGCTGTGCTGGGCAACCAGGCGGCGGCCCCGACCGCGCTGATCTTCTGCTGCGACAGCATTTTCCTGTTCTCGATCGTGCCGTTCATGATCGAACTGACCGACCGCGAGCATCCTTCGCCCTTGCATGCGCTGGGCGTGGTGGTGAAGCAGATCGCGCTGAACCCGCTGATCATGTCGGCGTGTCTGGGCGCACTCTGTGCGGCGTTGCACATCGAATTCCCGGTCGCGCTGAACAACACGCTGCAATTCCTGCAAAACGCTGCTGCACCGACCGCGCTGTTCGTGCTTGGCGTCACCGTGGCACTGCGCTCGTTCAAGCGCGTGCCATGGGAGGTGCCCGGCATGATCGCCGTAAAGCTGCTGGTTCATCCGCTGCTCGCCTTCGGGCTGATGCTGGCCCTCGGACCGTTCGCGCAACCATGGGCGGCGACGGCGGTCCTGATGGCCGCACTACCGCCGGCGCTCAACGTGTTCGTGATGGCGCGCCAGAACGACACCTGGATCGAGCCGGCCTCGGTCGCCGTGCTGATCGGGACCTTTGCGTCGGTCGTCACGCTGACCAGCGTGATGTGGTTGATCCAGACCGGAAGACTGGTTTTCCCCTGATGCTGCTTGACGTGTTTTCCTGGCGCGAACCGCTATCCGCTTCGCTTGAAAATGCTAATGGCCCCGCCAGGACGGGGCCAGCCCTTCGCGCATGGCAAGGCGGCGGAGCGGCCCGATCGCGCCGATCAGATGCAGGCCGGCGGCGCGCGCCGTCTGGACCGGCAGCAGGTCGGAAAGCAACGAGCGGTTGGCGAGGTCAATCACAAAGGTGCGGCTCGCAATGTCGCTGCGCCGTGTGGCGGCGTAACGATGCAGTGCCTGCGGTGCGCCCGGGTCTTCGCCGAGGCTGAGCGCCTCGCGCACGATGTCGGCGAGATCGGCGGCGTCGCGCAGTCCCATGTTGAGGCCCTGGGCGCCGATCGGCGGCACGACATGGGCGGATTCACCGACCAGCGCGATGCGGTGCCTTGCGATCTGCGTCGGCCGCTCGATCGCGAGCGGGAATTTGTGGCGGCCCGGCTCGACAGTGGTGCGGCCGAGAATGGAGTGCGATTGCATCTCAATCGCCTCCGAGAGTTCTTCATCGCTCAGCGCCATGAGCCGCTCGGCTTCATCAGGCGCAGTGACCCAGACGACGCTGCAGCGATCGCCGGGCAGGGGAACGAACACGCAAGGCCCCTGCGGCGTGTGGAATTCGGTGGAGACGCTCCTGTGCGGCCTTGAATGGCTGACGTTGAACGTGAGCGCCGCCTGGTTGAGGTCGCGCCGCCTCACATCGATACCGGCTGCCTCGCGACACAATGAGTGCCGTCCGTCGGAGCCGATCACGAGGCGAGCCCCCAGCGTTTTGTCCTGGCGGGTGACGATGGCCACACTGCTGTCCTCCGGGACGACCGTCATCGCCTCGTCGTCCACACGCGTCAGGCCGGGAAGCTCCGCGGCGCGCGCTTCCAGCGCGGCAACCAGCGTGCGGTTGTCGATATTGAAGCCGAATTGCTCGAGGCCGATTTCCTCCGACACGAAGCGAACCTCAGGCGCCCGGACCAGGCGGCCGGTATCGTCGACGAGCCGCATCACCTTGAGCGGCGCGGCGTTGTCCTGACACCGCCGCCAAACATCGAGCCGCTCCAGCAAATCCACGGAAGCACCGAGCAGGGCCGTAGTGCGGTTGTCCGCGTAGGGCGTGCGGCGGGCGAGCAGGGCGGTCCTGGCGCCTGCATCGGCAAGCGCAATCGCGGCGGTGAGGCCGGCCGGCCCGCCGCCCACAACGACAGTGTCGAAAGTCATGGAAGCGTCGCTCATAGCTGGGACAATTGACGCTGGCCGCGGTAATTTCAAGACGTGGAGCGATTCAAAAAGTTCCCAAAAGTTGCGCGGCCGAACGCCGCAAGCTCCGGTGTGCAAACGCGCAGGATTCCTGATAGCACTCTGCCCGACCCATGGAACAGGCCAGCCCGCCCATATCGTCACAATCCACCTCGCGGATGCGAGCGGCGGCGTTTTCCGTGCATATCTTCACCGCGCTCGGCGCTGGCGTTGCGCTGATCGCGATGCTGGAGGCCGTGCGCGAGCACTGGACCAGCATGTTCGCCTGGCTTGGTCTCGCGCTCGTTATCGACGCCGTCGACGGCCCGATCGCGCGGCGGCTCGACGTGGTGCGGCTGCAGCCGAACTGGTCGGGTGACGTTCTCGATCTCGTGGTCGACTTCCTGACCTACGTCTTCGTGCCGGCTTACGCGATCACCGCCAGCGGGCTGTTGTTGCCGATTGCCGCGCCGTTCCTGGGCATCGGCATCGTGGTCTCCAGCGCGCTCTACTTCGCCGACCGGCGCATGAAAGCCACCGACAATCACTTTCGCGGATTCCCGGCGCTGTGGAACGCCGTGGCGTTCTACCTGTTTCTGCTGCACATGCCGCCGATAATCTCGACACTCGCAGTCGCCGTTCTGATCGTGCTGACCTTCGTGCCGATTCATGTCTTGCATCCGTTCCGCGTCGTCCGTCTGCGCTGGCTGACGCTGTGGCTGCTGGCGGCCTGGGCCGTGCTTGGCATGATCACGCTCGTCTATGACTTCAACGTCGGCCTGCCGATCACGTTCGGACTTTGCGCCATCGGGGCCTATGTCCTCGGCAGCAATGCCGTCATTCGTCTGATCAAATCGTTGAAGGCATGATCGAACTCCTGACCAGCCCGGAGGCCTGGGCGGCGCTGCTGACCCTGACGGCCCTTGAAATCGTGCTTGGCATCGACAACGTCATCTTCATCTCGGTGCTGGTGTCGCGCGTCCCCGAGCCGAACGCGACACGCGCACGGCAGATCGGGCTGTTGCTCGCGCTGGCGTTCCGTATCCTCCTGCTCAGCGTGCTGTTCTGGCTGATCGGCCTGACCGAGCCGGTCATTACCGTAAAGGGCTTCGCGCTGTCATGGCGCGACATCATCCTGATCGCCGGCGGCATGTTCCTGATTGCGAAGGCCACCCACGAGATTCATACCGAGGTCGAATCCTATGAGGGCGCGGATGACGAGCAGTCTGCCGCGAACGCCTTCCTCTGGGTGATCATGCAGATCATTGTCATCGACATGGTATTCTCGCTGGATTCCATCATCACCGCGATCGGCATGGCGCAGGATCTGGAGATCATGGTTGCCGCCGTCGTGATCGCCTGCATCATAATGTACATTTCCTCCGGACCGGTGGCGCGCTTTGTCGCAGAGCATCCGACGACAAAAATGCTGGCGCTGGCCTTCCTGGTGCTGATCGGCGTGGCCCTGGTGGCCGATGGGTTCAAATTCCACATTCCGCGCGGCTATATCTACTTCGCCATCGCATTCTCGGCCGCGGTGGAGTTCTTCAACGTGCTCGCCAGGCGCAATCGGAGAAAGGTCAGGAAATAGGCAGGCTCTTCGGTTTTCCGCCAAGGCGTTGGTTGACAACGCCTGCCTGCGGGGGTTCGGTTCTTGTCGGGCGAAGGCAAGGGAGAAGACGCCATGACCAAGGCCGTCCGCGTGCACAAGGTGGGAGGTCCGGAAGTCCTGACCTACGAAAGCGTGGACGTGCCGGCGCCGGGGCCGGGCGAGGTTCGCATTCGCCAGCATGCCGTCGGACTCAATTTCATCGACGTCTATTTCCGCACTGGGCTCTACAAGGCGCCGGGGCTGCCCTTCATCGCAGGCAATGAAGCTGCCGGCGAGGTGGTCGCGGTCGGGCCTGGCGTGACACATTTTCATCCAGGCGATCGCGTCGCCTATTACTTCAATCTCGGCGGCTATTCCTCCGAGCGCAACATCCCCTGGGACAAGCTGGTCAAGCTGCCCGACCACATCACCTATGAGCAGGGCGCCGTACTGATGCTCAAGGGGCTGACGGTCTGGTATCTCCTGCACAAGACTTTCAAGGTCGAAACCGGCCATCGCGTTCTGATCCACGCCGCGGCCGGCGGCATCGGCCTGCTGGCCTGCCAATGGGCGAGGGCGCTCGGCGCCCACGTCATCGGCACCGTCGGCTCCAGGGCGAAAGCCGACCTCGCGCTGTCAAATGGCTGCGACCACGTCATCAACTACAACGAAGAGGATTTCGTCGAGCGGGTGAAGCAGATCAGCCGCAACGAGCTGTGCGACGTCGTCTATGACGGCGTCGGCAAGGCAACCTTCCCCGGATCGCTGTCGTGCCTGAAGCGGCGCGGCATGTTCGTGAGCTTTGGCAACGCCTCCGGGCCGGTGCCGCCCTTTGCGATTGCCGAGCTCAACAACCACGGATCGCTGTTCGCAACCCGGCCGAAACTCAATGACTATGTCGCCACCCGCAAGGAGTTGCTTGAGGGCGCCGACACGGTGTTTGCTGCCGTCATCAACGGCAAGCTGCACGTGCCGATCAATCATGCCTATGCGCTGAAGGACGCGGCCAGGGCGCACATCGATCTCGAGGGCCGGGCGACCACGGGCGCGGCGATCTTAAGACCGTAATTGTCGGCATGTCATTCCGGGGCGATGCGTAGCATCTGGAGCGCGCTTGCGCTCCAGAGAACCCCAAGATTCCGGGTCTGGTCCTTTCGGACCATCCCGGAATGACTTCACAGGGGTTCACGCCACCCGCCGTGCCACGCCGGCCTCGGTAAGGATCGCATCGAGTCCCTCGATCATGTCAGATATCTCCGCCCGCGTGACGTTCAGCGCCGGCATGAAGCGCAGCGCGTCCGGCTGCGGCGAGTTGAGCAGCAGGCCCTGCTGAAACGCCTGCGCCACGATCGAGGCGCCGATCGGCAGCCTCAGATCGAGCGCCAGCAACAGCCCACGGCCGCGGACCTCGCCGAGGCCGTGGCGGGCCGAGAGCTTTTGCAGTTCGCTCTCCAGGAATTGCCCGGCCTCCGTCGCCGCCTTCAGGAATGTGGGCTGGCTGACATGTTCGAGCACGGCAAGGCCGGCGGCGCACATCAGGGGATTGCCGTTGAAGGTGCCGCCCTGGTCGCCATGCTCGAAGCAGGAAGCCGCTTCCGTGGCGAGCAGCACGGCCAGCGGCACGCCGCCGCCGATGCCTTTGCCGAGCGTCATGATGTCGGGCTTGATCCCGGCATGCTCGTAGTGGAAGAGCTTTCCGGTGCGGCCGACGCCGGTCTGGATCTCGTCGAGGATCAGCAGCAGGCCGTGCTCACGCGTCAGCGCGCGCAATTCCTGCAAGAACTGGTCGGTCGCCGGCCACACGCCGGCTTCACCCTGGACAGGCTCGAGCATTACGGCAACGGTCGACGGCGTGATCAGCGCCTTCACCGATTCGAGGTCGTTGAGCCGCGCTTTTCGGAAGCCCGCCACCTTCGGCTCGAACAGCGGCTCAAACGCCTTCTTGCCGGAGGCCGACATGGTCGCGAGCGTGCGGCCGTGAAAGCCGCCTTCGAAAGTAATGATCTCGTGCGCGCTGTTCTTGTGCAGCGAGCCGTATTTGCGGGCGAGCTTGATCGCGCCCTCATTGGCCTCCGCACCGGAATTGGCAAAGAACACCTGGTCGAAGCAGCTCTTGTCGACCAGCGCTTTCGCAAGCTTGAGGCTCGGCGCGTTGTAGAAGGCAGGGCTCGGCGTCAGTAATGCTGCCGACTGCACGACAAGCGCATCGGCGATGATGTCAGGCGAATGGCCGAGGCAATTGACCGCCCACCCCTGCATGAAGTCGAGATAGCGCTTGCCGCTTTCGTCCCAAAGATAGCTGCCCTTGCCGCGCACGAACACGACCTGCGGGCGCGCAGTGATGTCCATCAGCGCATCGAACGAACGGGGTATCATGTCGATCTCCTCTCTTGGGCTTCTCTCGCGATTGGGGGGTGAAAAGGCAGGCCGAAAAGCGAGAAGGCCGCACTTTGCGGGTGCGGCCTTCTCGAAAACTTGGCTGATCTAGCTGTTCAGCGTTGTCGTCGGACATGGCGCGCGCCCGCATCGTCGTGGGTACGACGGCGGTCGGCGGCGCGGCGGATGGTCCGGTTCAACATCATGGGGCGCGCTGATACAGCCGAAGGGCGGGCCATGTCAAGACGGGCCGTTCTCGCATCGCTTTGTGCTGCGTGCTGGGACGCGCCAGCTAGCGTCAGCTGGTGTTAGGCAATTCGAAAGCCGGGGCGTTCGCGATCGGCCGGAGGCGGCTCGTACCAGATGGTGACGACGAGCCATGGGCCCCCTGCGGGGCTGCCACCACCGCCCGAGACTACCGTTTCCGTCTTGATAATGCTCACTGAGGTCTGTGAAGCCAGCCAAGCGTTGATCTGCTCTTCGATGACGCTCGCCTGGCTGTCCATGAAGATCTTGATTTGCAGTGGCCTCGGCATCTTGCTCACCCCTGTTAGAAGCCGGCGACGCTGCCGTGCAGATCGTATTCGTCGGCGCGTTCGATCTTCGCAGTGACGATCTCGCCGACCTTCAGCGGCCGGCGGCTCGACAGATAGACGGCGCCGTCGATCTCCGGCGCGTCGGCCTTTGACCGGCCTTTTGCGACGGTGGGACCGACTTCGTCGACGATCACCTGCTGCCGCGTGCCGACCTTGCGCTTCAGCCGGCGCGCGGAAATCTTTCGCTGGCGCGCCATCAGCGCGTTCCAGCGTTCCTGTTTGACCTCGTCGGGCACGGCGTTGGGAATCGCGTTCGAGGCCGCGCCGGCGACGGGCTCGTATTTGAAGCAGCCAAGGCGGTCGATCTCGGCTTCCTCCAGCCAGTCGAGCAGATAGGCGAAGTCGGAATCGGTTTCGCCGGGGAAGCCGACGATGAAAGTCGAGCGCAGCGTCAGCTCAGGGCAGGCCTCGCGCCAGGCCTTGATGCGAGCCAGCGTCTTCTCCTGTGCCGCCGGGCGCTTCATCGCCTTCAGGACTTCGGGGCTTGCGTGCTGGAAGGGGATGTCGAGATAGGGCAGCACCTTGCCCTCGGTCATGAGGGAAATCACCTCGTCGACATGCGGGTAGGGATAGACATATTGCAGCCGCACCCAGGCGCCGAGCTCGCCGAGTTCCTTGGCCAGATCGAAGAACTTGGCGCGGACCTCGCGATCCTGCCACGTGCTCGCGGCATATTTGATGTCCACGCCATAGGCCGAGGTGTCCTGTGAGATCACCATCAGTTCCTTGACGCCGGCCTTCACCAGCCGCTCGGCCTCGCGGAGCACGTCGCTGGCCGGGCGCGACACCAGATCGCCGCGCAGTTTCGGAATG
>DASWVJ010000124.1:0-57555 GCA_036406295.1 Bradyrhizobium sp.
AGTGAACGCGCCACGACCGACGCTTCCCCTGACCGGCGGCTGCTCCTGCGGCGCGATCCGCTACGAGATCGCGTCGTTTCCGCTGCTGCTCTACACCTGCAACTGCACCGACTGCCAGACCGCCTCCGGCAGCGCGTTTGCGCTCAATATGCCGGTTCTGAGCGAGTCCTTCCGCATCATGCAGGGAAGCCCCAAGGGTTGGCGCCGTCCCTCGCCCTCGGGCGCCGACGTCACGTCATGGTTCTGTGCCGATTGCGGCGGTCGCATCTACGGCGAGCGCAAGGGGCGCCCGGAGACGATCAACATCCGAGCCGGCACGCTCGATGACACAAAGTGGCTGACGCCGGTCGCGCATATGTTTCTTCGCAGCGCGCAGCCTTGGGTGCAACTCGCACCCGGCGCCGAATGTCACGAGACCAGCCCTGGCGATTTCCGCCCGCTCGCGGAAAAATGGCGCGCGCTGTGGCCGGAGTTCTTCGCTGCGAAGTTCTGATCTCATGTTCCGAAGTTCCCGGCGATTGTTCGCGGCAATTATGTGATGTCGCCTGCAAGTGGAACGCCGCGCCCAAATGCCAAGAGAAGGCCGTTGCGAGAGCAAAGTTCCGACACAAGATGACGACGACAAAGGATGATCCGACATCACGCACGCGCGAAGGAAAGGCCCGCGCCGGTCTTTCCGCCGCGCGTGTCTGATTCAGAGAGGCCTTCGTGTCGTACAAGCTGTTGCCGTCGATCCTGCTCGCCTGCGTCCTGTTTGCCGCTCCGGCTTTCGCTCAGCCTGCGCCGGCTCCCCCTTCGGCTGCTGACAATGCCGGCGCGCTGACGCCCGATCAGGCGAAGCGGGCGCTCGATGTGCTTTCCGATGAGAAGAAGCGCGCGGAGGTCATCGAAACGCTGCGTGCGGTCGCCAATAGCTTGCAGGCGCCATCTGCCGAGCAGAAATCCGCCATACCGCTCACGGCCGACAGCCTTGGCGCGCAGCTTCTGCTGATGGTGTCCGAACAGGTTCGCGAGATCTCGCGCGAGGTTGCCGACATCGCGCGGACGCTGACGCATTTCAGGGCGTTCTATTATTGGGCGGTGCGGACCGCCAACGATCCATCCGCCTATCGTCAGCTGTTCGATATCGCATGGAAGCTGGCGTTGGTGTTCATCTGTGCCTTTGCCGCCGAATGGCTGGTTTTCCGCGCCATCAAGCGGCCGGTGGCGTTTCTGGAGAGCCGTCTTCCGCAGGAGGCACGCGTGCCGGCGCCGATGCTGGCGGCGTCGGACCCGCCGTCCTCGGCGGCCGACATCGCAGCAGTGCCGGGGCTGAACCGGCGCCGTCTCGGCCTGGCGCGCGCCTGGCAGTCGCTGCTCAGGTTGCCCTTCGTGCTGGGACGCCTCGTGCTTGAATTGCTGCCGGTGCTCGTCTTCATCGGTATCGCCACCATGCTGCTCGGCACCGACATTGGCGATCTCATAACCACGCGCCTCGTGATCCTGGCGGTGGTCAATGCCTATGCGCTGTCGCGCGGGTTAATTTGCCTGGTACGGGCGCTGGCCGGGCCTTTCGGTGTGTTCCGCGTTCGCGCCGAGACGGCGGCCTATGTCGAGATATGGGCGCGGCGCATCGTCGCCGTTGGCGTCTCCGGCATCGCCTTCGCCAACGTGGCGCTGTTGCTCGGCTTGCATCGCGCCGGCTATGGCGCGCTGTTGCGCCTGGTGATGCTGGTCGTGCATCTGTTCATTGCCGTGGTCATCCTGCAGTGCCGGCGGCAGGTTGCCGATTCCATTCGGGCGCCGGCCGGCAGTCAGGGTCTCGCGGCCAGGGTGCGCAACCGCATCGCCGGGCTGTGGCACTATCTTGCGATCGCGCTGGATCTCGCATTGTGGGCGGTCTGGGCGCTGAACATCCGCAACGGCTACACGCTGCTGCTCCAGTATTTCGTCGGCACCATTGCGGTCGTGCTGATGGCGCGTCTCTTCAACATGCTGGTGCTGAGCCTGATCGATCGCGGATTCCGCATCAGGCCGGATCTCCTGCAGCGCTTTCCCGGCCTGGAGACCCGCGCCAATCGCTATCTGCCGATGCTGCGCAACGTCGTTGCTACCGCGATCGGCTTCATCGCCTTCGTTGCGCTGCTGGAAGTCTGGGGCATCGACGCCATCGTCTGGTTCTACGGTGGCCAGATCGGCAGCAGGCTGTTGTCCGCGGTGGCAACGGTCGGCGTCGCCGCGCTCGCGGCGGCGGCGATCTGGGAGATCAGCAACGCGCTCATGGATCGCCAGGTCAATACGCTGTCGAGGGGAGGCCACTACGCGCGCGCGGCGCGCCTGCGAACCTTTCAGCCGATGCTGCGAACCGCGCTGCTCTGCGTGATCGTCGCCGTCGTGGGCCTGACCGCGCTCAGCGAAATCGGAGTCAACGTCGCTCCGCTGCTCGCCGGTGCCGGCGTCGTCGGCATCGCCATCGGCTTCGGCTCGCAGAAGCTGGTGCAGGATCTCATTACCGGGCTGTTTCTCCTGCTCGAGAATACCGTCCAGGTCGGCGACAACGTTACGCTGTCGGGCCTGTCGGGAACGGTGGAGAACGTTTCGATCCGCACCCTTCGACTGCGGGCCGGCGACGGCTCGGTGCACATCGTGCCGTTCAGCGCCGTGACGACCATCACCAATGCGAGCCGCGGCGTCGGCAATGCCGCCGTCAGCGTCAACGTTTCCTACAAGGAAGACACCGATCGCGCCGGCGAGATCCTCAAGGACATCGTCGCCGAGATGCGCCGCGAGCCGGAATACCAGTACCTGATCCGCGGCGATCTCGAACTGTGGGGCATCGACAAGGTGGATGGTTCGATGGCCTCGATCGTCGGCCAGATTCCCTGCACCGACAGCGGCCGCTGGCCGGTGCAGCGCGAGTTCAATCGCCGCATGAAGCGTCGCTTCCAGGAGCGCGGTGTGGAGATCGTCTCTACCGGTCAGACCGTCCTGATGCAGATCCCCGTGGCTGCCGATGCGGTCTCGAATGCACAGCCGCGCCGGGCGGCGGGCTAGTCGCGGTGCCCGGCGCCGTCGGAATCCGGGCGCCGGCTTAGTTCGCCACGAACCACCATTCCTTGTCGTAGCGCACCAACTGCGACGGCGGCTTGTCGGCGAATTCGAAGAATTTCCTGGGGGCGCCGCTCGGCGGCACGCGCAGGAAGCCGGTGAAATAGTGCTGCAGCCCGCGTGAAGTCAGAAACAGCACATAGACGCCTTCTTCCGCGTCCTCGATGACGATGTCGCCGCCGGCGGAGACATGCGCATTGCGGCGAGGCAGCGCGATCAGGCTCTTGTTGTAGTCGACATTGGGCAAAAGTTCGCCGTTCTCGACACGCGCCACGATACGGTCGCGGTCCGCGCGGTGCCGCCAGAAATTCTGGTTGAGATAGATCTGCTGCAGCGGCGCGTATTGCAGCGCCAGCAGCGCGGCCACGCAGATCGCAAAGGGAGCCGCGAACTTTGCGCCGTCCTTGCGGATGCGCAGCAATTGCGAGGCCGACCACAACAGGCATGCAAGGAACAACAGCGCCGCCAGCGGCACGACGCCCAGCAGCACCAGCGCCGACGGAAAATCGGCCATCGACAGCTCGAAGGTCGCAATAACAAGCGTGATCAGCGAGACGATCGTAACGGCCAGCACGCCGGCGCGCACCGAAGGCCGTGCCGCCGCTGACGTCATCTCCGTTCCTGCCATCGCGCGGCGTGCGCTCCCAACGAGTGGCGGCCTTAACGCGCCGTTAACCTTGCCGGCCCCAAGAATAATCCGGGATGACGGCCCGCCGCCAGTTCGGGCCGCGCTGCAAGAGGGATGCCTATGGACCTCGAAGCGATCTGGGTAAAGCGGCAGGCCACCATTGAGGAGATCCGCTGGAGGGTCGGCAACGCGCTGGCCCGGCACCCGCTCTGCCGCGACGTCAAGTTCGAGGTCATCTCCATGCCCCGCACCCGCCGGAGCAACTGGACGGTCAGCCTGAAATCGGTGCGCTCGGACGCTCTTTTCGAGGCCCATGAGATCGTCGCCGACATCCAGGAAGCCTACGAATTGGCCGTTGCGGCGTGATTTTAGGTCGTTTCGGCCCGTTTTTGGCACTTTCCTACTTTCCAAGTCTTGGGACCGCTCCGTTAAGCCTTAATTCACCCTCACTTTTCGGGACATTGCACCAAGGCGATCGGCGGAAATGGAGACCTTCTTGACCCGGGCCATCATGATTGTCGCCCTGACCTGCATTTTGGTGGCAGGCGTGGCCGCGACCTCCATCCTCGGGCGGGACAGCGTGCCGGCCGTCAGCGCCGACTATGCCGCCCCCGCCGCCAAGACCGCCGCGGACAAGACGACCGCCGACAAGACTATTGCCGCCGATACTCCTGTCGTCTCCAACAAGCAGGCCAAGGCCGACAAGCTCGCCGTCGTTGCGCTGGCGACCGCCGCGATCGAACCGCAGCAGCCGCCGCAGCAGGAGGCCCCGCAACTCACCGAGCCGCTGCGCCAGGCCTATGCCGCCGCCGCTTCCTCGGACCTGACCGTACCGAACGTCACCGCCGCACCGTCGCCGGCTCCGCCCAAGCCGAAGCCGGCCGCCGCCAAGCCGGCGGTGCAGAAGCACTACACGCTTCTGTCCGATGTCCAGATCGCCGGCATCAAGGAACGGCTGAAGCTGTCGCCCGACCAGGAATCCTACTGGCCCGGCGTCGAGAAGGCACTGCGCGCCATCGCCCGCAAGATGCATTCGACCAGGCAGGCCGATCCCGCCGCTGGCGCGCCGCCGATCGATCCGGACTCAGAAGAAGTTGCACAGCTCAAGTCGGCGGCGATGCCGCTGTTGTTCCAGCTTCGCGAGGACCAGAAGAGGGAAGTCCGCGCGCTCGCTCGCGTCATCGGCCTGGAACGCGTCGCCTCCATGATCTGAGCGCGTGATCCCGACCCGCGGGGCCGCGTTGGCGCAACGTGGGAACCGGCTCTCGGATAAGTTCACGCGCAAGACAAACAGGCGATGAGCGCGCCGCTCTCACTTCCCCTTTAGCGCCGGAACATCGTTCTCCCTGACACGTTGCAGCGTCAGGGAGACGACACATGCGTGTATCCATTGCTTATTTTGCCGGCGTGGCAACCGTAGTCCTGGCGATCGCCACGGGTCTGGGCGGCGGCCTTCTGCTCGGCGACGTCATGAACCCGCAAGGATCAAAGCAGGCCGAGGCGACGCGTTTCGATCAGCGCGCGCCGATCGCGGCGATCAACGGCGCCGCGCAGCCGGTGCCCTTCATGGCGGCGACGCAGGTCGCCGCCACGGTCAGCGCGCCGCAAGCGCCAAAGCCGACGGAACCGCAGCCGTCGCAACAAGCCCAGCCGCAGTCGCAGCAGGCCTCGACAGAGCCGGCCGAACCGAAGCCATCGCCCGAGCGCAATGCGCCGGCGCAATCCGCCGCCGCTCCGGCGCAGCCGACCGCTGCGCGCGAGGGTGCCGCGCCGGAAGATTCCTTTGCGAAGGCGCGCGATGACGAAGTAAGGCGCGATGCCCGCCGCGCCGAGGACAGGCGCAAGGCCGAGCGGCGGGCGCAACGGGCCGAGCGGCGCAAGTGGCGGCAGCGCGATCGTGAGGGCGATGAGTTGAACCGCGCCGAAACCGGCGCGCGGGAAACAACGCAGTCGTGGCCGCCGTTCATTCGGCAGCCGGCTTATGGGACAGGACGAATGACGCTGTTCGACGACTAGAGCGAGAGGGCGTTCGATGCAATCGATTGTCCGGCAAACTCGGTTCACTTCTCCTCGGCCGGAGAGGTGATTTTTTGCTGCCGCTCCGGCTCAACCCAATGTCATTATGCTGTCATCCGGCCCTGGTGGTTCCATGCAACGCCGCGGCCGGCGAATTTGCAAAATCTGTTGCATGCCGAAAAATTCCGTACCTAAGATGTGGCCGGAGGGGCGTTACCTTTTTCGGGAGGGGACGAACATGAGTACCGGCGGAGCGTATTTTCCACCCGAACTCATCCAGCTGATGAAGGCTGTTCTGGAGGACGCCACCGCGTCGATTCCTGAGGCCAAGCGTACCTCCGCGAACCAGGCGGAGATGGCCTGCTGCATCCTGGCAGCTGCCGGCAAGGGCGAACGAAATCCGGAAGTGCTGCGCACGCTGGCCGTAGGAAGCCTCGTGGACTGTTCGCACTATTCCCACGACATCTCGCCGGAACGCCGCGCGGTCTGAAGCGTCAGGATCTCTCTATCCTCGTCATTCCGGGATGTGCTGAAGGCGCGGCCCGGAATCCATACTTGTTATCGTGGTTACGGATTCCCAGGTGCGCGCCTCCTCACCATGAGGGTCGTACATGCTGCCAATTCAACTGATCGACGCAGAGCACGAGTTCGCCGAAGCGTCTCAGCGCGAAGGCGGAAGCAATCCACCTATCCTCGCGGGGCAGCTGGATTGCTTCGTCGCGGAGCCTGTCATCGGGCGCGCGTTCGCATGACCTGTTGGGTCCTTGCAATGACGGCCTTTCCGCTCGTCATGCCCGGGCTTGTCCCGGGCATCCAACGTCTTTCTTCTCAAAGCCGAGGAACGCAGATGGCCGGGACAAGCCCGGCCATGACGGTGCATTTTGGGCCATGAGAGCGCCGAACGAGGAGTTGCATTCCGTCGTCCGATGCCTTGCGTCCCGGTTCACTTGGCGTACTTGCGGAACTCCGGTTTGCGCTTCTCGTTGAAAGCGCGCACGCCTTCTTTCGACTCGTCCGTCTCATAATAGAGCTTCAGCGCCTGCATGCCGAGCGCCCCGATGCCGGCGATCGAATCGCTATCGGCATTGAAGGAACGCTTGGCAATGGCGATCGCCGTCGGACTGCGATCCATGATCTCGCGGCACCAGATCTCGACCTCGGCGTCAAGCTGATCGTCCGGCACCACCTTGTTGACGAGCCCCATTGCGGCAGCTTCGGCGGCGCCATACCGGCGGCACAGATACCAGATTTCGCGCGCTTTCTTCTCGCCCACGATGCGGGCCAGATAGGCGGTGCCGAAGCCCGGATCAACCGAACCTACCTTGGGGCCGACCTGGCCGAACTGGGCGCTTTCCGCAGCGATCGCCAGGTCGCACAGGGTCGCCAGCACGTTGCCGCCGCCGATCGCGTAACCGCGCACCTTGGCGATCACCGGCTTCGGCGCCACGCGGATGATGGCGTGCAGCGCTTCCATGGGCAGGCCGACGGTGCCGCGGCCGTCATAGCTGCCGTCATGCGCCGACTGGTCGCCGCCGGTGCAAAACGCCCGCGTACCTGCCCCGGTCAGGACGATCACGCCGATCTGGGCGTTCCAGGCGGCGCGGTTCAGGGCGTCGATCAGTTCGTCACAGGTCTTGCCGCGGAACGCGTTGAGCTTGTCCGGCCGGTTGATGGTGATCGTCGCGATACCGTCGCGCTCCTCGTACAGGAGGTCGGTGTATGTGCTTGCTGCCGTCATATGAAGTTTCCTTTGTTCGGGTTTGTCGTGAAAGGCGCGTTGGTCGATGCCGTCACGCGCTGAATGTCTTCGCGGTCTCGCGCAGCTTGAATTTCTGGACCTTGCCGCTTGGCGTCAGCGGCAACTCGGCCACGATCTCCAGCCGTTCCGGCAGATACTGTCGCGCGACCTTTTGATCGGCGAGAAACTGCGCCATCTGCTCGAAGCTGAGTTGTTGACCGGGCTTCGGCACGACGAACGCACAGGCGCGCTCGCCGAGCCGCGGGTCGGGCATGCCTACAATCGCCACCGCCTGCACCGCTGGATGACGGAACATCAGGCCTTCGATCTCGACCACCGGAATGTTCTCGCCGCCGCGAATGATGATGTCCTTGGCCCGGCCCGTGATGCGGACATAGCCGTCCGCATCGATCCGTGCGAGGTCACCGGTGTCGAACCAGCCGTCGGCGTCATGATTGTAGAGCTGCGGTCGCTTGAGATAGCCGACGAAGCTGGAGCAGCCGCGCACCTTGAGGACGCCTTCCTCGCCGGGTGGGACGGACTTGTTGTCCGGTCCGAACACACGTACCTCCATGCCCGACAACGCGCAGCCGTCCGTGAAGAAGGCTTTCTCGTCGGGATCCTCGAGCCTGGTGGTTGTCACGGCGCCGTTCTCCGTCATGCCCCACGCCGACACGACCGCCGCCCCGAGCGTTTTCGATGCGCGCTCGGCCAGCACGCGTGGAATCGGCGCGCCGGCGGCGAGGAAGATGCGCAGGCTCGAGACGTCGAAAGCGCCGCGGCCGACGGCATCGGTCAGGTCGGAGAGGAATGGCGTCGATGCGAAGGTAAAGGTCACCCTTTCGGCCGCGATCAACTCGGCCGCCCGCTGCGGCTCCCAGACGTCCTGCAGCACCACCGTGGTTTGCAATACGACGGGCATGAACAGCCCGTACATGAAGCCGGACTGATGCGCGAGCGGCGACGACATCAGCACGATGTCCTGCCCGGTGAGGCCGAGCCGATCGCGGAACGGGCGCACGTTCGACAGGATGGTGTTGGAAGTATGCATCACCCCCTTTGGCTCGCCCGTCGTGCCCGAGGTGTAGAGCAACTGAACGATATCATCCGCGCTCCGCCGCCGCTCCGCGAACAGGCGCTTGGCGTCGCGCTTCGTCTCGCGCGGCCTGTCGAGCAGCACGTCCTCGAAACTTTCCTCTCCGCTCCCGCCGACCACCAGCAGATGCTTGAGATGCGGCAACTCGTGACGCATGGCCCGCACCATGGCCGGGTGATCGAAACCACGAAATTCGCGCGGAACGACGAACACCTTGCTTTCGGCGAAGCCGAGCATGAACTTGACCTCGCGCTCGCGGAAGATGGGCATCATCGGGTTGATGACCGCGCCGATCTTCCAGCAGGCGAATGCCAGCGCGCCGAACTGCCACCAGTTGGGCAATTGGCAGGCCACCACGTCGTCCTTCTCGATGCCCAGATCGGCAAGACCCACGGCGATGCGGTCGACGAGATCGCCGAATTCCCTGTAGCTCAGCCGGCGGCCGGTGCCCTGCATCGAGTTGAAGTCGACAATCGCCGTCTTGTCGGGCGCCTGCGCGATGCAGCGGTCGAGGTAATCGACGAGAAGCTCGTCACCCCAAAAGCCCTGCGCCCGCATCGCCGCGACCCGCCCCTCAGGCAGTATCGGATCGAATTTCATGTCTCCTCCTTGCTTCCTTGCCGGCGCCACGCCGGAAAATCCCTGGACCCGCCGGCTGCACGCCGGGATGATTGCTTGACAGCCTCGCCGGAAACCACCAGATTGAATGAGCGTTCATTCGAAAGCTATTATCCATGGTCCTGACCGAAGAACAAGAAATGATCCGCGCCACGGCGCGAGATTTTTCCAGGGCCCACCTTGCCCCGCATGCGGCCGAGTGGGAGCGCACCGCGACCTTCCCGCGCCAGGCGCTGCGGGAGATGGGCAAGCTCGGCCTCATGGGCATGACGGTGTCGCCGGAATGGGGCGGAGCGGGGGCGGACTATATTGCTTACGCCCTTGCGCTGGAGGAGATCGCCGCCGGCGACGGCGCAACGTCCACGGTGATGAGCGGGCACAATTCGGTCGGTTGCATGCCGATCCTGGACTACGGCACGGATGAGCAGAAGGAACGCTATTTGCGGCCGCTCGCATCCGGCGAAAAGCTGTGCGCCTTCTGTCTGACTGAGCCGCACAGCGGATCGGATGCCTCGGCGCTGAAGAGCAGGGCTGAGCTGCGCGGCAGCCGTTATGTGCTCAACGGCACCAAGCAATTCATCACCACCGGGAAGAATGCCGACGTGGCCCTGGTCTTTGCCCTCACGGAGCCGAAGGCGGGCAAACGGGGTATTTCGGCCTTTATCGTCGAGACCGCATGGCCAGGCTACCGGGTCGGCCGGGTCGAGCGCAAGATGGGGCAGAACGCCTCTGACACCTGCGAGATTCATTTCGAAGGCCTCGAGATTCCGGTCGAGAACAGGCTTGGCGCCGAGGGCGACGGATACCGCATCGCACTTGCCAATCTGGAAGGCGGCCGTATCGGCATCGCGGCGCAGTCGGTTGGAATGGCGCGCGCAGCATACGAACTCGCTCTCGCCTATGCGAAGGAGCGTGAGGCGTTCGGCAAGCCGATCATCGGTCATCAGGCCGTGGCGTTCCGGCTGGCCGAGATGGCGACCCGGATCGAGGCGTCACGCCAGCTGGTGCTGCACGCGGCGGCGTTGCGCAGCACGGGCCGGCCGTGCCTGGTCGAAGCCTCGATGGCCAAGCTGTTTGCGTCCGAGATGGCCGAACAAGTGTGTTCCGACGCGATCCAGACCTTTGGCGGCAATGGCTACATCGAGGACTACGGCGTCGAGCGGATATTTCGCGCCGTGCGAGTCGCCAAGATCTACGAGGGCAGCAACGATATCCAGCGGCTGGTGATAAGCCGTTCGTTGGGAGGCTGACGGAGATCGCCATGCTGCCGCTCGCCGGGATCCGCGTTCTCGACTTCAGCACCCTGCTTCCGGGGCCGATGGCCGGCCTGTTCCTGGCCGAGGCCGGTGCGGAAGTGATCAAGATCGAACGGCCTGGGACAGGCGACGAGATGCGGACCTATTCGCCGCGCTTCGGCGAGGACAGCGCCAATTTCGCGCTTCTCAACCGCGGCAAGCGTTCGATCGCGATCGACCTCAAGGCGTCGGATGCGGTCGCGCAACTGATGCCGTTGATCGAGCGTGCCGACGTGTTGATCGAACAGTTCCGTCCTGGCGTGATGGAACGGCTCGGTCTTGGCTTCGCGGCGCTGAGCAGGATCAATCCTTCGCTCGTCTATTGCAGCATCACCGGGTTCGGCCAGACCGGGCCGCGCCGGGACATGGCGGCGCACGACCTCAACTATCTGGCGTTCGCCGGCCTGTTGTCGCTGACGGGCGACCGCGACGGCGCGCCGGGTATGCCGCAGATGCCGATCGCCGATATCGCTGCCGGCACCTATCCCGCATTGATCAACGTGCTGCTCGCCTTGCTGCAGCGCCAGCGCACCGGCAAAGGTTGTCATCTCGATATTTCGATGACCGACAATCTGTTCGTGCTGGCCTATTGGGGGCTCGCCGATGGCTTTGCAGCCGGCGCATGGCCGACGGCGGGGAGCGCGCTGACGACCGGCGCCTCGCCGCGCTACCAGATCTACCGCACCGCTGACGGCGGCTATTTGTCGGCCGGACCGATCGAGCAGCGATTCTGGAACGTCTTCTGCCGCTTGATCGAGCTCGATCCAGCGCTGTGCGACGATGCCAGGGACCCTGCGGCGACCCGGGCCGGAGTCGCTGCGCGCATCGCGGCATATCCGACGGCGCATTGGCTGCGAGTATTCGAGGGCCAGGACGCATGCTGTGCCATCGTCGCCAATCTCGCCGATGCGGTGCGCGATCCCCATGTGATCGCCCGCAAGATATTCGACCGTCGTGTCAGCGTCGGCGCAGAGACGATCCCGGCGCTGCCGGTGCCGATCGATCCGGCGCTGCGCGATTCCGCCGTTGTCAAATCCGCCCCGCGTCTCGGCGCCGACAGCGCTCTCGTCGGAATGGGTGGCTGAATGGTTCGCGCCCTCCATATCGTCCGCCACGGGGAGCCGGAGCAACTCGTTCTTGCCACGGTGCAGGTGCGAGCGCCGGGGCCGGACGAGGTCACGATCGACGTGCATGCAGCGGGCGTCAATTTCCCCGATCTTCTGGTCGTGCGCGGCACGTACCAGAATCTTGCGCCGTTGCCGTTCAGTCCCGGCAAGGAAGTCGCGGGCATTGTCAGCGCGGTTGGAGAGCGGGTGGGCGAATTCAGGGTAGGCGACCATGTGCTCGCCTATGTCGAGAACGGCGGCTATGTCGATCGGATCACCGTGCCGACGTCCTTGTGCCATCCGATGCCGGACGGGCTCGACGCCGCCGACGCCATCGGCCTTGGGCTCACTTTCCAGACTGCGCATTTCGCCCTGTTCGCCCGTGGCCAGATGAGGCCAGGCGAGACCGTGCTGGTTACCGGCGCGACCGGAGGCGTGGGCATCGCGACGGTGCAACTCGCCAAGGCCTGCGGCGCCAAGGTCATCGCCGGCTGCACGACGGCGTCGAAGGCGGACTTCGCGCGCCAGCACGGCGCCGATCACGTCATCATGCTCGATCGGCCGGATCTCGATCAGGGCCTCAGGGCCGAGATTGCCGCACTGACCGGCGGTGCCGGGGCGGACATCGTGGTCGAAAACCTTGGCGGACGCGTGTTCGACGCCTGCCTGCGTTCGCTTGCCTGGTGCGGCCGCATCATTGTGGTCGGTTTCGCCGCTGGCGCCGCGGCGACGCTGCGTTCCAACTATCTGCTGATCAAGAACATCGCCGCGCTCGGGCTGCATTGGAGCGACTATCGTGATCGCACGCCTGGTCTGGTCGGCGACGCCCAGAAAGATATCTTTGATCTGTGGCGCCAGGGACGGCTCGTTTCGCCGGTGACGGAAGCGCTGCGCCTCGACGATGCAGTGCTGGCGCTGCGTCGAATTGCTGATCGGCAGGTGCGCGGCAAGATCGTGTTGCTGACCGATCGCTACGTAGGTCGCCTGGTCCCGTCACCTGACCCTGTTCGCAACTAGGATCCGCCATGTTCCAGATGTCCGTCGCCGGCCAGATCGCAACGCTGACCATGAGTTCGCCGCCGGTCAACGCACTCAGCGGGGCCTGGATTGCGGAATTTACGCGCAAGATCGCCGAAGTTGAAGCGCGAGACGACTGGAAGGTGCTGCGTCTGCGTTCCGACCAGAAGGTGTTCTGCGCCGGCGCCGACCTTAAGGAGATGCGTTTCCGCTTCGACGCGGCTGATGGTCCCGATCGCACCTATGCCTATGTCGCGTCGATCCAGCGGCTCTATGCGCGGATCGAGTCGCTGCCGCAGGTGACGCTTGCGGAAATCGGCGGTGCCGCGCTGGGTGGCGGCTTCGAACTCGCGCTGGCCTGCGATCTCCGCATCGCCGCCGTCGAAGCGAAGCTCGGGCTTCCGGAGGTGAAGCTGGGTCTCATTCCTGGCGCTGGCGGCACGCAGCGGCTGACGCGACTCGTCGGCCGCGGCATCGCCAACCGCCTGATCCTCGGCGCCGAGGCCGTTGATGGCGCCTCGGCTGAGCGGCTCGGACTGGTGCAATGGGCCTGTCCGCGGGCCGAGCTGGCGGACCGCGCGGCCGAGATCGCCGAGCGCATCGCGGCCCTGCCGGCAGCCGCGCTGGCGGCTGCCAAGCGGTGTGTGGCATCCGCGGCAATCCCTGGCCGCGGCGGCTATGGCGACGAACTGGAATTGACACGCGAACTTCAGACTGACGTCGAGACGAGGGAGCGTGTCGGCGCTTTCATCGCCGGCGCGCGGGTCTGAACAACGACAGGAGGAAGACGACATGGAGTTCCAAGGCAAGATCGCATTGGTGACCGGCGGCGCGTCCGGCATCGGCAAGGCTACAGTGATGGAGCTGGCGCGCAACGGCGCGCTGGTGATTTGCGCTGATATCAACGAAACGACAGGGCGGGCGCTGGTCGAGGAAGCGGGCCGGTCCAAACTCAACGTCGAGTATGAGCCGATCGACATGACCGACAGTGCATCGGTGCGCCGCTGCGCCGCAGCCATCACCGCACGCCATCCCAAGATCGACATTCTCGTCAACGCAGCGGGGTTCAGCGTCTTCCATCCGTTCCTCGAAACGCCGCCCGATTACCTCGACAAGGTCATCGCCGGCAATCTGACCGGCGCGCTGCACCTGACGCAGGCGCTGTTGCCGGCGATGATCGCCGCCGGCAATGCGCGTATCGTCAACGTGGCGAGCGACGCGGGCCGTGTCGGCTCGACCGGCGAGACGGGCTACGCGGCGGCCAAGGGCGGGATGATCGCCTTTACCAAGTCTCTTGCCCGCGAGGTCGCGAGGCTGGGCATTTGCGTCAACTGTGTGTGCCCGGGGCCGACCGACACCCCGCTGCTCGACACCCGTTCCGACAAGCTCAAGGATGCGTTCGTCAGGGCAATCGCCTTCCGCCGGCTCGGCAAGCCGCAGGAGATCGCCGACGCGATCGTCTTCTTCGCCGGTCCGAAATCGAGCTATGTTACGGCTCAGATTTTGAGTGTCAGCGGCGGTCTCACTTATTCAGGCTGACCACGGCAGGACCCTTCCTGCCGCGCACCAGCGTTTTCAGCTCATCAAACAAGGATGTTCCGCATGACTGCAACTGCTACCCGCTTCAACCCGCCCCGGGTTGATTTCTCGAACCTCAAGCCGCAGCACTTCCAGTGGCAGCGCGACGGCAAGGTCGCGACGATCACGCTGAACCGGCCGGAGCGCAAGAATCCGCTGACGCTCGAGTCTTACGCCGAGCTGCGCGACACCTTCCGCGATCTGGTTTATTGCCGCGACATAACGAATATCGTGATCACCGGCGCCGGAGGCAATTTCTGCTCCGGTGGCGACGTACACGAGATCATCGGCCCGCTGGTCGAGATGCAGCGCAAGGACGACATGGCGGGGCTGCTTGCTTTCACCCGCATGACCGGCGATCTGGTCAAGGCAATGCGGGCCTGTCCGCAGCCGATCCTCGCCGCAATCGACGGCATCTGCGCCGGCGCCGGTGCGATCCTGGCGATGGCGTCGGATCTGCGCTTCGGCACCGCACGGAGCAAGGTGGCCTTCCTGTTCGTGCGCGTCGGTCTTGCCGGCGCCGACATGGGCGCATGCAACATGCTTCCCCGCATCATCGGTTCGGGCCGCGCCGCGGAACTGCTGTACACGGGGCGTGCAATGGACGGGACCGAGGCCGAGCGCTGGGGCTTCTACAACAGGCTGTCCGAGCCGGACGCGGTGCTGGCCGATGCGCAAGCAATGGCAAAGACTCTGGCCGACGGTCCGACCTTCGCGAACGCCATGACCAAGAAGTGCATCCACCAGGAGTGGAACATGGGAATCGACGAATCGATCGAGGCCGAGGCCCAGGCGCAGGCGATCTGCATGCAGACCCTGGACTATGGACGCGCCTACGAGGCGTTCGTGGCCAAGCAGAAGCCGGTGTTCCAGGGCAACTGAGCCGGGAGCAGCGAAGCGGACTTACACGTTCAGCCTGGTGAAGGCCTTCTTGCCGCGCGGCGTCAGCTTCGGGTTGAGCATCAGCCTGATGCCGCGCGCGAGATACTCGTCGAGCGTCATTATCGGACGGAATCGCCAGGCCTTCAGCGCCCACGCGTGCGCGAACATCACGATCTGATACGTGAACAGCTCGACGTCGACTTCCTCGAACAGACCGGCGGCGATGCAGTCGTTGATGCAGGCGGAGATCAACCGATTGGTGGCGAGCTCCTTCTCCTGGATCAGCTTGCGCCGCGTCTTGGGCAACGACTTGGTCTCGCGGTAGGCGAGCACGGTTGCGCCGATCTTGGAATCGTTGACGGTACAGTAGGCCTTGATCGCGGCGTGGAAGCGCGCCAGCGGCTCGCTGACGCCCTCGATGGCGGCCGGCACGTGGCGCTGGTAGGCGTCGAGCACCTCGATCAGCGTCAGGAACAGCACGTCCTCCTTGTCGGAAACGTACTGGTAGATGGTACCGATGCTGACATCAGCCCGCTTGGCGATGTCGCGTATCGTGGTCACGTGGTAGCCATCTCTGGCAAACAGCTCAATTGCCGCCGCAATGATCTGTCCGCGCCGCTTCTCGATCAGTTCCGGTACTTCTACCTTGCTCTTGACCGTAAGGCTCATGTCACCTTTCCCGCCGCGGACAACTTCGACTGACCGGCGGCTGCAGGGGGCAGCCGCCGGTCAGTCCTTTTGCTTACAATGCGCCCATATTGCAAGTACCGGTTGGCGGCGTCGTCGCCACGTTCGCCGGGATGGTCTCGGTGATGATCGGGCGCAGCTTGCCGCCTTGCTCGCCGATGTAGCCGAAGTAGTTGGGCAGCACCATCTGGTGATCGTCGGCGCGTAGCGTAACCTTGCCCAGGATGGTGTCGAATGTGCCCCCGCGCATCGCCTTGGCGACATCTACCGACTTCACGCTCTTCGCCTTCGCGACCGCCTGCAGGATCACCTGCATGCCGAGATAGGTTTCGCCCTCGAAGCTCGCAGGCTCATCGCCGTTGTATTTCTTCTTCCACGCTTCCACGAATGCCTTGTTGGCCGGCGTGTCGAGCGTCGAGGAATAGTTGATGATGCCCCAGATGCCCTTGGAGGTCGCTCCGAGTGTCTTGACATTGTTGTCGGTAACGAAGCTGACGCCGGCGACGAACACCTTGTCGAGAATGCCGAACTCCTTTGCCTGGGTGGCGAAGTTGATGGCGTCGCGGCCGGCAAGCGCCACCCACAGACCCTCTGCGCCGGACGACTTGATCTGCTGGATGAACGGAGCGTAGTCGTTGGAACCGAACGGCGGGTAGATTTCGGCGACGACGTCCTTCTTGTTGGCCTTGGCGGCTTCGACGAAGCTCTTGCCGGAGTCGCGGCCCCAGGCGATGTCAGCGGCGAGGATCGCCCATTTGCCTTCCTTGCGGCTGCCGAGCCACGGCCGGACGACGGCCGCATCCTGCGCGTCCTGATGGTTGGTGCGGAACATCCGCGGCACACAGGAATCGCCGGTCAGCTTGTCGCTCTTGTTGATGGTCGAGACATAGATCGCATCCCAGCGCGCCAGCAGTGGACCCATGGCGAGGCCTTCGCCCGACGCAACGGTGCCGGTCAGGATCTTGTAGCCTTCCAGCGCCAGCTTCTCCGCCTGCTTGCGGGCGACCTCGGGCTTGGCTTCGGTGTCGAGAATCTTGACCTCGACCTTGCGGCCGTCGACGCCGCCTTTGGCGTTGGCCTCCGCAGCGGCGAACTCGATGGCGCGAACCGCCTCGGCGCCGAGACCGGCATAGGTGCCGGTGAGCGCGGTGGGCACACCGATCTTCAGTGTCTCCTGCGCCCCCGCCGGGCCGGATGGCGTGACCAGCGCGGCCACAGCGCCGAGCACGCCGAACGCGAGCAAGTTTGATCTGCGCATGTTTCCTCCATTGTGCATGTTTTCTTCCTTCCGTTGATCGTTGACCTCAGACTGCGACGTGCTTCTTCAGACTGTCCATCGAGATCCCCGCGAGGTGGCCTTGCTCAACGATCGTGCCTTTCGAGAGCACGTAGTATCGCTCCGCCACCCGGTGAACGAGACCGAAGTGCTGTTCGATGAGCAGCAGCGCGGTGCCCGCGTCCGCCAGCTGTCGCAGGACAACTGCGAGCTCGTCGATGATCACGGGCGCGAGGCCTTCGCTGGGCTCGTCGAGCACGAGCAGCGAGGGGTTCGACATCAGGGCGCGGCCGATTGCCAGCATCTGCTGCTGGCCGCCCGACAGGGCAGTGCCCGGCGTGTTGGCGCGCTCGCGCAGGATCGGAAACAGGTCGAACACGCGATCGAGGGTCCACGGCTTGTTGCGGCCGGGGGCTCCGCCGATCGTCAGATTTTCCCGAACGGTCAGGGTCGGGATGATCCGGCGGCCCTGCGGCACCAGCGCGATGCCGCGCCGCGCCGCCATGAAGTGGCGGATCGGCGAATGGCGCTCTCCGGCAAGACGGACTTCGCCCGACGACAATCGGGCGACGCCGAGGAAGGTGTTGACGATCGTCGTCTTGCCGACGCCGTTGCGGCCGAGGACCGCGACGCGTTCGCCGTCGCCGATCGTCAGGTCGACGTCGTGCAGGATGCGGGCGTCGCCATAGCCGGACACGACGTTGCTGAAGGCGAGCAATTCGCTCATACGGAACTTCCGAGATAGGCGGTGACGACCTCCGGAACGCCACGGATCTCGTCCGGCGTGCCTTCGGCCAGGATGGTGCCGAGATGAAGAACGGTGATGCGGTCGCAGATCGAGAAAACGACTTCCATGTCGTGCTCGACCAGTAGAACGGTGACGCCCCAGCGCGCCGCGAGATCCTTGAGGATGTGCGCGAGCTCGAGCGATTCCCCGATCGACAGGCCGGCCGCCGGCTCGTCGAGCAGCAGGATCTTCGGCCGGCCAATCAGGGCGAGCGCGAGGTCAAGCCGGCGCTGGTCGCCATATGAGATGTCGGCGGCGCGCCTGAAGGCGAGTGCCGTCAGGTTCAACTCGGCCATGATCTCGTCGATGTTGGGCGTTTCGGCTGCCCGCGACGCGATGTCGAGCTGGTCGATCACGGTCAAGTCCGGGAAGATGTTGGTACGCTGGAACGACCGTGCCAGACCTGCGTGGCGACGCTGCTGCGCGGTCATGGCGCTGATGTCGGTGCCGAACATTCTGACGGTGCCGGACCGGTGTTCCGCGCGGCCTGACAGCACGTCGATCAGGGTCGACTTGCCCGCACCGTTAGGGCCGATCAGGCCGCGGATCTCTCCTTTGGCGACGGCAAGGTCGATGCCTTTGAGGGCGAAGAACCCGCCGAACTGCCGCGTTAGTTTGTTGCCTTCGATCGCATGGCCCTCAACCATGGCCGAGCCTCCGCTGCCACAGCGCCGCCAGCGTGCCGCCAATGCCGGCCGGGATCACCAGCATGACGACGATCAGGATGATGCCGATGATGCCCTGCCAGTGTTCGGTAACGTCGCCGGCGATATCCTTGGTGAAGAAGAAGATGATGGCGCCGAGGGCCGGGCCCCAGATCAGCCGAGGGCCGCCGATGATCGCCATGATCAGGGCCGAACCCGACAGGGTCCAGTGCAGCACGTCGGGTGAAACGAAGGTGTTGTAGAGCGTGAACAGCACGCCGGCGACCGCGGTGACGAAAGCTGACAGCGTCAACACCCACACCCGCGGCAGGATTGTCCGATAACCGATGAAGCGCGCCCGCTCCTCATTCTCGCGGATCGCAACGGACAGGCGGCCGAACGGGCTTGCCGCTATCAGGGCAAGGCCGAGCACGATCAGGACGAGTACGCTCCAGCTCACCACGAACATGCTGTGCGGGTTCTGGAACAAGGTCGTCGGGAAGCCGAAGATGGCCGGCGGCAGGTTGAGCGAGAAGCCATCCTCACCGCCGGTGACGTGCCGCGCCTTCATGGCGAATTCGTAGAACGCCTGGCCGACGGCGAGGGTCAGCATCGAGAACGCGACGCCGGGAATCCGGACGATGACCAGGCCAAGCAGGAAGGCCAGCGCCGTCGGCAGCACCAGCGCCAGCATGATGGCGAATTCCACCCGGATCGCACCGAGCTTCAGAGCCAGTGCGATCGTGTAACAGGCGATGCCGTAGAACGCCGCGTGACCGAACGAGACGACGCCGTTCTGGCGGATCAGAAATCCGACGCCGGTGGCGAGTATGCCGGTGATGATCGCCTGGGTGAGCAGCGTCATCACGAGGCTGGACTGGATTGTGGCCGCGATAAGCGCGCCGCCGGCAATCGCGCCGATTGCAGCGGCGAGAGCAAGCGCATGACGCTGCGGGGAAGCGCGGGTAACGACGGGTTCGGTAGTTACGATGCCGGTCATTGTCAGACATGGCTCCCGGCGATACCGGTCGGGCGCCAGATCAGCACGCCGACCATCAGCAGAAATGGAATCATCGTCGCGGCCCACGGCACATAGACCAGGCCGAGATTGTGCACCTGGCCGATCACGATCGCCGCGATGAAGGCGCCGCTGAAGCTGCCGAGGCCGCCGACCACGACGACAATGAAAGATTCGATCAGAATGTAGCTGCCCATCGACGGCGATAGCGCCAGCAGCGGCGCCGAGATGGTGCCGGATATGCCGGCCAAGGCCGCCCCGAGCGCCACCACGATCACGCTGACACGGTCGGTGTTGACGCCCTGCATCGCGGTGGTCAGCGGGTCGGCGCTGGAGGCGCGGACGTAGAGGCCAATCTTGCTGACGCGCAGCCATACCGACAGGCCAAGCGCGACCAGCGCCGCGACCGCGATCACCACCAGCCGGTAGACCGGGAAGCTCTCGCCGAAGATCAGTACCGAGCCCGAAAACATCGAAGGCACCGGGCTCTTCAGGAAGTCCTTGCCCCATACGAACTGGGCGAAGTCTTCGAGGATCAGCAGCAGGCCGAAGGTCACCAGCACGGTGACGATCGGATCTTCGCGCTGTAGCGGCTGCAGGATCGCGATGTCGAGCAGCGCTCCGACCAGCGCCAGCACGATCGCAGCGGCCAAAAGGGCGCCCCAGAAGCCGCCCATCGCCGTGACGCTGAAGCCCACATAGGCGCCGAGCATGAACAGACTGCCGTGCGCGAAGTTGACGATTCGGCGCAACCCGAAGATCAGCACCAGCCCGACCGATACGATGTAGAGGAGCCCGCCATAGACCAGACCATTGAGGATCTGCACCAGCATCGCTGATCCTCACCCGGCCGTGGTCGAGGCCGGCACTTTCGCCGGCACCGGTCGCAATCGCGATCCGGACCCTGTTCGCGTCTCCTGCCTTGCTGCCACCTGGTGCGCTCCTTTCCACGAGATGATTGCGGTTACTCCCATTTTTTGATTGAATGATGGTTCATTCAGTCTGGGGTGTCAATATCGTGCGGGGGTCGCGCGGGTGGCCCGGCTGATCTGCGAGCGCGGACGGGTTCTGCGATGGGGGCCGTTGAAATGGTACGAACCGACGACACGGCTGGCGGCTTCGTCTGGTACCCGAGCGATGCCTTCAGGCGGGAGAGCAACTGGGCAGCTTTCATCGCGGCCGAGAACCTGGCCGACTATCCGATGCTGGCGCGCAGGGCGGCGCAGGATCCGGAATGGTTCTGGGATGCCCTGATCCGCTTCCTCGGCGTGCAGTTCGTGAAGCCTTATTCGCACGTACTTGACCAGTCTAAGGGAATCGAATGGCCGCAATGGTGCATTGGAGCGACCGGCAACATGACGCTGTCGCTGCTCGACCGTCATCTCGCCGCCGGCCGCGGCGGCCACGATGCCATTGTCTGGGAAGGCGAGGACGGAAGCCGTAGCCGCCTCAGCTACCGGCAACTCGCCGACGAGGTGAACCGCTTCGCCTCTGGTCTTGCCGTCCTCGGGCTCAGGACCGGCGACGCCGTCGGCGTCTACATGCCGATGGTGCCGGAGGTCGCCATCGCCTATCTCGCGCTGGCCCGTCTGGGCTGCATCATTTTGCCGCTGTTCTCGGGTTTTGGCGCGACCGCCATCACGGTGCGGCTCAATGATGCCGAAGCGGTTGCGGTGATCACGGCCGACGGTTCGTTGCGCCGTGGCAAGGCGATCGAGATGAAGGGCGTGCTCGATGAAGCGATCAAAGAGGTGCCGACTGTCCGCCACGTGGTCGTCGCCCGGCGGTTGGGCCATGACGTGCAGATGCAGGCCGGCCGCGACGCCTGGTGGAGCGACGTCACTGCCCGCGGCTGCGACGATTTTGCGGCGGTCGAACTACCCGCCGAGCATCCCTTGATGATCGTCTACACGTCCGGCACGACGGGACGCCCAAAGGGCACGGTGCACACCCATTGCGGCGTCACCGTCAAGACGGGGCAGGACTTCATCCTGTGCTTCGACCTGAAGCCGGACGACCGGCTGATGTGGATGACAGATTTCGGCTGGCTGGTCGGTCCGCTTCAGGTGACGGCCGCGCTGCTCGCGGGCGCGACCTGCGTGCTGGCCGAGGGGACGCCGGATTACCCGGAGACCGGCCGTCTGTGGCGGCTGGTGCAGGATCATGCAGTGAGCTTCCTCGGCTGCGGCCCGACGCTCGCGCGCATGATGATGCGCTACGGGACGGCCGATATTTCGAAATACGACCTGTCCTCGTTGCGCGTCGCTGCCTCGACCGGGGAGCCGTGGGACCGGGATTCCTGGATGTGGATCTACGAGAACGCGCTTCGCCGCCGCGGCCCACTGATGAACTATTCCGGGGGCACCGAACTCGGCGGCCTGCTCGCCACCAACGTGCTCTATCCGATCAAGCCGGCGAGTTTCTCCGGTCCGATACCGGGCACCGGCGCCGACATTGTCGACGAGGACGGCCGCAGCGTAGGACCCGGCGAGGTCGGGGAATTGGTCATGCGGCAGGCTTGCATTGGCACCACACGCGGATTGTGGCGCGACCCGGCGCGCTACATCGAAAACTATTGGAGTCGGATTCCGGGCCTTTGGGTGCACGGCGACTGGGCTTCCCACGATGCCGACGGCTCGTGGTTTATCCACGGGCGCTCCGACGACACGATCAAGATCGCCGGTAAGCGGACGGGCCCGGCCGAGATCGAAGCGTTGCTGCTGGCGACCCACCTTGTCAGCGACGCCGCCGCGGTCGCAATCCCCGATCCCGTTAAAGGGTCCGCGGTGGCCTGCGCGGTTGTGGCCGTAGCTGACGAGACGCCCGGTCCCGAGCTTGCGGCCGCTCTGTCCAACGCCGTCGTCACTGGGCTCGGTGCCTCGTTTCGGCCGAAGCAGCTACTATTCGTGCGCGACCTTCCGCGTACCCGCAACCTCAAGACCATGCGCCGTGTCATCCGCGCCGTTCTGCTCGCGGAGGAACCGGGCGATCTTTCGACCCTGGTCAATCCCGAGGCGGTCGAGGAACTGCGCAAGATCGTCGCGACGCCGCGAAACTGAGGCGACATGGAGTTACGAACGATGCGATTGCGCAAAGGAGACGCAATTGCGCCAGTCCGGTTTCCTCAGGCGGCGACCTGCGGCAAATCGGCCATCGCCCTGACCAATTCACTTTCATCGTAGATCACGTCCTGCAATTTGCCGGAGAAGTAGTCGATATAGGCCGCCATGTCGAAATGTCCGTGGCCGGAAAGGCTGAACAGGATCGTCTCGGCCCTCCCGTCACGCTTGCAGCGCAGGGCTTCCTCCGTCGCCGCCTTGACGGCGTGGGTGGCTTCCGGAGCCGGCACGATGCCCTCACAGCGGGCGAACTGGACGGCAGCATCGAAACACCCGCGCTGCTGGTAGGCGACCGCTTCGATCTCGCCGAGCTCTTTCAGATGCGACACCAGCGCCGACATGCCGTGATAGCGCAGGCCGCCGGCATGGAAGCCGGGCGGCGTGAAGCTTGAGCCGAGCGTGTGCATCTTGACGAGTGGCGTCATGTGACCGGTATCGCCGAAATCATAGGCGTACTTGCCGCGTGTCAGCGAGGGACAGGCGGCCGGCTCAACCGCGACGATGCGCGGCTTTTTTGCCTTGCCCTGCAGCCCCTTGCCAATGAAGGGAAAGGCGATGCCCGCGAAATTCGATCCGCCGCCGGCGCAGCCGATGACGACGTCCGGCCAGGCATCCGCCATGACCAATTGCTCCATCGCCTCCTGGCCGATCACGGTCTGATGCAACAGCACGTGATTGAGAACGGATCCGAGCGCATATTTTGTTTGCGGATCCTTGGCTGCGATCTCGACCGCTTCCGAGATGGCGATGCCGAGCGATCCAGGATGATCCGGTCGTTCGCCAAGAACCTTTCGTCCATAGTCCGTGGTGTCGGACGGCGAGGGAAGGCAGTTCGCGCCGTAGGTCTCCATCAGTGCGCGGCGGTAGGGTTTCTGGTCGTAGGAGACACGCACCTGATAGATGATGACTTCGAGTTCGAACAGGGAGCCCGCGAGCGCGAGCGAGGAGCCCCATTGGCCGGCGCCGGTCTCCGTCGACAGCCGCTTCACGCCCTCCTGCTTGTTGTAGAAGGCCTGCGGAATAGCGGTGTTCGGCTTGTGAGAGCCGGCTGGGCTGACGCCTTCGTACTTGTAGAAGATCTTTGCCGGCGTTCCGAGCTTCTTCTCGAGGGCTCGTGCTCGAAACAGCGGGGTCGGCCGCCACATGCGATAGATATCGCGAACGGGTTGAGGGATCTCGACCTCGCGCTCCGTCGTCACTTCCTGCATGATCAGCGCCATTGGAAACAGCGGCGAGAGATCGTCGGGGCCGACCGGCTGTTTCGTGCCGGGATGCAGAACGGGTGGGGGCGGTTTCGGTAGATCGGCCTGAATATTGTACCAGACCTTCGGAATACGCGTTTCGTCGAGTTGATATTTGATGATGTCGCTCATGCGCGCCCCTCCTTGACTGGTCGAGTGTTTCTACCGCCCAAAGACTCTCATGCGCTCCGACCTGCGGATGCTGCAATCCAGCCTCGGGGACGATACTCCACTCTGTCCTGATGATGGTTAGAAAGTACCGCGGACGTACGGCCACGGGCTATTTGCGATCGTGTCGCGAGAAGATTGCTCCAACCACGGCAATTCGGGGATCGTGCCAGGCCTCGTCTGACAAGACCTGGTCGTCGCGCGACGGCTATCCAAGCGATCGACCCGAGTTCCGGCGCCATGGCGGGCCTCCAGTAGACTGCATCCCGTATACAGTATATGTTGGTTCCCGTCTAGCCCTCGGCGGCGCGCCTATGCGTTGAGCGTTGCCCGCCGCGAGTGTTGTGCCATGGGCATCTGGCGATGAGGTCGATCTCGCTCGACGACAAATACCTGCTGGAAGACGCGCCGATCTTTCTCTCGGGCGCGCAGGCGATCGTCCGCCTCGCCATGGACCAACGGCGGCGTGATGCCCATGATGGGTTCAGGACAGCGGGATTTGTGTCAGGCTATCGCGGCTCACCGCTCGGCGGCGTTGACACGGCGCTCTGGCAGGCCGCGGCGACCTTGTCGACCAACGACATTCACTTCGAGCCCGGCCTCAACGAGGAGATAGCCGCTACCGCCGTCAGCGGCAGCCAACAGGTCGAGTTGTTCGGTAGCCGCTGCGATGGTGTGTTTGGCATCTGGTACGGAAAGAATCCCGGGCTTGATAGAGCTTTGGATGCGCTCAAGCACGCCAACGCCGTAGGAACCGCGGCTCGCGGTGGCGTTCTGGCCATCGTCGGCGATGACCCTGGCGCCGCATCTTCCTCCCTGCCGAACCAATGCGATCACGCATTTATCTCCGCGCTTATACCTGTCCTCAGCCCCTCCAACCTCGAGGAGGTCATTCGCTTCGGCCTGATCGGCTTCAGCCTCTCGCGATATTCGGGGCTTTGGATCGGTCTCAAAGCCGTCGCCGATACGATCGAATGCACCGGGTCAATCTCTGCGCCGGGACGTGCGTTCCGCTGCTCGATGCCGGATGATTTCGAATTGCCGCCGGACGGCCTCAACGCCCGATGGCCCGACGAGCGCTGGGATCAAGACGGTAGGCTGCTCAAATGGCGACTGCCGGCGGCGCGCGCGTTTGCGCGCGCCAACAGGCTGGACAAGATCGCATTCGGTCGCGCAGGCAGTCGAATGATCATCGTGACGGCCGGCAAGGCCTATACCGACGTTCGCCAGGCTCTCGACGAACTTGGCATCGACGAAGATGCCGCGAATGCGCTCGGACTTGCAGTCTATAAGGTCGGAATGGTTTGGCCGTTGGAGGGGGAGCGCATCCGAAAGGCCGTCGAAGGCGTCGAAGAAGTCGTGGTCGTGGAGGAACGGCGTGCGGTGATCGAGCCGCAACTGAAGGAAATCGCGTACAACTGGCCCGCCGACCGCCGACCGGTGATTGTCGGCAAACGCGATGAAACGATGCGCAGGCTGCTCCCTGACGATGGCGAACTGTCCCCGGAAGCCGTCGCCCTTGCGATCGGCGACAGGCTCACGCGGCTCGGTCTTTCGCCGGACAGTGTAACCAGATTGCGCGCACTTCGGCAGCGCAGCGCAGCGGGGCGGTCGAAAGCAGTAATCGTTGGCCGGATACCGCATTTCTGCTCCGGTTGCCCTCACGCGCGTTCAACACGCGTCCTCGAAGGCGACGTCGCCATGGCCGGTATCGGTTGCCATTCCCTGCGGGTCTGGATGCCGAACAGTCAAACCATGATTTTGCCGCAGATGGGAGGCGAGGGCGCATCATGGCTCGGTATCGCGCCGTTCACGCCCAAGACCCATGTTTTTCAGAACCTCGGCGATGGCACCTTTGTGCATTCCGGCAGTTTGGCAATTCGAGCGGCCGTCGCCGCCAAGCGCAACATGACCTTCCGCATATTCTGCAACCAGGCCACGGGGATGACTGGCGGGCAACCGCTTGAGGGTGGCCTGGGAGCCGCCGATATCGTCCGGCAAGTTGCCGCGGAAGGGGTGGCGCGCATCGCGGTCGTGTCGGATCAAGGAAAGAACTATGCAAGAGACGTGATGCGAACGCGCGGCGTTTCAATTCATCATCGCAATGAATATGACAGCGTGCAGCGTGAATTGCGAAATTTCGAGGGCGTCTCCGCGATTGTCTACGACCAGATTTGCGCAACGGAGAAGCGGCGTCTCGTCAAGCGTGGCAAGATGCAGGCGCCACAGGTGCGGCCATTCATCAATTCTCGCGTCTGCGACGGATGCGGCGATTGCAGCGAACGCTCCAATTGCGCCGCGATTCTTCCGCTCGACACAGAACTCGGCCGCAAACGGCGCATAGACCAATCGTCCTGCAATGTCGACCTGTCGTGTCTGGAGGGATTTTGCCCGAGCTTCGTGACCGTAGAGGGCGCGCAATTGCGGCGCGCGCGACCTGTCGTCGAAATTGATCGGTCCGAGCTTCCTCATCCGACGTTCCAGAGCCCAACAGCAGATGTGATCGTCGTCGGCATTGGCGGCACGGGCGTCATGACGATCGGCGCGGTGGCGGGCATGGCCGCGCATCTGGTCGGGATGGCGTGCTCCGTCCTCGACAATACCGGGATGGCGCGCAAGGGCGGCGCGGTATCGAGCCACATCCGTATCGGATCTGACCCTGACAAGATATTGTCTTCGCGCATCCCCGACGGAAAGGCGTCGCTAGTGCTCGCCTGTGATGTGATCGCAGCCACCGCTCCGGCAGTCCTCGCGAAGATCGAACGAGGACGCACTCAAGTTGTTGCCAATGCCGACATCGTGCCGACATTTGGCCAGCGACTCGATCCTGACGCCGAATTCGCGCCAATGCCGATCCGCCGGCACCTGCTCGATGCAGCCGGCGACGAGCGATGTCAATTCATCGAAGCTGCGGCAACGGCGGAGCGCACGCTTGGTGATTCAATTTACGCCAACATGCTGATGTTCGGCTACGCGTTTCAAAGAGGCTTCGTGCCGCTGCCGGCGGAGGCGATCGAGGAGGCCATAGCACTCAACGGGACGGATGTTCCGACGAACAACCTGGCTTTCGCGCTCGGCAGGCAAATGGCGCTGGCCGAGTCTCGAACGTCCGCTGACAAGCGGGTCAGCCGTGATGACGAGTCGCTCGAGGCCATGATTGAGCGACTTGCCGGTTTTCTGGTCGAGTATCAGAACGAAAGCTACGCACGACGATTCCGCGATGTGGTGGACAGGGCGAAGGCTTCCGAAATGGCGGCCTGCAAGGCGAACGATCAGCTCACGCGCGCCGTCGCGCGAAGCCTCTTTCGTTTGATGGCGATCAAAGACGAATATGAGGTTGGCCGCCTCTACACGGACGGAGAGTTCGATCGCGCTCTCCGGGACCAATTCGCGGAACCATACAGGGTTAGCTATCACCTGGCTCCGTGGTTCCTGCCGCTGCCGAACGGATCCACGGGCGGCGCAGGAAAATGGACGTTCGGACCATGGATACGCCATGTCCTGGCGGCGCTCGCCGCGATGCGTGGCTTGCGGGGGACACCATTCGATATCCTTGGATGGTCCGCCGAGCGTCGGCGCGAAAGAGGCCTGATCGTCAAGTATGAGGCCTTGGTCGGCGAACTCATCCGCGATCTCACTCCGGACAATCACCATCTGGCCGTCGAGATTGCCGGTTTGTTTGAAGCCATCCGAGGCTACGGTTCTGTGAGGGCGGCCAGCATTGCGAGGATCGAGCATCGCGCAAGCGAGCTGATGGCCGCCTATCGCAAACTATCGGATCCGGATGCGCGATGCTCCGATCAGGCTGCCGGGAGGGCGCCAGAGGAGGACGCAACCAGGGCGCACGGCCTCGTGCGTGAGATCATCGGATAACGGCTCGCGGGTTGAACGGTTGGGAGGGCAACAGCATGTCTGTCGAAATTCTCGCAAATCGCCGCATCCCGCCGGCTGCGCCGCAGATGGTGTGGATAAGCGATCAAATTGCGTCGCGGATTGTCACTGCTGGCTTCGCATATGAAACCGTCATGGAAGCGTTTCTGGTTCATGCGGCCGGCGATTTTGTCCAACCGCCTAAGCCGTTCGTGCGGCCGGGTGGAACCGCAAACGAATATGAACGCGGTTACCTGGTCGGCATGCCGGCCTATGCCGGAGGCAGTTTCGACGCGTTGGGCGCGAAGCTGATCACGGGATTCCCGATCAACCTTACTCGCGGAATCCCCCGGGCATCTGGTGTCATCGTGCTCTTCGACACCACCACCGGAGTTCCCGCGGCGATTGTGGATTGCAGAACAATATCCGCAAGGGGCGCCGCAGCGACCGCGTCGATATGCGTCGATTGTCTGGGCGCGAAAGCCGGCCTTCGTGTTGCAGTCCTGGGTGCCGGGCCGATTGCTCATGAGACGGTAATCAGCCTGTTCATCACAAAATCTCGCCCGATCGATTCGGTGCTCATTTTCGATCCGGTCGGGGATCGCGCGCGAGCCATTGTCGAGGCAGTCTCGCCCTTTACCGACGTGCCGGTCCAGCTTGCCCCGTCAGCCAGGCATTGTCTTGCGGAAGCCAACGTCGTCATTGCCGCGACGACGGGCGCGAAAGCCTATGTTCAACCAGACTGGCTCAACAATAGCTGGCTGATCATCGCGCTCAGTTCCGACGATTTCGTGCCCGACATCATTCTGTCGGCGGACAAACTGATCTGCGACGATTTCGTGCAGAACGGTCAGGAGGACATGCTGTTCCCCCGCCTCGTCAGGTCCGGCGCAATCGGGCAGGAGAGACTCTATGGCGAGCTGGGTCAGATCGTTGCAGGCCGCATCGCCGGGCGCGAGGGTGGGGAGCGCATCTTCGTCAATCCGACCGGCATGGCGATTCAGGATCTTGCCATCGCAGCTCGCGTGTGTGCTACGGAAGCGTGCAGAACCGGCGCCCGACCGCTGACCTGCTAATTCTACTTTCATTCTCGTCTAAAGGCGTGCCAACAGGAGGAAACATGCAAACGATCGTCCAACCCAAGGGCTGGAAGCGACCCAAGGGTTATGCGAACGGCATTCTGGCCGAAGGAAAAATGCTTTTTGTCGCCGGTCAGGTTGGCTGGAACGAACGCGAAGAGTTCGAGAGCGACGACTTCGTGAAGCAGGCGGAGCAGGCGCTGAAGAACATTGTGGCCGTGCTGAACGAAGGTGGTGCAAAGCCCGAGCACATAGCGCGCATGACCTGGTACGTCACGAGCAACAAGGAATATGTTGATCGGCTGGCCGAGGTCGGCAAGGTCTACAAGAGCATCATCGGACCGCACTACCCCGCCATGTCGCTGGTCCAGGTCGCCGGGCTGTTCGAGGCCGGTGCTAAGCTCGAGATCGAGGCAACGGCGGTGATTCCCCGTTAGCTGCGGGCGATGTGGCGAGGCCGGCGGTAGTACCGCCGGCCGGCGCTTACGCCGCTCAGCCGGTCTTTGCAAAATCCGCCGTGCGCCGTTCGAGAAACGCTTCGATCCCTTCGCGTGCCGCGGAGGCGCAGGCGCTCGTGCCGAACGCGCGGTAGCCGACTTCGAGCGCCGCATCAAACGACGGCGCTGCGGCGGCTTCCACAATCGCCTGATCCATGATCGCGATGATCTTGCGGCTCAGGAGTTGGCCGCTCTCTGTGACGGGTTTGGCCGGCGGCAGCGGCAAGAGGGCGACGGGCGCGTCCAAACTGGCTCGCGGCCTGCCGATCAATGCGTTGACGCACTTGACCGCTCTGGCAATGAGGTCGGGGTAGTCCTGCGCGAGCGCGTCGACCACGCCGAGCCCGTGCGCGGTCGCGGCATCCATTCTGCTGGCCTGTCGCAGCATGGCGGCGAAGTGTTCGGCGGCGGCAGGCCAGCGTCGGAACGGAACGACCATGGCCCCGATCCCGGGAACGATACCCAGCGAGACTTCGGGAAACTGCATCGAGACAGAATTCGTCGCCACGATCGCGTGACAGCGCAAGGCCAGTTCCAGGCCGCCGCCGAGCGCTATGCCATTGAGAGCTGCGACGACCGGCTTCTCCATCCGGTCGAGATAGGTCAGCAAGCGCGAACAGTCGCGCGCATATTGTGTGGCCTCATTCTCATTGCCGAGCATGCGCGGGAAACGCCCGATGTCGGCACCGGCGCAGAAGGCGCGAGGCCCATAACCGACTATCACGAATCCGCGCGTCGCCGCTTCGGACTCGTGGCGGCGCAGCACCGACAGGATCTCGTCCGTCAATTCGTCATGCAGCGCATTCATTGCCTCGGGGCGGCGGATCGTTATGATTTTGACGCCGTCGACTTCGTCGACAAGGAGATTGCGCAGGAAATCCTGATATTGGCCGATGGGCCGGGTCGACTGGGGCATGCCGGGACGCTCGGCGCGCATGCGTGCCGTGATGCGGGTTGTTTCCTTTTCGCCGATGCTTTTCAGGAGATCGAGCGGTCCCTGCCTGAAGCCGAGCGCGAGGCGGCAGCCCAGCTCAAGATCGGCGGCAGCGCCGATCTTGCGGTCAAGAATGTCGAAGGACTGCGACGCGAGAATTCCGATCAGGCGATCGCGCACTGCGGCGGCGGTATTGGCGTCGACATCGACGCGCTCACCAGGCGCGACGGTCTTCCAGCGGTCGACGGATTCGAAGATCCTGGCCGGCTGATAGTGAGCGCCTTCCGCCTTAGCCTGCAATGTATTTGTCTCGACAATGATCGGATTGCCGTTCGCCATGTTGAGAACGAAGAAGGGGCCGGCATGCACGAATTCGGAGGCGACCGTGTCAATCTCCGCTGCGGTTGCCTGTTCCAGCATGAGCCCGGCCTCGTTGCACCAATTGTCGAAGATGCGATCGAGCATGAAGCAGGCGACGTCTTTGGTGACGAGCGGGACCTTCCCTGTGGAACAGAAGAACCAGCTTAAGTCCCTGGCGAGGAGCGGGTCGGCGGACTCCCAGTCGATTACCTCGACGATCGGATTGCGCCAGGCCGGAGCAAAGAAATGGGTGACCGTAGCCCGCGACTTGTTGCGCAGGTTGGCGAAGACGGTCGCTGCGGGCAGGGAGCTCGTATTCGATGTAATGATCGCGTCCGGTCGGACCAGCGATTCGACCTGTGCAAGGATGCGATGCTTGATCGCAACATCTTCCGTTGCCGCCTCGAGCACCCAGTCGACGCCAGCGATATCGTCGTATGACAACGTCGTGCGAAGATTGGAGCAAACTCTTTCGGCCTGCTCCTTGCGCATTCTGCCACGGGAGACGGCCTTGTGCGCATAGTCCTCAAATCGTCGCTGCGCGCGATCCAGTGCGTCTTGCGAAATGTCGACGAGATACAGCGTGAGATCGTCGACGGCGCTTTTCAGATAATAGCCGATATCCGGCCCGATGGTGCCGGCCCCGATGATGGCGATTGATCTCGGGAACGCACGGGTCGGCCTGTGGAGCAGTGGGTTTTGCAGCGTCATGATCTGGTTCCGTTGCGGAAAATGCGAGGTAGGTCGGTTGAAATTCGGTGTGTCTAACCCGCACGCCGCCACAAATGGGTGGGCTCCTGGAAGCGGCCGTAAACATCGACCAGAGCGCCGTTCATCTCGCCGACTGTCGCGTAGACCTTGACTGCTTCGACCAGCGCCGGCATCACGTTGCGGCCCGCTTCGGCATCGGCGCGCAGGTTTCTCAGAGCGCGCTCGACCGCCTCGTTGCTGCGCTCGGCACGGACTTTCCGCACGCTCTCGATCTGCTGCATGGCGCCGACCTCGTCGTAACCGTGCAGGTCGACTTGCGGCTTCTCCTCATCGCTATCTTCGTAGCAATTGACGCCCACCTTCCGCAGTTGTCCGATTTCGAGCGCGCGCTGGCGCCGATAGGCGTACTCCGACACTCTCGCCTGGATCACCCCGTCGCTGACGGCCTTGACGATCCCGCCTTGGGCATCGACCCATTCCATGGCCTCGATGATCTTCTGCTCGGTCTGGTTTGTCAGCGTCTCGACATAGTAGGATCCTCCGAGGGGATCTACCGTGTCGGCAAGGCCGATTTCCTCGATCAGCATCTGCATCGTGCGCAGCGAAAGGCGCTGTGCTTTCGGCGTCGGGATCGTGTAAGCCTCGTCATAGCAGCACAGGGCCATGGTCTGCGCGCCGCCGAGCGCCGCGGCGAGCGCATAGTAGGCGCCGCGCATGATGTTGTTCTCCGGTTGTTCGATCGTCAGCCCGAAGCCGCCGCCGCCGGCGATCATGCGCATCCAGCCCGATTCAGGTCGCCTGGCGCCGTATTCATCGAGAATGATCTTCGACCATCGCCGGCGCCCGGCACGGAACTTGGCGACCTGCTCGAACAGGTTGCCGAAGATGTTGAAGTTGAATGACAGTCGTCCGGCGAATTCGTCGATATCGAGTCCGCGGGCCAGCGCCCTTTCGGTGTAGGCCTTGGCGATGGCGAAGGCATAACCCATTTCTTCGGCCGGGCTCGCGCCGGATTCCCGTATGTGATATCCGCAGACACTCACGGGGCTGTATTTCGGCGCCACTTTGGCGCAATATTCGATGGTATCGGCGACGAGCTTTACGGACGGTTCGACCGGGTAGATCCAGGTGCCGCGGCCGATGAATTCCTTCAATATGTCGTTTTGCGCGGTGCCGCGCAGCCTGGAGAGATCATAGCCGCGCTTCTCGGCCATGGCGAGAAACATGGCGATGAGGCTCGCGGCTGACCCGTTGATCGTCAGGGATACGGTGATGGCGTCGAGATCGATGCCGTCGAATGCGATTTCGAAATCACGCAGCGTGTCGATCGCCATGCCGACGCGCCCGACCTCGCCGGCGGCTTCCGGCGCATCGGAATCATAGCCGCACTGCGTCGCCAGATCGAAGGCGACGTTGAGGCCGGTCTGGCCGTTGGCGATGAGGTATTTGAACCGCTCGTTCGTGTCGGCGGCATTGGCGAAGCCGGTGTACTGGCGCATGGTGAATGGGCGGTGACGATACATCAACGAATGGATGCCGCGCGTGAACGGCGCTTCGCCAGGCATACTGTTGTCGACGCCGCCACTCGCGACCACGTCGTCCGCGGTGTAGAGCGGCTTGATCTCGATTCCGGATTCGTTGAGGACCGGCTTGATCTTGCTCCTTGGCTTCGATTGATCGTTCACTTCACGTTCTCCCGGATGAAGGAGACAATGTCTCCGGTGTGCGACCCGGTCGGAAATACGCCCCGGAAGCCGAGCTGGCGCAGCACCATGCGATCGTCCTCCGGTATATTGCCGCCAACCAGCCACAGCTTGTCGTGGAGGCCCTTCTCCATCATCAGGTCGCGCACGCGCCGGCACAGCGGTAGATGGGCGCCGGAAAGGACGGACAGCCCGATGACGTCCGCGTGCTGCTTGATCGCTGAATCGACGATCGCCTCCGGTGTCTGGCGCAAGCCGGTGTACACGACGTCAAAGCCGGCATCGATCAGTGCATGCACGACGACTTTCGCGCCGACGTCGTGACCGTCCAGCCCGGGTTTCGCGACCAATACTTTGACTTGATGATCAGGCACGCGCCACTTCCTTCGCGATGATGAGTTTGAGAATGTCGCTGGTACCGCCGCCGATCAGCGTGAAGCGTATGTCGCGCAGATGGCGCTGTACCGGAAATTCCATGCTGTAGCCGTAGGATGCCAGGATGCGCGCAGCCTTGTCGCATATTTGCAGTGCGGCTTCCGAGGCGAAGAGTTTGGCCATGGCGGCCTCGCGGTGGTGCGGCTTGCCGGCGTCCTTGAGCCATGCGGCGTAATGAACGAGACGACGCGCCGCCTCGAGGTCGGTCGCCATTTCCGCAAGCTTGATTTGCACGGCCTGGAAGGAGTTGATCGGCTTGCCGAACTGTTTGCGCTCGGCCGCGTAGCGGACTGCTTCCTCGAGCGCGCCGCGGGCGCCGCCGAGAGCCAGCGCACCAGTGACGATGCGGACTTCGGCCAGGAGCTTGCGAAGGTGGGCCTCGCCGTCGCCTTCTTCGTGGCTGAGCCGGTGGCTGTCCGGCACGAAGCAGTCGTCGAGGGCAAGCTCCGAGGTCGGCAAGGCCCAGACGCCCATCTTGGGGATGGCTTTACCGATGATCAGGCCTTCGAAATTGCGTTCGACGAGGAAGATCGTGAGCTTGTGCGCGTCGCCGGCCCGCGCGAAGACCGTAAAGAAATCGGCAACCGGCGCCGAGGTGACCCAGATCTTCCGGCCCTTCAGGCGATAGCCGCCTTCGACCTTGCGGGCCGATGTGGTGATACCGGCAAGATCGCTGCCCGCGTCGGGCTCCGTCATGCAGATGCCGCCAATCTTCTCGCCGCGCAACGCCGGAATCAGCAGGCGATCGCGGATGTCGGGACCGCCAAGCATTTCGAGGAACTTGGTGCCCATCAGCGACTGCATGGTCGCGCAGCCGGCCAGCGACATCGAACCGCGCGCGATTTCCTCGAGCGCAATGCACAGCGAGACCAGATCGAGATCGGAACCCCCGACAGCGGCAGGATAACGCATGCCGAAGAAGCCGAGAGCGCCGAGCTTTCCGAACAACTCGCGCGGAAACGCGTGAGCCTCGTCGATCGCCGCCGCGTTCGGCATGATCTGCTCGTCGCAAAACCGCGCGAAAGTCTCCTGGATCTGCGCTTGTTCGTTGAGAAGCTCGAAATCCATCAGATCGCTCGTCGGTTTGCGGATTGCTCGTTTCCGCCAGGCTCTCGCTCAGCTCGGTGCATGATGGCGCTCCCGACGCATTGCAACGTGCGTGTTGCAGCGAAAGACCCGTGGCAGCGTGTCGAAGTCGGCACGCAGCGCAACGCGCGCAGGCGAGGTCATGGCTGCGTTGAGATCCTCTGCGTTGTCGAACTCGACCTCGTTGCCGACGAGATAATCCGCCGGCACACAACGCGGCGTGCGCAGCGCGGCCAGCGGGCGGTAGCATTCAATGGCACGAATGCGAGGCAGCCTCGCCAGCAGCGGCGGGTGGGTGCGCTCGTAGTGATCGGCAAATCTCGCCGTTTCCTCGCTGGGCCCATGATAGCGCACTACATATCGATAGGCCGCCGGGCGCGCCTCGGCGTGAGGCTCATCAACGGCGTAGGTCTTTCCGCTCATTGGCGTCGCCGTGAGGGCCAGTCCGGCCGGCATCTGTGCCAGGCAACGCTCGAACGGGCCGCTCAGGATGGCCGCACGCAAATCATCCTCCGTGCGAAAGTGCACGATCGCAATGACGAGCGGGCCCGCCGCGGATGCAACAAAAGGATCGGCCGCGCCGCCGGCCACCGGCGAATAGACATCGGCGTGAATGACGCCGGGCAGCGGCAGCAAGCTACGCAGGGCATCGCGCTGAAACCAGGCGTGCGATTGCGCTGCCAAGCTCGCGTGTCCGTTCGCGGCTATTTCCAGCACCCAACTCACCCCGCCGCTCCATCATATTGAGCGCAACAGCGTGCCGCGGGGCCGACAGCGGCCCGCCTGCCGAGTGGATCCGACGCCATCCTGTTGAGACCTGCAAAAACGGACTAGACAAGTGTTCACTGTATCCCGTATACAGAGCTCCGTCTACATGGAAATTCCGGCATGGCCCCAGTCCTCACGACGATCAAGCGATCACCCACACTCAGTGATCAGGTCTATGCGACGCTGCGAGATTCGATCCGTTCCGGTCGACTGAAAAGCGGGCAGCTCTTGCAGGAAGTGACTATCGCGGCCGATCTCGGCGTGTCGCGCACGCCGGTCCGCGAGGTCCTGGCTCGGCTGGCGAGCGAAGGGATGATCCAGGCCGAGGGGCGCTATTACGTCGTGCCCCGACTTTCGGCCCAGGACGTGGAGGACATTTACGAACTTCGCCTGATGGTCGAACCGGAAGTATTGCGTAAGGTCGCAAGCCGCATCTCCGGGCGCAGCCAGCTGCAGCCGTTTCGCGCCGAACTTGCCAATATGGTCGCCGCAGACGAGGCGGGCGATGCCAATGCCTTCATGGAGGCGAATTATCGCTTTCGCGACGCCTGGCTCAGCCTCGAGACCAATGCCCGGTTGTTACGGGTTATCGAGCAATATTCCGATCACGTCCGCTTCCTGCGCGTGATTACGCTTGGTGATGCTTCGACGCGCGCCATCGTCATCAAGGGGCTGCGTGCGGTGACAAGCGCGTTGGCGGCCGGTGATGCAGAGGCCGCGGCCAAAGCGATGCGCGCGCATCTCGAGCAGGCGCGCCGGATATTGCACGCGGAGATCGCCAAGGCCACGCTGGAAGGCGGCGAAAATGGCCTATAGCGCCGAGATACCCTATCGCGCTTATTGGAGCACGCCGTTCTCGCGATGGCAGGGCTCTTTCGCCAACCTGAATTCAATCGAGTTCGCCGCGCATGTCGCGAAGGGCGAGCTTGCCAAGCGTGAGGGGCTGGCTGAATCGATCGATCACGGCGTGCTCGGGATCAGCGTGCCGCAAAAGCATTCGTTCTACGGGTTGCCCTGGTTTGCAGGGCTCGTCGGACTGAACGGCGTCGCGGGGCCGGCGATAATGCAGGCATGCGCAACGGGTGCGCGCACGCTGCTCGCCGCCGTCGAGGAGGTGGAATCCGGTCTTTCGTCTGTCTCGATCGCCGTCAATTGCGATCGTACGTCGAATGGCCCACATCTCTATTACCCCAATCCGCGAGGTCCCGGTGGTACGGGCGCGGCGGAAGACTGGGTCATGGACAACTTCAACTGCGACCCGCTTGGTCCGCATGCGATGATCTGCACTGCCGAGAATGTCGCGATGAAGCACCAGATCGCGACCTCCGAGCAGCACGAAGCGGTTCTCGTGCGCGAGGCGCAATACAGGCAGGCGCTCGCCGACGACAGCGCGTTCCTCAAGCGCTTCATGACCCTGCCGTTCCAGGTCCCCGATCCGGCGTACCGCAAGACAGTGATCTCTCTCGGCGGCGACGAAGGCGTAAATTTCTCGACGGCGGAAGGTCTTGCCAAACTGAAGCCGGTGCTTAAGGACGGCAGCGTGACCTTTGGCGGCCAGACCCACCCTGCCGATGGAAATGCAGCGATCATCGTTGCGAAGCCCGATCGCGCGCGCGAGCTCAGCGCCGACAGCAGGATCAGGATCACCGTGCAGGGTTTCGGCACGGCCCGTGCAGCGCTTGCCCACATGCCGGAGGCGCCCGTTCCGGCCGCGCGCAAGGCGTTGGCCGTCGTAGGTAAGTCGTTCTCCGACATGAACGCGATCAAGACGCACAATCCGTTTGCGATAAACGACATATTGTTTTCGCGGGAAACGGGTGTGCCCGTCGACCAGTTCAACAATTACGGATGCTCGCTGGTCTGGGGTCATCCGCAGGCGCCGATGGGAACGCGCAGCATAATCGAATTGATCGAGGAACTCGTTGAACGTGGCGGCGGTTGGGGTCTGTTCACGGGTTGCGCAGCCGGTGACTCGGCCATGGCCGTCGTGTTGCACGTCGATGACGACGGCTAGGGGCCATGAACATTTCGCGCTGGATCGATAAACATGCGAAATTCGCCCCCGATGGCGTCGCCATTCGATTCGCCGGATCGTCGATCAGTTATCAGTCGTTTGCGGCCGATGTCGAAAATACGGCGCGCAAGCTCGTCACCCTGGGCGTCGCGCCCGGCGATATCGTAGTTTATCTCGGGCTCAACTGTCCTCAATTGCTGGCGCTGCTGTTCGCATGCGCTCGTCTGGGCGCAGTAGTGGCGCCGTTGAACTGGCGCCTTACCGCGCCGGAGCACGAGCGCATGTTGCAGGACTGCCGGCCGCGCGTCGCGGTCGTCGCAGACCAGTTTGTCCCTCATGCCGCGCCCTTGTGTGCGGCCTTCGCAGCGACCCGCTGGATCACCCTCGGCGGACCGACCGCCGGTTGGCTGGCCTGGAACGACGTGCACGCCTCGCCGGCGATGCTTCCGGATCGGCCCGATGCCGAAAATACGCCGGTCCTGCTCTGCTACACGTCGGGGTCGACGGGCGCGCCGAAGGGCGTTGTGCACACGCACGCGTCCTTGTTCTGGAATGCGCTCAACAGCGTCCATATGCACGATCTCACCAGTGCGGATCGGGTGCTGACCACCTTGCCGCTGTTTCACGTCGGCGGACTCAACATTCTCACGACCCCCGCACTGTATGCAGGCGCCAGCGTCACGTTGCATCCCAGGTTTGATGCGGGCGAGGCGATTGATGCGATCGAGAAGGAGCGCATCACGCTGGCAGTCCTCGTGCCGGCACAGCTGATGGCGATGATGGCGTGTCCGCGATGGCAGCAGGCGGACCTGTCGAGCCTGCGCGTGGTGACGACCGGATCGACGATCATCCCGGGCTCGTTTGTGCAGAAAGTGCACGAGCGCGGCCTGCGAATGATCCAGGTCTATGGGTCGACCGAGACTTGCCCTGTCGCGGCCTACCAGCGAGTGGACTCCGCCGAGCGCAAGTTGGGGGCGGCCGGACTTCCGGCGTTGCATTGCGAGCTGAGGATCGTGGATGCCGATGGCCGCGATGCCCGCCAGGGCGAGGACGGCGAGATTCTGGTGCGTGGTCCAAACCTTATGCGTGAATATCTCAATGCGCCGGAGGCGACGTCGGCGAGTTTGAAGGACGGCTGGTACTGGACGGGTGACGTCGGCCATTTCGACGAAGACGGATATCTGTCCGTCGTCTCGCGCAAGAACGACATGATTATTTCCGGCGGCGAGAACGTCTATCCCGCCGAGATCGAGAATGTTCTGCTCGAATGGCCGGCAATTTCCGAGGTGTGCGTCTTCGGCCGGCCGAATCCACGCTGGGGCGAGATGATCGTTGCGGTGGTCGTTGCGGCGCCCGGCCTGAAACTGACCACGGCCGACATCCTGGCTCGTCTGGAAGGGCGCGTCGCCCGCTACAAGTATCCACGCGAAATCGTGTTCGCGGCCGCGCTGCCCCGCAATGCGCTCGGCAAAGTCATCAAGGAACGAGTGCGGTCCGAAGTCGCGCCGCCGCCCGAAAGAATCCTGGAGGGTCAGAGGCCATGAGGCTCAAGGTGGGCATCGACGTCGGAGGCACGTTCACCGACTTCATTGTCGCGGGACACGGTCGTGAACCGCTGTTCCACAAGGCTTTGTCGACCCCGGAGGACCCGTCCATCGCGGTTCTGACGGGACTGCAGGAGATCGCGGAAATCATCGAACCGGACGTCGATGTGGCCGGCTTCATCAGGCGCATCGATACAATCGTGCACGGCACGACGGTCACGACCAATGCGACGCTCACTCATACCGGCGCCAAATCGGCGCTCCTCACCACAAGGGGCGTCCGCGACGCGCTGGAAATGCGACGCGGCATACGGGAGCGGCAATACGACAATCGCTACACCAATATAGAGCCTCTCGTCGCACGCTACCTGCGCGTTGGTGCCGGCGGCAGGCTCGATCGGGACGGCAACGAAATCGAGCCGCTTTCGCTCGACGACATCCGTGCGGCGATCGACCTGTTTCGGCAGGAGAAGGTCGAGGCGGTCTCGATCTGCTTCATGAATTCGTTCGCCAATCCCGAGCACGAGCGGGCGGCGGCCGAGATCGTGCGCAAGGAGTTGCCCAATGCCTATCTGACGGTTTCGAGCGATCTGCTGCCGTCGATCCGGTTCTACGAGCGCGTGAGCACCACGACGCTGAACTCCTATGTCGGACCGAAGCTCAACCGTTATCTCGATCAGTTGGTCAACCGATTGAACGCAGCCGGCTTCAATGGCGTGCTGTTGATCGTGCAATCGAACGGCGGCGTCATCTCGCCGCAGCTGGCGCGCGAAAGGGCCGCGCTCACGCTTCTGTCGGGACCGGCTGGCGGACCCGCCGCGGGCTTGTTCTATGCGCGGGCGCTCGACAGCGACCGCTGCATCGTGACGGATATGGGCGGCACGAGTTTCGAGGCCTCAGCGGTCGTCGGCGCGCCATCAACGGTCAATGACGGCGAAATCTCGCGGCACAAGATCGCGCTGCCAATGCTCGACATCCACACGATAGGCGCCGGCGGTGGATCGATCGGCTGGCTCGACGAGGGCGGGCTCCTGCGCATGGGACCGCAGAGCGCCGGTGCGGCTCCCGGCCCGGCCTGCTACGGCAAGGGCGGCACCCTGCCGACGACGACGGACGCCAATCTCGTGCTCGGCTATCTCGATCCGGCCTACTTCGCCGGCGGCAAGATGAAGCTCGACGTGGCGGCCGCGCGCCGCGCAATCGAGACGCACATAGCGCGGCCGATGGGACTGACGGTCGAGGAAGCTGCAGCCGGCATGTACCGGGTTGCCTGCAACAACATGGCGCAGGGCGTGCGCGAGGTGACGATCAAGCGCGGCTTCGATCCGAGGGAATTTCCATTCATTGCTGCGGGTGGCGCCGGACCGATCCATTCATGCCTGATTTGCTCCGAACTCGCGATTCCCTTGCAGATCGTGCCGTGGTCGTCGTCGGTGCTCTGCGCCTTTGGGATGCTCCTGTCCGATCTCAAGCACGATTTTGTGCGGACATTCGTGTCGCGAATCGATGATCTCGACTGGGCGTCGCTCGATGCGACCATCGCGCAGATGCGCGCTGAAGGCGACCGCCTGCTTGATGAAGAGCGGGTGTCGCCGGAGCGACGCAATTTCGTGGTGCGTTTCGACTGCCGCTACGTGAAACAATATCACGAAGTCTCCGTCGCGGTGCCCTGGAGCGCGATCGAACATGGGTCGGTGACCGAGATTGCGGCGGCGTTCCATGCCGAGCACCGGCGATTGTACGGCTATTCGCTGGAGGCGGAAAACACGCCCATCGAACTCATCAATGTTCGGATGCAGGCGATCGGCGCGACGGATAAGGCGGCCTATGCGGAAGATCCTTACGCAGGTCTTGACGGAAGTCATGCGCTCAAGGGAGAGCGCGCGGTATACATACCGGAAGCGAAGAAGTTCGAGAGAGTGCCGATTTACGATGGCCACCGCCTTAAGCACGGTGCGCGGATTGTGGGGCCGGCACTGATAGAGTCCGTCACGACGGCGATTTTCGTCTCGGCGGATTACGACGGGGTTGTCGATCGCTACCGGTCATTCGTTGTCTATCGGAAGGGCTGCGATCATCTTGCGCGTTCGTGTGTGCGGGCAGAACCTGAAAAGGCTTTTGCATGAAGATCGATCCGATCCTGCTGTCAGTCTATGCGAGGACCTTCAAGTCGATAACCGACGAAATGTCGATATCGATGCAGCAGACCACGCGCTCGCCGATCCTGTGCGAGGCCAAGGATTTCGTCACGGGCCTTTACGACGCCGAAGGGCGAATGCTGGAGCAGACGGAAAATCTTCCAATCCTTGCATTTTCGCTGGCACCGGTCTGCAAGTACATTCGCGACTATTTCGGCGACGACATCCATCCCGGCGACGTCATCTTCCACAATGACGTGTTCTCGCTCGGCAATCAGAATAACGACGTCGCGGTCTACAAGCCCGTCTTCTTTCAGGACAAGCTGGTCGCCTGGACCGCAGTGAAGGGCCACCAGGCCGATATCGGCGGCAATGTCGCAGGCGGCTACAATCCCAACGCCATCGAGGTCTGGCAGGAAGCGCTGCGCATTCCGCCGATCAAGGTCTACGAAAAGGGCAAGCTCCGTAAGGACGTCTGGGATCTTATCTTCGCGAACATCCGTTTCGACATCGTGCAGCACGACATGAAGGCGGAGATCGGCGCCTGCACGGTCGGCGAGCGGCGGTTAGTCTCGATGCTCGAAAAGTACGGGCTCGAGAGTTTCCTCGCGCACAAGCAGGCGCTGTTCGACGCAACGCGCAAGATGATGGAAGCCGAGATCGCCGCCATACCGAATGGCGTGTATCACGGCGAAGGAAATGTCTATTACGACGGGCGTCACGAAGGTTCGAAATTTGTAATCCGCGTCTCGATCACCGTCGAGGACAGGAAGATCAAGTTCGACTACTCGCGGACGGACCCGCAGACGAACGGCTTCGTCAATGGGACGTTCACCTCGAGCGCCTCGGCGACTGTGCTGACCCTTCTGCAGATGGTCAATCCGGACATTCCGCACAACGAGGGCATGGTGGCTCCGATCGAGATCGTGATTCCCGAAGGGACGATCCTCAACGCGAGCTATCCGAAGGCGACGACTTTCGGCAACCATCTCTGCCCACCGAATGCCGAGGCGATCCAGCGCGCACTCGCGCCGGTCATCCCGGACAGGGTGACCGCTGGCTGGAACAATCTCCTCTGCTCGCTGACGACCGGCATCGATCCGAAGAAGGGCGATCCCTATGTCGATATCGGCTTCATGGGCCTGAAGGGCGGGTCCGGCGGCATGCAAGGCACCGACGGCTACGATCACATAGGCATGATCGACGCCTCCGGAGGTGTGCTCGACCAGGACTATGAAATGTTCGAGCAGCAGACGCCGCACCGCCTGCTCCGGCACGAGTATCTGATGGACTCGGCAGGTGCAGGCCAATGGCGCGGCGGCCTCGGTGTCGAGACCATTTTCGAGATCGGGTCGGAGAACACGCAGTTTGTAACCTTCGGCGATGGTGATTTCGAACCGGCTTTCGGCCTGTTCGGGGGAGGCAGCGGCACGCTCAACTTCATCCGGCTCAAATATCCGGACGGTCGCGAAGTCACGCCGCGCAACAAGGACCTGATCGCGGGCGTACCGTCCGGCACGGTCTATCACCAGCAGGCCGGCGGAGGCGGTGGCTACGGCGACCCGAAGCTGCGCGACCGCGTCGTGCTGCGCCGGGAAGTGCGCGACGGACTGATCTCACCATCTGCGGCACGCGACCTTTACGGATACGAGGTGGCGGCCGGGCAACGAGATTCAATGCCATGACCAATGTCGAACGATATCTGGTGCCGCGCTCGATCGGTGAGGCAGCCGAAGGCCTGCGCAACGGGAATGTCACGATTCTCGCAGGCGGCACCGATCTGATGCCGCAGTCAAAAGCCGGCAAGACGGAGTTCCGCGCGAACCTGATGAATATCAGGCACGTCGAGGGCCTGCGGGGTGTCAAGCGCACGACGAGCGGCTTTCAAATCGGTGCACTGACGACGATCACCGACCTGCGTGACAGTCTGGAGATCAAGGTCGGGCTGCCGGCGCTTTGGCAGGCCAGTGATCACTTTGCCAGCGACCAGATTCGCAACGCTGCGACAATCGGCGGCAATCTCTCCAATGCGTCGCCTGCGGGCGATACGCTGGTCCCGCTCCTGGTGTTCGACGCGCGCGTTGTTCTCGCTTCCAAGCCGAACGGCGCCCTGCAGATGCGTTCAATCCCCGTTGCAGAATTCGTAGTTGGGCCCGGGAAGACCAGCCGAAAGCCCGACGAACTATTGACGGCAGTCGAAATCGACGCGCCCCCGTCCGGCTTCATCAGCCGGTTTTTCAAGTTCGGGACGCGACCGGCGCTCGACATATCGACGATCTCGATCGGCCTCGGTGGTGTCAGCGATGGCAAACGGTTGCGAAACGCCCGGGTTGCCATTGGAGCCGTCGCACCCACTCCCATCCGCGCGCCGCAAGTAGAGGAGGCGCTTGAGGGAAAGCTGCTCGACAGCGCAACGATCGCTGCCGCGGCGGCAGCCGCGGGTCGCGACATCCGTCCGATCAGCGACCTGCGCGCGTCGGACTGGTATCGCCGCGAGCTCGTGCACAACATGCTTGAAAGGATGCTGTCCGATGTCGGTCATGGTTGATATCGCCTTCAAGCTGAATGGCGTCGGAAAATCCCTGCGCGTTCCCGCGACGATGAGCGCACTGGAGATGATGCGGGATGCGATCGGGCTCACCGGGACGAAATACGGTTGCGGGGAGGGGGAATGCGGCGCCTGCACGATCCTGGTCGACGGCACGACGATCAATTCGTGTCTGCTGTTTGCCGTCGACTGCGACGGACGCGACGTCGTCACGATCGAAGGGCTTGCCACCGATGCGTTGGGTGAGAAGCTCCGTGCGAGCTTCGTCGAGCACGGGGCGGTGCAGTGCGGCTTTTGCACCCCCGGCTTCGTGATGCAGTCGCATCATGTTCTGACAAAAAGCCCGGATGCAGGCGTCGAGGAAGTTCGCCGGGGCGTCGAGGGCAATTTGTGCCGGTGTACCGGCTACAAGAAGATTATTGAGGCGATTTCTGCAGCCGAAGGCGTGAGGTAGGAGGCCGGCATGAACGTGCGCGAGAAAGCGTCCGGCGACACGCTGATCGGCAAGCGTATCCCGAAAATGGATGCGCCGCAGAAGGCGAGCGGGAAGACACGCTATGTGCATGACATCAACCTGCCCGGTCAGCTGCACGCCAAGATTTTGCGATCTGCGCATGCTCACGCCAGGATCCGTTCGATTGACGTGTCGGATGCCCGTGCGCTTCGCGGTGTGCATGCGGTCATCACGGCACAGGATCTGCCGTTCCAGCGCCCGATCGGGGTGGCGAAGGACCATCTGCCGCTCAAGCGGGATCGGGTGCGCAGTTTGCGCGATGAGATCGCCGCCGTCGCTGCCGACACGGAAGAGATCGCCGAGGCTGCGCTCAAGCTGATCAGGGTCGACTATGAGCCGCTGCCACTGCTAGCGACCGCCGAAGACGCGCTGCGCCCCGGTGCGCCGGCGCTCCACGGTGAGGACCTCGTATGCGTCAATCGCGACGGAACGACAGAGGTCGTGCATCGCGCCGCGCCCGACAATGTTGCCATGACGTTCGACTACACCCAGGGCGACATCGCCAGGGGCGAGACCGAATCCGACACGGTCGTCGAAGACGTATTCTGGCTGCACTACGTCACGCACTGCTGCATGGGCGTGTCCGGCGTGATTGCCGAATTCGACTCCACCGGCAACCTGACGCTCCATTCCAACTCGCAGGTTCCCTTCCTGCATCGCCGCGAATTCGGCGAACTGCTTGGCATGGATCCGGGGCGTATCCGAATCATCCAGCCGCCGATTGGCGGTGGATTCGGCTCCAAGCTCGACATCTATCCGTTCGAGCCGATCGCCATCTACCTCGCGCAGATCACGCAGCGGCCGGTCAAACTCGTCTTCACGCGCGAGGAAGAATTCATGGCCTCGCCGACCCGCCAGCCGGTGTTGCTGAAGATGCGGTCTGGCTGCACGAAGGACGGCGTCCTGACGTTTCGCGACGTCGAAACGGTGCACGACAACGGCGCCTATACGTCGTGGGGCGCGACGACGCCGTTCGTCATGATGCAGACGATTTCGTCGCTCTACCGCGTGCCGAACTGCAACTATCACACCCGGGCCATCTATTCGAACAATCCCTACGCCGGGTCGTTCCGCGGCTATGGCAATCTGCAGGCCACCTTCGCCGTCGAGGCGCATATGGATCGGCTTGCCGAAGCGATCGGCATGGATCCACTGGAATTTCGATTGAAGAATGCACAGGACCCCGGCGAGGTGACGCCGCAGGGCATGAATTTCAAGACGTGCGGCTTCAAGGATTGCCTCAGGACGGCCGCCGAGCGCAGCGACTACCAGCGCAAGCATCGCGAAAACGTCGCGCGCTGGAACGATCCTGATCCGATCAAGCGTGGTGTCGGCATGGCCTCGATGCTGCATGTCGGCGGCGGCGCCAAGATCTACCAGTCCGACGGCTGCGGCACGATTCTCAAGCTTGACGATTTCGCTCACGTGACCCTGATCACGGGCGCGTCCGAGATCGGGCAGGGGTCGGAAACAGTGCTCGCTCAGCTGGTGTGCGAGGAGCTCGGTCTTCCGCTATCCGCCGTGACGGTCGTCAACAACGACACCGATGTCACTCCGTGGGACGTCGGCGTGCACGCCTCTCGAACAACCTTCATCGCCGGCAATTCGGCGATCGGGGCCGCACGCAAGGCCAAAGACAAGATATTGGCAGCGGCTGCCACCAAGTTCGACGGCAGGGCGGACGGATACGACCTCAAGGGGGGCGTCGTCGTCGATCGCACGAGCGGCAAGAGGCTCATCGAAATCGACAAGCTGATTCGCTCGCTGCACTTCTCGGAGAAGGCGGAACTGGTGATGACGACCTTCTACTACGAGCCGCCGAGCCAGCATCAGGACAGGAAGTTCAAAGGAGACGTCTCGGCAGCTTACGCCTGGGCGACGCAGGTCGTGGAAGTGGAGGTCGACACGCGCACGGGCGTCGTGCGCCTCCTGAAAGTCAGCGCCGCGCACGATGTCGGCCGGGTCATCAACCGTCTCGGCATCGAAGGTCAGATCGAGGGCGGCATCGTCATGGGGCAGGGCTATGCCCTGACCGAGGATCTGATCGTCGATCATGCCACCGTCCGCAACCCGAACTTCCGGGACTACAAGCTCGTCACGGCACCCGAGATTCCGGAGATGGACATAACGTTCATCGAGACGATGGACGGCGAGGGGCCGCAGGGCGCCAAAGGTGTCGGCGAAGCGCCGGCGATCTGCGTCGCGGCGGCGGTGGCGAATGCCATCTACAACGCCACGGGCGCGCGCATTACCGGGCTGCCGTTCACGCCCGAGCGGGTCTACCGCGCATTGCGCGGGCAGGCGAAACCTCCGGTCTGGGACGTCGGCACATGAAGAGGCGAACCGTCCTCAGCATGGAGCAGGCGCTGTCCCTGCCCTCGGCGACGCTGCGTTTTGCGCAGTTGGGATGGCGGGTGATCCGCATCGAGGCGACGCCGACGCCGAGCGGACTGCCGGGCGATCCCAACCGCTATATCGGCGCGCGTGTCGCCGATGACGACCGCCGCAGCTATTTCATCGCGCCCAATGTCGGCAAGGAGGCGATCGCTCTCAATCTCAAGGACACACGCGGTCAGGAGGTGCTGCGCCGCCTGATCCGGGAGCTCGACGTCGACGTCTTCTGCTGCAATACGGTGCCCGCGCGCTATGCCTCGCTTGGGATAGATTACGCGACGCTGTCGGCGGCGAAGGCGGACCTGATATGGGCAGGCATTTCCGCCATGGGGCCCGATTATCCGGAAGCTCCAGGCTACGATCCCGTCATTCAGGCGATGTCCGGCTACATGGAGGTCACGGGAGATTCCGAGGGTCCGCCCATGCTGGCGGGCATTCCGGTGATCGACCTCAAGGCCGGCGACGAAGTTTACGCCAACGTGATGCTGGCCTTGCTCGAGCGCCATGAGACCGGCCGTGGCAAGGCGATCCACGTCTCCATGCTGCAAGCCGCCGCGTCGTGGCTGATCACGCTGCTGCCTCTGATCGATTTCGAATGCAAGCCGGATGAGATCACCCGGGCCGGCAACGAGCATCGCAAGTTCATCCCGACCAATGTCTATCCGGCCAGGGACGGCTTTGTTTTCATGGCTATCGGCAGCGATGTGCAGTGGAAACGCCTCACGGCCCTGCCCAGGTTTAGCGCGGCCGCCAACGCGGTGCGCGTCACCAATGAGGGGCGACACCGCGAGCGAAAGCAGATTCATCTCGACCTGGCGGCGGCCACGGCGCTTGCCACGGTCGACGAGCTCCTCGCCGATCTTCGTGCCGCGACCATTCCGGCGACACGCATCCTCGACATCCGCCAGGTGCGCGAGCTGCCCCAGCTCCGTGACAAGCTAACCAGCACCAGAATGCCCGATGGTCGGATGATCCGCATGCAACCCCTCGCCGTCGATCGTCCCGGCGTCAGTCAAGCGATGCCGTTCCCGCCGAGATACGGCGCGGATACCCGCCGGGTGCTTGTAGAGGCCGGCTACGCTGCCACCGAGGTCGATGCGCTGATCGGCGAGGGCGTTGCGGCATGAAGACGGCCTCGCCTGATCTGCCCTGCTTCTCCGGTCGCCCGTCAGGGACGCCGCGCAGGCGGATGTTGCGAGGCGAAGCGCGATACCCGGTGCCGCCGACGCGGCGACCGCACCAGAGAGTTCCGTGGCAAACAGGAGGAAGAGCATCATGAGGGCAAGTCTGGTTACCGCCCTGGGGTTGGCGGGGCTGCTCTGCGCGGGCGCCGCTTCGGCGCAAGAGATCACAATTGGTGTCACGATGGGCACCACCGGTCCCGGTGCGTCGCTCGGCATCAACTACAAGAACGCTTTTCAGCTCATGCCAAACGCCATCGACGGCGTTCCCATCAAATATGTCATCCTAGAGGACGGCTCCGATCCGACCGCCGCTGCCAAGAACGCGCGCCAGCTCGTGGCCGAGAATCACGTCGATGCCCTGATGGGGGCAGTGTCGGTGCCTTCGACCACCCAGGTGGGACTGATTGCCGAAGAAACCAAGACGCCGCTTATCGCGCTGTCGCCGGTAGCGCTGCCGCCGGAGAAGCTCGGCTGGGTATTCATCGTACCGCAGCCGGTGCCACTGATGATGGGCGCAGTCGTCGACGATCTGAAATCCAAATCGATCAAGACGGTCGGCTACATAGGTTTCTCGGATTCCTGGGGCGATCTCGTGCTGAAAGCCCTGAAGCAGAGCGCGGATCCGGCCGGAATCAAGATCGTCGACGAGGAACGCTATGCGCGCGCCGACACTGCCGTCACAGGCCAGGTCGTCAAGATCCTGGTCGCCAAGCCTGATGCGGTCGTGGTTGGCGGTTCGGGCACCGGCGGCGCGCTGCCGCAGATCGCACTGCGCGAGCGGGGATACAAGGGTCCAGTCTACCACAACCATGGCACGGTGAACCGCGAGTTCATCAAGGTCGGCGGTGCGGCGGTTGATGGCGCAATCGCGCCGACCGGTCCGCTAATGGTCGCCGAAGAGTTGCCGGACAGCCATCCCGTCAAGAAGGTGGCGGTCGATTTCGACCAGCGTTACGAGAAGATCTTCGGTGCCGGCAGCCGCAACGCGTTTGCCGGCTATAGCTACGACGGCTTCCTGCTGCTCAAGGCCGCCATTCCCGCGGCGCTGAAGGCCGGCAAGCCAGGTACGCCGGAGTTCCGTCAGGCGCTGCGCGACGCCCTGGAGTCCGGCCAGGCCGTCGTTGGCGTCCACGGCGTGTACACCCAGACGAAGTCGGATCACATCGGTCTCGATGGTCGCGCCGTCACTCTTGCCGTGGTCAATGGCGGCGCCTGGCGTTTGCTGAAGAAGTAGCAGACGGAATCGTGGGGGAATCTCGTTTGTCCGAGGCGGCCTATCCGGGCGAGCCGCCTCGGCACTCGCTTCAAGGAGCCGCGAGAGAATTGCGATGAATCTCGATATCGCATTGTGGCTTTCGCAGGACGCGATCACCAACGGCGCAATCTATGCGCTTCTGGCGATCGCGCTGGTTCTCGTCTACACGGTGACGCGGATCATTTTCGTGCCGCAGGGCGAGTTCATCTCCTTCGCGGCCCTTTCCCTGGCGTCGCTGCAGGCGGGGCAGGTGCCCGGCACCGTGTATCTCCTGCTCGCCGGCGGCCTCCTGGTCGTGGCCGCCGATAGCCTTCGATTGCCCAGGGCGGTGGCGTTGCAGCGTTTGCCGGCACGCCTGATCCGCCAAATGGCGCTGCCGCTTGCGGCAAGCGGCATCGCCTGGTGGTCGGCCTCGCGGCCGGACAATCTTTGGCTCCAGATCGTTGCCACCCTGTTGATCGTCACGCCTCTGGGACCGATGGTTTATCGGCTTGCATTTCAGCCGGTCGCCCACGCCTCGGTGCTGGTCCTGCTGATCGTCGCGGTCGCCGTCCACTATGTGCTCACTGGCATGGGCCTTGTGTTCTTTGGCGGCGAGGGCCTCCGCAGCAATCCGTATTCGTCGCTCTCCTTCAATCTCGGCGTTCTCAATATCACGGCGCAGAGCCTGTTGATCGTTCTTGCCAGCGTCACGTTGATGGTGGCGCTCTGGTTCGTGTTCGAGCGAACGCTCTATGGCAAGGCTCTGAATGCCACCGCAATCAATCGGACGGGCGCGCAATTGATCGGAGTCTCGCCGAGTTTTTCCGGGCAATTGAGCTTCGCGCTCGCTGCCTTCATCGCGGCCATCTCGGGCCTGCTGATTGCGCCCACCACGACGGTCTACTACGACACCGGCTTCCTGATCAGCTTGAAGGGATTCGTCGGGGCGACCGTTGGCGGCATGGCGAGCTATCCGCTGGCGGCGGTGGGATCGCTGCTGGTCGGATTCCTCGAAGCGGGATCGTCGTTCTGGTGGAGCGCCTTCAAGGATTCGCTTGTGTTCACCTTGATCGTCCCGGTCTTGTTGTGGCGCTCTCTTGCCACGCCGCACAGCGAGGGGGATGAACGACAGTGAAGGCGCGGCTACCGCTGATGACCGTCATCGCCGCCATCGCCGCGGCCCCGCTGCTGTTGTCGGACTACTATATCATCTTGATGAACTATATCGGACTGGCCAGCCTCGTTGCGCTCGGCCTGGTTCTGCTCACCGGCGTCGCGGGTCTCACTTCATTCGGTCAGGCGGCTTTTGTCGGGTTGGGCGCCTATGCGACAGCCGTCATTACCACCAGGTACGGCTGGTCGCCGTGGCTGGGATTGGCTGTTGGGCTGGCGATTACCGCGACCGCGGCGCTGCTCCTTGGCTTCATCACGCTGCGGCTATCCGATCAATATCTCCCGCTTGGCACGATCGCCTGGGGCATCAGCATCTATTTTGCCTTCGGCAATCTGGCGTTCCTGGGCGAGCATTCGGGCATACCCGGAATCCCGCCACTTTCCGTGCTCGGCTGGATCATCGACTCGGGTTGGCGGCTTTATCTCGTGATCTGGCTGGTCGTGCTGCTTGCGCTGCTCGCGGCGCGGAACTTGCTGGACTCGCGCATCGGGCGGGCGATCCGCGCGTTGAACGGCCATGCCAGGATGGCTGAGAGCTTCGGCGTCGACACGGGCAGACTGAAGATAATCGTCTTCGTCTATTCGGCCTTGCTGGCGAGCCTTGCCGGGTGGCTATACGCTCACTTCCTGCGTTATGTCAGCCCGTCGCCGTTCGGCATCAACGCCGGCATCGACTATCTGTTCATGGCAGTGATTGGCGGCTCCGGGCATATCTGGGGCGCGGTGGCAGGCGCCTCCATCCTGACGCTGCTGCGGGAATGGCTCAAGGACATTCTGCCCCACCTGCTTGGACACACTGGCAACTACGAGATCATCATCTTTGGCCTGCTGGTCGTACTGCTGCTGCATCGCACGAGCGGCGGACTGATGCCCTTTCTGGTCCGAATGCTTCCCAGTGGAGAACGATCGGCCCGGCCGATGGCCGCGGCGCCCTTGCCGCAACGGCCTCAACCGGCCAGCGGCGAAACGCTGCTGGTGATCGATCGCGTCTCCAAGAGCTTCGGCGCGGTGGATGCGGTGAGCGAGCTGTCATTTGAGTTGAAGGCCGGGGGCATCGTCGGACTGATCGGGCCGAACGGCGCGGGCAAGAGCACGGTATTCAATCTCGCCACCGGGCTGCTGCCGGCGACTGCGGGGTCGATCGCGTTCCGCGGTCAGCGTATCGAACAGCTGGGCAGCCGCGAGATCGCCGAGCTTGGCATCGCTCGCACCTTCCAGCATCCTAACCTCCTTGCCGACCGGAGCGCACTCGAGAACGCTGCCATCGGCGCTCATCTGCGCGGGCAGGGCGGCCTGATCGCAGCAAGCCTGCGGCTGGAGCGTGCCGAAGAAGCGCGCCTGCGTCACGAAGCGGCCCGGCAGCTCGAGCGCGTCGGTCTGGGCGCGAATTTGCATGATGCCGCCGGCAGTCTCCCGCTCGGATCGCAACGTATATTGGAGATCGCGCGCGCCCTGTGTGCCGATCCGCTGCTTCTGCTGCTCGACGAGCCCGCCGCCGGGCTGCGTCACCTGGAGAAGCAGGCGCTGGCAGCGTTGCTGCGGGACTTGCGCGACGATGGCGTCAGCATTCTCCTCGTCGAGCACGACATGAATTTCCTGATGGGTCTCGCTGACCGAGTGCTGGTCATGGAATTCGGCCGTTTGATCGCCGATGGCTCGCCGCATGCGATTCAGAGCAATCCGGCGGTGCTGGAAGCCTATCTTGGAGTTGCAGCGTGAAGCGCCGGGAGGCATCAGCGCTGCTCGTTGCACGCGACGTGACCGTGGCTTACGGCAAGGTAGCTGCGGTCCGTGGGGTATCGTTTGACATTCGCATCGGAGAAGTGGTGACCATCGTTGGTCCCAACGGCGCCGGCAAGACCACGCTGCTCGCCGGACTGATGGGGCTGTTGCCGCTGCGCGGGGAAGTAGAGCGTTTCGGCAAGGTTGCCGTACCGCCGCCGACCGTCGAGCAATTGGTGCGCGCAGGCATGGGGCTGATTCCGGAGCGACGCGAGCTGTTTGCCACGCTTTCGGTGGAGGACAATCTGCGCCTTGGTGGATTCGACCGTTGGCGCCAGGGCAAGCGCGACGGCGCAACGGATCTGGCCAACATCTACGCTCTCTTTCCAAGGCTTCACGAGCGCCGGCGCCAGCAGGCCGGTACGCTGTCCGGCGGCGAACGCCAAATGCTGGCGATGGGCCGCGCATTGATGGCCAGACCGAAACTCCTGCTGCTGGATGAGCCGAGCCTCGGTCTTGCACCACTGGTCACCCGCGAGATATTTCGGATCATCGATAGATTGCGGACCGATGGCGTATCGATCCTGCTGGTAGAGCAGAACGCAAGCGCCGCACTGCAATTGGCCGACTACGCCTATGTCATGGAATCGGGCTCATTCGTTCTCGAGGGACCGGCCGCAGAACTTGCTCGCAACGAACGCGTGATCGAAGCCTACCTGGGTCTTGCCCCGGTCGAAGCACCGCAGGCTCTCTCACGAGAGGCGGCAGGCGGGTCGCGGTCATGAGAAGGACCAAGTGCGTGAATGCGTTTGTCGTGCGATCGGGCTTTGGAACTTGGCCTGACAGAACATCACAATCCGTAACTTGACTTTGATCATGTCTGCTTGGCCGCTCTTCCGATATGGCATTTGCGCACAAGAGAAAAACCGAACAAGCGGAGGAACGATGCTGCCAGGGTGCGTTCCGTGGCCCGAAGAGCTTGGGCGTGAGTACCGCCGCAAGGGTTACTGGTTGGATCTTTCGATCCCGCAGATTTTTGCACAGATTGCCTGCAACGAGCCTGATCGTATTGCCGTCGTGGATGGTGATCGCCGCATCAGCCTCGGCATGCTTTGGGAGCGGAGCGGGCAGTTGGCTGCGAATTTTCTTCGTCTTGGCTTACGCCCGCGCCAACGCGCCGTCTTTCAGCTGCCGAACGGAATTGAATTCCTCATTACCTTCCTGGCGCTGTTGCGCGCCGGGGTCATTCCTGTGATGGCGCTACCCTCACATCGACAGAGCGAGATCTCGCACTATGTCAAATCGGCGGAGGCCACGTGTCTTCTGATTGCCGATCGCATCAAGGATTTCGACTTCCGTCAGATGGCTGATGCGATCAGGGCTGAGGCGCAGTCGCTGCAGGCAGTTGTCGTACTCGGCGAAGCTCGCGGACAGGATGTTTCGCTCAATGCACTGATGGCGGGTGACGCGCAGGTCGACGATTTGGCTGCCATCGATCGGATCGAGCTCGATCCTGGCGATGTGGCCTTCATGCTGTTGTCGGGCGGAACCACGGCATTGCCGAAGCTCATTCCGCGGACCCATAACGATTACGTCTATAATTTCTCGCAAAGCGCACGTATCGCCGAATTCGGCCCGGACACGGTGCTGCTGCTGACGCTGCCACTGGCACACAACTACAATCTTGGTTCGCCGGGAATTCTAGGTGCGCTCGCGTTGGGCGGTCGAGCCGTTATCGCGCCGCGGGGTGATTGCGAGACGGTCTTTTCGCTGGTGGAGAAGGAGCGCGTCACGGCGATTCAGGCCGCGGTGCCGCTCGTCGTCAATTGGCTCAACGACCCGGCTCTCGATCGCTTCGACGTGTCGTCGCTGAAGGTGATATTGCAGGGTGGAGCCCGGCTGCCGTCCGAATTGCGCGATCGCTTGCGCAAGCGGCTCGGCTGCCAATTCCAGGAGGACTATGGAACGGCGGAGGGCTTGCTCAACCTGACGCGACTCGACGATCCCGATGACGTCATCTTGCACAGCTCCGGTTCTCCGATTTGCCCGGACGACGAAATCAAGGTTCTCGACGAGGAGGGAAACGAGGTTGCAGATGGGCAGGTGGGTGAACTCGTAACGCGCGGCCCTTACACGATCCGCGGCTACTACAATGCGCCGCATATCAATGGACGCGCCTTCACGGCTGACGGCTTCTACCGGATGGGCGACTACGTTCGCAAGACCGGGCGCTATCTGACGGCTGAGGGCCGCAAGAACGACCTGATCAACCGTGGTGGCGAGAAGATCAGCGTTGATGAGGTCGAGAATCTTATTCTCAAGCATCCGGCTGTGCGGGGCGTTGCGATCGTCGCGATGCCCGATCCGGTCTTTGGCGAACGCGCCTGCGCTTTCGTCACCCCCAACCCGGACGCTGCGCTGACATTCGAGGAACTGAGCGACTTTCTGCTCAAGCAACGGATTGCGAAATTCAAGCTCCCGGAGCGACTGGAAATTCTTCCTGAGTTTCCGGTCTCGGGCGCCGGCAAGATCCTGCGTCGCAAATTGCGCGAATTGATCGAAGCCAAGATTCAAAGCGAACAGACGCAAGCGCAACAGGTGTAAACGATGACAAAGCCGGGCGAAGCCAAACTTCCATATCTGTTTCAGAGAGCCAAATGGGGGCGCTTTGAACTTAAGAACCGCGTCAAGTATGGGGCTTGTTGCGTCTCCAACTACAACACCCGTGACGGTCATATCACGCCACGCGAGCTCGCCCGCACAAAGGTCATCGCCGAGACTGGCTGCGGGATGATCACCAACCAGGGCGCCTATCCCGATCCGCGCGGCGAGGGCAAGGCCTATTTCCGCCAGGTCGCGATCTTTGACGACAAGTTCCTTCCGCAGTTCGAGACGATCGCGCGCACGATCCATGACAATGGAGGAGTTGCGATCCAGCAGATCCTGCATGCGGGGCGCTACGGCGGCATCGATCTTGGTTATTGCATCCAGCCGTCCATTGTGCCGCAGACCCTGCCGCATTTTCGGGCGCCGCGCGAAATCACGGCCGAGCAGATCCGGCAGACCGTCAAGGAACATGCCGAGGCCGCGGCGCGTGCCGTCAAGGCGGGATTTGACGGCACTGAAGTCACCAGCTTCATGGGCTATTTGCTCGCCAATTTCAATTCACGCTTCACCAACCAGCGGACAGACGAGTATGGCGGCTCGATCGAGAACCGCGGTCGCTTCATGCGTGAGCTGATCGATGCGATCAAGCAGGCGACACCCGACAATCCGCTGATCTTGCGCTTGAACGGCGCCGAACTGATGGACCGCTGGGGCGGCAATTCCGAGGACGAATGCTTCGAACTGATGCAGCAGGCGGCCGACTGCGGCGTCGACATGATCAGCGTCACGGTAGGCTGGCAGGAAGCGCCCGACTCCTCGATCGGTCGCGATGTTCCGCCCGGTAACTGGAACCGGCTCGCCGCCCGCGCCAAGAAGCTGTTGCCGGAGGTCCCGATTGCCTTTGGCGTGCGCTTGCCCGATCCGGTGATGGCGAACGAATGCATCAAGAACGGTGAGTTCGATTTCTGGGAGGTCTGCCGGCCATTGCTGGCCGACCCGCAAATGCTGCACAAGGCGGCTGAAGACCGCATGGACGAAGTGAGACGTTGCGTCGGCTCGCTGAATTGCCTGTCGCGGCTGTTTCGCGACCTGCCGTACACCTGCACGATGAATCCTGCGCTTGGCCACGAGGTCGAGCCGGAATATGCGATTACGCCGGCTGCCGTGAAGAAGAAGATCATGGTGATCGGCGCCGGCCCGGCCGGCATGGAGTTCGCCGTGACGGCGGCCCAGCGCGGACATAGGGTCACGGTGTTCGAGAAGTCGGACCGGATCGGAGGCATGCTGGCCGGTTATGCGGCTAACGATCTTGCCAATCGCGCCGATCTGCAGTCGGTCATTTCCTACTATGAGGCGATGGCCGGCAAGCTCGGCATCGAGCTTCGGCTGGGGACAACCATGGACTCGCGCCTGATGCGCGAAATGCTGCATGACTTCGATGTCGCCGTCGTTGCGACGGGGACGGTGCTGCACCGTGCAGCGCTGCCGCCGGCAGAGGATGGCCGCAAGATTCTCGACGGCCTTGACGTTGCCCTTGGCAAGGAAACCGTGACCGGTGCGGTTGCCGTCCTCGGGGGTGGCAAGGTCGGTCTGACGATCGCTGAGTCGCTTGCAAGCCGGGGTCATCCGGTGACCATCATTGAAACCCAGAAGAGGCTGGCTGGCGACGTGATGCCGTCATTCAAGTGGCGTCACACGTCTTGGGTCGAAGAGCTCAAGATCGCTTCCGTCACCGGTGCGCGGATGTCGAAGGTCACCGCTGAAGGGGTCCATGTTGTCGACGGCAAGGGCGAGAAGCGGATCATCGGAGCCGATACGGTGATTGCGGCCTCGCCCCGTATCTCGAACCACGGGCTGATGAGCGACTTTGAGTGGATGATCGACGAGCTGCATGTCTGTGGCGATGCGGTATTGCCGCGCGGGCTCGGACCGTCCATCCACGACGCCTATCGATTGGGATGCCGGGTATGAGCGGCCTGCCTGAACCGGCCGCCTGGCAGGTGATGCTCGACCGGTATGGAAGGTTCTTCGGTAATCTGCGCAGCGGTTCTCGTATCGGAATTGCCCGCCGCTCCGATCTCGGGCGGGGCGAAGCCAACATCGTGGTCTGGGAGGCGCGTCGCGGGCGCCTCCATGCGGAGCGCAGGCCATTTTGCGGCTACGCGGACAAGTCGCTTGACATCATGCTGGTCGGCGACGATGCGGCGGTAGTTGAGGTGGGACGGCATCTCGCTGATGCTGGCTTGCCGGCGCTGAAAGAGCAGGTCCGTCAGGGTGGCTTCATCTGCTTCCTGCTGCGGACACAATGCGATCTTGTCGAGGCCGGTTATGAAGATGTGCTGCAATCGATGGGTGTCGTGTTCATGGGGGCTTGCCGCTAGAGGTGGCGGCTACGGCAGTGGAGGACAGGATCGATGATCATCCACAATCCGCACGGTGCGCCCGATCTGGCATGCAACGAATGCGGTTGCCGCTGGTACGATCGCCAGACCAACTCATGCTACGAGTGTGGAACGCCGGTGCCGCGCGCCGAACTTGAAGATTATTTGCGCGTCCTGGGCGAGTTTCATGCGGCAAAGGGTATCGTCGTCAACCCGCCGGCCGAACGATAGGCCCCGCGCCACGCGATCGCGCGCCGGCCCTTCCGGCGAAAAAGGAGCGCCGCGCCTTCGAGGTTCGACCTCGCCGTTGGTGCCGAGCGGCGTTGCGCGAATGGTTGAAACGTCCCGCCCTGCGAATCAACTAATCGCAAATATTGCGATTTCACGAAATCGTGATATGAAAATCAGAAATTGCACTTGCCTCGTCGGGCAAATCACCGGCACTGGTCCGCCCAGCCCGCGCCTCCAGGAGGGGACGAAACGCGATCGTCACGTAGCGTTGGCGCGGGTTGCGATGGGACGCTGCGGCGTCAGGCGGGTTCATTCCTGCCGGGCGAAACGTTTGCAGCGTACGGCGAAGTCGTGTGGTCCTGGCGCCGCGACCCTGGCGTCTATCCCCGCCGGCCTGTGCTGGCGGGGCAACGGTGACAATAAA
>DASWVJ010000125.1:0-10735 GCA_036406295.1 Bradyrhizobium sp.
CGTCACTTCACTGGTCGACCTCGGCCATCCCGTCACGATGGCCGATGTCGACGTCGCGTTGAGGCAGGCGTTTGTGGAGGTGTTCGGTCCCGCCGAGGCGCGTTCTCGTGAGATTGCGACGTGAAAAATTCCGTGGATAAGTGCGCGGGACCAGCTTTCAGGATTTTAGTTCGTCGTTCACCAGCGGCTGCAAATAGGCGCCCTTCTCGTCCCTGGCTTGCGGACTCGCTGACATCGCCCCCGCGCTGGGCCTGGTGCGGGTTGGAACTTCGCACTCCCAGCTAGCTGCCCGCAACGCCAACACGGCAGGAATGTTCCGGCCGGCAGGAACAAAACACCCACTCCGGCGTTTAACGGCAGCTTCAGGCAGGGTGCGGGATGCCCGGAAAAGAGACACTTCGACAACGCGATCTGTTCGAAAGCGAACGCAATTTCCGCCTGTTCGTCGAGGGCGTGGCCGATTGCGCCCTCTATATGCTCGATCCGACCGGTGTGATTACAACCTGGAACGTCGGTGGCCAGCGCATCAAGGGCTACGCGCACGACGAAATCGTCGGCCAGCATTTCTCTCGCTTCTATCCCGAGACCGACCGCGCCAACGGCAAGCCGAAGCGCGCGCTCCAGATCGCCCGCGAACAGGGCCGCTATGCAGAGGATGGCTGGCGGGTTCGCAAGGACGGGACTTTCTTCTGGGCCAGCGTCATCATCCAACCAATCTTTGAAGACGGCAGGCTGGTCGGTTTCGCCAAGATCACCCGCGACATGACCGAGCGCCGCGAAGCCGAGCTCAAACTCGAGCAAATGCAAAAGCAGCTTGCGGAATCGCAAAAGCTCGACGCGCTCGGCCAGTTGACCGGCGGCGTCGCGCACGACTTCAACAACCTGCTGATGATCATCAGCGGCAGCCTGCACACGCTGAAAAGAGGCATTGGGAACGAGGCCAGGATGCAGCGCGCGCTGGCTGCGATCGAAACGGCGACCAGACGAGGTACGACGCTGACCAGGCAGCTCCTCACCTTTTCGCGGCGCCAGAGCGTCAATCCGCAGACCGTCGATATTGTCGAGCGCATCAATGCCGTGCGCGAGGTGCTCCGCACTGGTGTCGGCGGTGACGTGAACCTGGCGTTCGACGTTGCCGGCAAGACGCTTCCCGTCACCGTCGACATCGCCGAATTCGAGACCGCGCTCGTCAACCTCGTGATCAACGCCCGCGACGCCATAACGGGCGGCGGCACCATCACTGTCGCCGCAGATGACTACGCCGGCGACGGGGAAACGAGCGGACCGGATTATATAGCCATCACCGTCAAGGACACTGGCGTCGGCATTGCGCCGGACGTGCTGGACAAGGTCTTCGATCCCTTCTTCACCACGAAGCCAATTGGAAAGGGCACCGGCCTCGGGCTTTCACAGGTGTACGGCTTTGCGCATCAGGCCGGCGGCACGGTGAAGGTGACGAGCAAGCTCGGCAAAGGCACGGAGGTGGCGATCCTGCTGCCGCGCGAAGCCAGCGCGCCGCAATATAGGGAAACCGATGCAAGCGCAGAGGAAGGCAGCGGCATCGTACTTCTGGTCGAAGACAATCCCGATGTTGCCTCGGTCAGTGTCAGCCTGCTCGAGCAGCTGGGCTACACCGTGCAGCGTGTGGCCGATGCGGAGGCCGCCTTGCGTGCGGTCGAGCGCAACAGCATCGATCTCGTCTTCTCCGACATCGTGATGCCCGGCCAGATGGACGGCCTCGCACTCGCCCATCGCCTGCGGCAAATGCGTCCGGACCTGCCGATCCTGCTCGCGACGGGCTACAGCGACGCCGCGCTCAATGCGAGCGGGGAATTCCCGATCCTGCGCAAGCCCTACGAGATCCACCAACTCAGCCAGGCGATCGCGCGGCTGCCGCGGTGAGCTTTCCCCTCGCCCCTCACGCCCAAGTATTTCGCGACCACCACCGTTTCACCGGCAAGGCAAACTCGCCGCCGGCTTCGGCGACATCACCGTCGATGTCGTCGACGATCAGGCGCGCATTCGTGGCGGGGTGCCCTTCCCAGACACTAAATCGTCGGCAGCACCGAAAACCGCTCGCCTTCATGGCGCAGTTCGAGCTGCTCCTTGTCCGATGTCTCGCGGGTGACGCTCTCGACCCGCGCCGATGGCGGGCCGTGTCGGCACAGCGCGACCATCTCGGCCACGACCATGGGCGGTCCTGCAAACAGCGCCTCGACGCTGCCGTCCCTGCGGTTGCGCACCCAGCCTTCGAGCTTGCTCAGGCGCGCCTGATGCTCGACCCAGGCGCGGTAGCCGACGCCCTGCACCAGGCCGCGGATGGTCACCTGCTGGATCGCGTTGTTCATTTCTTGAGCCCGAGGAAGTCGTTGTTCCGCGCCTTCACGTCCGCCGCGCGTGTCAAACGCGCGGTCAGCTCGGAAGATGCAAGGCCCTTCAGATTCTTTGGCGGCGTTCCCTCACGTAGCGCTTTAAGGGTCTCATAAACAGCCTGTGTCGCCGCGGCAAAGGGTGCATGGCCCTGCAGCGCGATCTTGACGCGCTGGCCGATCAGGAAGGCGGGATCGTCGAGCTCACCCTGCGTGTTGCCGAGCACGAGCGGCAGTTTCGTCGCGGCCGCAATGGCCTCAACTTCTTCGCGCGTCGTCAGGCCGGTGAAGAACAGCGCATCGACGCCGGTCGCCTCATAGGCTTTGGCGCGTGCGATGCACTCGGCAAAGCTCGACGCCTTCGGGCCACCGCCACGCGTGCCGGTACGGCCGAAAATGACCAGCGACGGATCGCCGCGCGCGTCGAGCGCAGCCTTCATCTTGCCGACGCCCTCCTCCAGCGAGATCAGCTGCGGTTCGGCGACGCCAAAGGCCTGCGGCAGCAACGTATCCTCGATGGTAAGGCCCGCGGCGCCAGCGGCTTCGAGCTCCTGCACCGTGCGGCGCACGTTGAGCGCATTGCCGTAACCGTGGTCGGCATCGACGATCACCGGCAACTCGGCGGCGCGCGACATCCGCCGCATCTGCTCGCACAGCTCGGTGAGGGTGATCAGGGTGATGTCGGGATCGCCGAGCACGGCGAGCGAGGCCACCGAGCCGCCGAACATGCCGAGCGGAAAACCGAGATCCTGCGCGATGCGGATCGAGGTGGCGTCATAGACCGAGCTCGGGCGAACGCACACGCTCCCCTTCAGGATCGCGCGCAGTGCTTCGCGTCGTTTGCGAAAGGCCATGGTCTCTCCTCTATCGCCGTCATTGCGAGGAGCGCCGGCGACGAAGCAATCCATCTTTCCTGAAGCCGCGCTATGGATGGCTTGGCTTCGCTCACAATGACGATAAGCGGCTCAAGCAAACTCCAAGATCAGCGCGTCGACGGCGAGCGTGGCGCCGGGTGCGGCATGGATCTTCTTTACGGTGCCATCGCGCTCGGCGCGCAGCACGTTCTGCATCTTCATGGCCTCGACCACGGCGAGCGTCTCGCCGGCCTTGACCTCTTGCCCTTCATTGACGGCGATCGACACCACCAGGCCCGGCATCGGGCACAGCAGCTTCTTGCCGGTGTCGGCGGCGGTCACGACCGGCATCAGCCGCGCCGCGGTCGCCTCGCTTTCGGTGAAGACATAGGCCGAAACCTCAAAGCCCCGGTGCGCGAGGCGGAAGCCGTTCGGAACGAAGCGCACCTGCACGGCGGCCGGCAGCCCGTTGATGTTGCCTTGCCAGACCGGCTCGCCCGGCTTCCAGTTGGATTCCAGAAGATGCGGACTGACAAGCGCGCCGTCGGCGCCTACAAAGTGCACCAGGATGCCTTCGCCTTCGCGGGCGACGTCGAGCCCGATCTCCGTGCGGTCGAGCCATACCGCGCGGCGGCGCTCACGCTGCACGAGACGGCCGGTCAACTGGCCGGAAATCTGCCGCTTGCGCTCGCCGAGCACGTGATCGACGGCGGCGGCGACCGCAGCCAGCCTTCGCGCCACCTCACCTTCCGGCGGGCGCGCCGAAAAGCCCTTTGGAAACTCCTCCGCAATGAAGCCGGTCGAAAGCCTACCCTCGCGCCAGCGCGGATGATGCATCAGCGCCGACAGGAACGGAATGTTGTGGCGGATGCCGTCGACATAGAACGCATCAAGCGCATTCGACTGCGCCTCGATCGCGGCGGCCCGCGACGGTGCATGGGTGACGAGCTTTGCGATCATCGGATCGTAGTGGATCGAGATCTCCCCGCCCTCCTGCACGCCGGTGTCGTTGCGCACCGTAATGCCGTCATGGCTGGCCTCTGCCGGCGGGCGGTATTTCACCAGGCGCCCGATCGACGGCAGGAAGTTGCGGAAAGGATCCTCGGCATAGACGCGGGACTCCACCGCCCAGCCGGTCAAAGCGATATCCTTCTGCGAAAGCGCAAGCTTCTCGCCGGCCGCAACGCGGATCATCTGCTCGACGAGATCGATCCCGGTGACCAGCTCGGTTACGGGATGCTCGACCTGCAGGCGCGTGTTCATCTCCAGGAAGTAGAAGCTCTTGTCCTGGCCTGCGACGAATTCCACCGTGCCTGCGGAGTCGTAGTTCACGGCTTTCGCCAGCGCGACCGCCTGCTCGCCCATCTTGCGCCGCGTGATCTCGTCGAGCAGCGGCGACGGCGCCTCCTCGATGACCTTCTGATTGCGGCGCTGGATCGAGCATTCGCGCTCGCCGAGATGAATCACATTGCCATGCTTGTCGCCCAGCACCTGGATCTCGATATGGCGAGGATCGACGATGAATTTTTCGATGAAGACACGGTCGTCGCCGAAGGAGGATTTCGCTTCGGCCTTGGCGAGATTGAAGCCCTCGGCGACCTCGGCCTTGGAATGGGCGATGCGCATGCCCTTGCCGCCGCCGCCGGCGGAGGCCTTGATCATGACGGGATAGCCGATCTCGTCGGCAATCTTCACCGCGTGCTTGTCATCCTCGATGACGCCGAGATGGCCCGGCACGGTCGAGACCTTGGCCTTGGCAGCCGCCTTCTTGGATTCGATCTTGTCGCCCATGGCGGCGATGGCGCCGGGATTGGGGCCGATGAAGACGATGCCGGCCTTCTCCAGCGCGCGCGGAAAAGCTTCGCGCTCGGACAGGAAGCCGTAGCCGGGGTGGACCGCCTCGGCGCCGGTCGATCGGCACGCATCGACGATCTTGTCGATGAGGAGATAGCTTTCAGCGGCCGCCGGCGGGCCGATGAACACCGCCTCATCCGCCATCTCCACATGCAACGCGTCGCGGTCGGCCTCGGAATAGACGGCAACCGTCTTGATCCCCATGCGGCGGGCGGTCTTGATGACCCGGCAGGCGATCTCGCCGCGGTTTGCGATCAGGATTTTCTTGAACATGTCTTTGCAGGCTTGAGTTTTGGCGGGTTTCCTCGCTGCCTGTGGTACAGCAAAACCAAGCGGAGGCAACGGTATTAGTAGGACTTATCGGTCTGGAATCCCCGCGCTAATGTCCCCAAATCCGCGTCGTGCTACTGCTCAGCCCGAATAAGTCTGGAATCTCCCGCGCGCATAGGCGTGCGAGACCGCCTTCATCAGTTCGGCGACCTCGCTTTCCAGAAAATTGTTGGCCACGATCAGCGCGCGGATCGCCGCCCGCAAATCGCCGCCGCAGGCCGCGATCGCCTGATCCACCGCCAGCTCCAACCCGGCATCGTCTGGTGCATCGGCCTGTCGATGGAGCGGCATGGTCATTTCCGGCTTGAATGGAAGGCGATTATGTTCTTCTTTTGTTCTTCTCCAGTCAACTGTGTCAGGCAAAATTTCCTCGTTGATCCTCAGATGCTAAAGGGGTTTTTCGCGATGATTCCTCCGTAGTTCTCCGTACCAGAACGAAGTTCCTCGATACCTCCAAGGGGTAGCCAGAACAGCCGGCATGAACGATTTCACCCAGGCCGTCTTCTCCGCTTTCGCGTTGATCGCGCACCTCGATCCGGAGCTGTCCGGCATCGTTGCGCTGTCGCTGCGCGTGAGCCTCACGGCGAGCCTGATTGCGCTGGTGATCGGCGCGCCGTTCGGGGCACTTCTTGCGGTCAGCAGGTTTCGCGGGCAGCAGGCGGTGATCGTGCTGACCAACGCCTTTCTCGGCCTGCCGCCGGTCGTGGCCGGGCTTGGCGTCTTCCTGCTGCTGTCGCGCTCGGGCCCGCTGGGCACTGCCGGCCTGTTGTTCACGCCGACTGCGATGATCATCGCGCAGGCGGTGCTGGCGACGCCGATCGTGGTGGCGCTGGTGCATCGGCCGGCTTCGCTGCTGTGGGCGGAATATTCCGACCTCGCGCGGATCGACGGCCTCTCCCTCCCCCGCCGCATCGGACTGATGTTCTCGCTCGGGCGCGGCTCGATCCTGACCGCTTTCCTCGCCGCCTTCGGCCGCGCCATCGCCGAGGTCGGCGCCATCATCATCGTCGGCGGCAATATCGCCGGGTTCACCCGCACCATGACCACGGCGATCGCGCTGGAGACCAGCAAGGGCGACCTGGCGCTCGCGCTCGGCCTCGGGCTGATCCTGCTGTCGCTGAGTGTTGCGGTTTCCACCATTGCGCTGCTCTTCGTCGGACGGGCCGCTGCGGGAAAATAGCCGCCACGCGCCTGCCCGAGCCTGTGCTAGAAAATCTTCGTGAATGGAAATGGTGTTGCCATGCAGTTTCGGACGTCCCTCCTCACCTCCGCCTTTCTGACCTTTGCTGTGGCATCACAGGCCCTCGCCGCAACGGTGACGATAAGGGATGGCGGCGCGCTGCAGCTCGCCAACAGCACGTTTCGCCTCGACGGCATCGACGCGCCGGCCGTCGACCAGATGTGCATCGACGAGCACGCCGATAGCTGGGCCTGCGGCGTCGAGGCCCGCGACCTCCTGACCAAGCTGGTCGCCGGCAAGCAGGTCCGCTGCGGCGACCTCGGACCCGATCCCACCACCAAGAAGCGGCGCCTCGGCGTTTGCATCATCGAGGGCGAGACGAACAGCCTGAGCCAGCTGCTCGTGCAAAAGGGCTATGCGCTTGCCGACCCCAAGGGGAAGTTCAAGGCGGACGAGTTGGCCGCAAAGGCCGAGCGCCGCGGCCTCTGGAAGGGCTGCTTCGCCGCGCCTGCCGATTTCCGCCTCTGGAAGAAGGATGCCGCCCTGCTCGGCGGCTCATGCCGTGCCGACCGTGACGAGCAGATTCGCAGTGTCCTGTTCTCGGCCGATCCCGTGATGCCGGCAGGCTGCCCCATCAAGGGCAAATACGCCGTACGCGCCCGCGTCACCGGCAATGTCGGCATCTATCACCTGCAGGCCTGCCGCTCCTACCCCGGCCTGAACAATTCCGAGCGCTGGTTCTGTTCGGAGGACGACGCCCAGGCCGCCGGCTTCCGCAAGGCCTATAATTGCGGCAGCAAGGCCAAATAGCTCAGGCGGCGTCTCCGACCCTGCGCGCGGCCATCAGGGCGCGGACTTCCTGAGCCGCGCGCGGCGGGCTGAACAGATAGCCCTGCATCTGGGTGCAGCCGAGCGCGTGGACGGTGGCGCGCTGCTCCTCGGTCTCGACGCCTTCGGCCGTCGTCACCATGTTGCGGTCGGCCGCGATCGAGACCACCGCCTTGATGATCGAGGTGCCGCGGGCCAGCTCCTGCACAAAGCTGCGGTCGATCTTGATCTTGTCGAACGGAAAGCGCTGCAGATAGCTCAGCGATGAATAGCCAGTGCCGAAATCGTCGAGCGCGATACGCACGCCGAGTTCGCGCAATTGATTCAGCGCGACCAGCGCCGCATCGTCATCGGCGATCAGCACGGCTTCGGTGATCTCGAGCTCCAGCCGTCGCGGGTCGAGTCCGCTTTCGGCCAGCGCCGCAGCGACCTTGAGCGACAGCGTCCGCGAGCGGAACTGCACCGGCGAGACGTTGACCGCAATGCGCACATGGTCCGGCCAGCCGGCGGCTTCCGTGCAGGCCGTGCGCAGCACCCAGTCGCCGATGTCCTCGATCAGGCCGGTCTCTTCCGCGATCGGCACGAATTCGGCCGGCGATACCATGCCGCGGCGCGGATGACGCCAGCGCAGCAGCGCCTCGCAGCCGGTCACGGCGTTGGTCTGAAGATCGACCAGCGGCTGATAATGGATCTCGAAGGCACCTTCGGCGATCGCTGCGCGCAGGTCGATCTCCAGCGCACGTCGCTGGTTGGCTTCCGTCTCCATCGCCGGCTCGAAGAAGCGATAGGTGCGGCGGCCGGCCGCCTTGGCCGCATACATCGCAAGGTCTGCGCTCTTCAGCAGGCCATGCAGGTTGTTGCCATGGTCCGGAGCCAGCGCGACGCCGATCGAGGCGTCGGCCGCGAGGCTATGGCCGCGGCAATCGAACGGCGTGCGCAGCGCCGCATAGATCCGCGCCACCAGCGCGCTGACATGGTCTTCGGAAGGCGCGTCGCGCTGCACGATCGCGAATTCGTCACCGCCGAGCCGCGCCACGAAATCGTCGGGCCCGATCGACTGCGACAGACGCGCCGCAACGGCCTTGAGGAACTCGTCGCCGATCGTATGGCCGAGCGAGTCGTTGATCCGCTTGAACTCGTCGATGTCGATATAGAGGATCGCAAAGCGCATATAGGCCGCATAGGCCGTGTGCTGCAGCAATTCGTCGGCACGGCGCTGGAACAGCGTGCGGTTCGGCAGGCCGGTCAGCGAGTCGTAGTGCGCAAGACGCTCGATCCGCGCCTCGACGCGGCGACGCTCGGTGATATCTTCCAGCGTGGTGGACCAGCCGCCGTCGGGCGAACGCTTGTAGATCAGGTGGATCAAGCGGCCGTCCGGTACGGAGATCACCGTGTCCTGCGCCTTGTCGCCCTTGGGATCGAGGAATTTCTGGCAATAGCTGTCGACGTCGCCGACAAAGGTGCCGTTTTCCCTGCGGTGCCGAATCAGCTCATGCAGCGAGCAGCCGGGCTTCACGACGTCGCGCGACAGCGAAAACATCTCGATGTAGCGCTCGTTGCATATCACCAGCCGGCCCTGCGCATCGAACAGCAGCAGACCCAGGGTCATATTGTTGATGGCGGTGTCGAGATGCTGGCTCTTTTCCGACAGCAGCTTTTGCGCCGCGCGGTGCTGACGCTGCAATTGCCGCACGATCAGCGAGATGATGACGATGACGACGATCACCGCCAGCACGGCCGCAACGGACTGCAGCCGGCTCTGCGCCCGCCAGCCGGCCAGCGCGGTTTCGGTCTTGGTCGCCGCGACGATCATGATGGGGAAATGGTGAAGCGAGCGGACAGCGCCGATCCGGTCATCATCGGTCATGCGGCTGACGAACCGGCCGGCGATATTGCCGCCGGCTTCCACGGCTCGCTGGAATTGCGGCATCGCCGACACGTTCTTGCCCACGATGCTGCGATCCTGCGGATACCGGGCGATCACAGTACCATCGCGATGGATCATCGAGATCGTGGTGTCGCTATCGAGTGCCAGCGAGGCGACGAAGTCCTCGAAATGGCTCGGTTCGACACCGCGGCTGGCAAAGCCGATGATGTTGCCCTCGCGGTCGACGATCTTGCGGACGAACACCGTGGTCCAGACCCCCGTCACCTTGCTGATCACGGGCTCGACGAGCACGTCGGGCGTCGGCCGTCCGGATGTGAACTCGGCAAAATAGCGCCGGTCCGAAATCCGGATATCCGGCACCGGCCACATTTCCGAGGAGTTGATCAGCCAGCCCTCCCTGTTGAACACATTCAGGGCGCCGACATGCGGAAGCGCAGCCAGGCGCGTGCGCAGCATCTCGTGCGTGGCGAGCTGCGACATCTGCCGTTCGAAAGCTTCCGCCGTATCAAGCCCGCCGGTGCGGACATAGGTGAGGATGTCCTGATGCACGTGCTGGAGATCGGAAAGCTGCTGGTCGAAGTGCCGCGACAGCAGCAGCGCTGTATTGGTGAGGTCGCGTTCGGCGGCCTTGATGGCGCGCTCGCGGTACTGCAGCGCCATGTACGCGGTGCCGAGCGCGATCGCCAGCACCAGCGCGGCGCCGCACAGGACGAGCCACTGGATGACGCCCATCCGTGCGCGGACCAACGATCCCGTTCTCGATATCCGGCGCACGTTCGCGGCGCCGTCTGGCGGGCTATCCGACATTTCCCTGTCCCTGTTGGCGCTCCTCTTACGGGAACATCACCAAAAAGGGCGTTAGGAATGTCAGTTACCGGAGCGTTAAAGCACGCCGGTGGGAACGGAGCTGATTTCGATCGGATGGACGGCCGGTTTCCTGTCGATGACCGGTTCGACCACGACCCGGACGACGCCCGCATCGATCATGCCGAGCGCACGCGCCGCGCTGGTCGAGACGTCGACGATCCGGCCGCGGATGAACGGCCCGCGGTCGTTGACACGGCACTCGATCGAGACCTTGCCGTGAGAGACCCTTAGCCGTTTCCCGAAGGGATGGCTGCGATGGGCGCATGTCATCTCATTGCGCTTGCCGATGCCGGGATAGAAGGACGCCAGGCCTGTTTCGGCGGCCATGGCGGTTGCGGTGCTGGAGACCAGCAAGCCCACACAGAGTATTGTCCGCTGCATTGTTCTTCTGCATTGGTCGGCCCCGCCAGCAAACGCGATGGAACAATGCAAGTTTCAATGATTGCGAGATCGCATGCCTCGCATACTGCGCCTGATCGAGTGGAACGAATCCGCCACGAAACATTCGCCTGCGGAATGACACAGTTCCTCAGAGGCGACCGCGCGCCGCGCAGCCTGTGTTTTC
>DASWVJ010000126.1:0-25050 GCA_036406295.1 Bradyrhizobium sp.
CGGCTGATCTGGTTCGGCCCCTCGACAAAGGAGAATTGTGCCAGGCGGTTGAGCGGCAGGCTCTGCACCGGCGAATTCGCCGTCGCCTTCGGCAGCGCCACCGGCAGATTGCCCAGCGCCTCCAGATCGGCGCGTACGCTCTCCGGCAGCCGCACGATGATCTCGAAGCTGCGGTCGCCTTCGAAGATCACGCCGGCCTCCTGGCCGCCGACCGCTGCTCCAATCACATCGTGCACCGCCGACACGCTGAGGCCGCGCCGCGCGATGGCCGCCTTGTCGACCTTGATCTCCAGCACCGGAAGACCCGCGACCTGCTCGACCTTGACGTCGACGGCGCCCCGCACCGCGCGTAAGCCAGCCGCAACGTCATTGGCCGCGCGCAGCATCGGCTCGAACTCGTCGCCGAAGACCTTCACCGCAATGTCGCCGCGCACGCCGGCGAGCAGTTCGTTGAACCGCATCTGGATCGGCTGCGTGAATTCATAGACGTTGCCCGGCAGGAGATTGACCGCCCTGGAAATCTCCTCGATCAGCTTTTCCTTGGGTTTCGAGGGGTCCGGCCAGGCCTCGCGCGGCTTGAGAATGATGAAGGTGTCGGACGCATTCGGCGGCATCGGGTCGCTCGCCATCTCGGCCGTGCCGGTCTTCGAGAACACCAGCGCGACCTCTCGGAAGCAGCTGACGGTCCTCTCCACGGTGAGTTGCAGCTCCTGCGACTGGGTCAGCGAGGCGCTCGGGATGCGCAGCGCGTGCATGGCGATGTTCTTCTCGTCGAGCGAGGGGATGAACTCCTGGCCGAGCCGCATGAAGCCGAACAGCGCGATGGCGAACAACACCACCGCCGCTGACATCACCGGCAATGGCGAGCCCATGGCGAAGCGCAGCAGCGGCCGATAGGCGCGCTTCATCGCGGCAACGAGGCGGTTCTCGCGCTCCTGCACGCGGCCGGTGAGGCTGATCGCGATCAGCGCGGGCACCAGCGTCAGCGACAGCAGGAAGGCGGCGCCGAGCGCGAGGATCACGGTCAGCGCCATCGGCTCGAACATCTTGCCTTCGACGCCGGTGAAGGTCAGGAGCGGCACATAGACCAGCAGGATGATCGCCTGGCCGTAAAGGCTCGGCTTGACCATTTCGACCGTCGAGGCCCGCACGGTGGCGAGCCGCTCCTCGCGCATCAGCAGGCGGCCGAGTTCGCGCTGCTTCTCGGCGAGATGGCGCAGGCTGTTCTCGGTGATGATGACGGCGCCGTCGACGATCAGGCCGAAATCGAGCGCGCCAAGGCTCATCAAATTGGCGCTGATCCTGCCCTGCCACATGCCGACGGCGGTCATCAGCATGGAGAGCGGGATGACCAGGGCCGTGATCAGCGCGGCGCGGAAATTGCCGAGCAGCAGGAACAGTACGGCGATAACGAGCAACGCGCCTTCGCTGAGATTTTTGGCGACAGTGCCGATGGTGGCATCCACGAGCTGGGTGCGGTCGAGCACGGTGGTGACTTCAACGCCCGGCGGCAGCGTCGGCGTGATGGCACGCAGCTTTGCATCGACGGCGGAAGACACCGTGCGGCTGTTGGCGCCGATCAGCATCAGCGCGGTGCCGACCACGACCTCGCGGCCGTTCTCGCTGGCGCTGCCGGTGCGAGTCTCGCCGCCGATCGCGACAGTGGCGAGATCACGCACGCGCACCGGCACGCCGCCGCGGGTGGTAACGACCACGGCGCCGAGCTCCTCGATATTCATCAGGCGGCCGCCGGAGCGCACCACGATGCCTTCGCCGTTGCGCTCGATATGGCGCGCACCGCGGCTGACGTTGTTGGCCTCGACGGCTTTCGCCACGTCGGCGAAGGTGAGACCGAGCGCGAGCAGTTTCGCGGCATCCGGATTGACCAGATACTGCTTGAGATAGCCGCCGATCGCGTCCACGCCGGCAACGCCCGTCACCATCTTGATCTGCGGCTTGACGATCCAGTCCTGGACGGTGCGCAAATAGGCGTTCTTCTCGACCTCGCTTTCGAGCATCTGCCCTTCCGGCGTGAGGAAGCGGCCGTCACGCTGCACGCCCGGCATGCCGTCGCGCTCCGCCGGCTCGTCGGAAAAGTGCACGGTCCACATGTAGATTTCGCCAAGGCCCGTCGAGATCGGGCCGATGCGGGGCTCGATGCCCTGCGGCAGGCGGGCGCGGACCTCGGTCAGGCGCTCGCCGATCTGCTGGCGCGCGAAATAGATGTCTGTGCGCTCGGTGAAGACGGCCGTGACCTGCGAGAATCCGTTGCGCGACAACGAGCGCGTGCTTTCCAGGCCAGGGGCGCCGGCCAGCGCCGTCTCGATCGGGAAGGTGATCTGCTTCTCGATTTCGGCCGGCGACAGCGCCGGCGCAATGGTGTTGATCTGCACCTGCTTGTTGGTGATATCGGGCACGGCGTCGATCGGCAGCTTTGTCAGCGCATAGGCGCCGATGGCGGCCGCGATGGCGCCAAGGGTGACGACGACCCAGCGGCGGCGAATGGCGAAGTCGATGATCCCCTCGATCATGTCAGTGCTCGTGTTCCGCCGCGGCCTTTTCCAGCTCGGCTTTCAGCGTGAAGGTGTTGGCGACCGCATAGGTTTCCCCTGGCTCAAGGCCGCTCAGTATCTCGACGTCATCGTCATCCTCGCGGCCGGTGCGCACCTGCCTTGCTTCGAAGCCGTCCTTATCGCGAATAAACAGGGTCGGCGTGCCCTTGACGGTCTGCAGCGCCTTGCGCGGCACGATCACTTTTGACGCGTCATCGCCGAGCGGGACTTCAGCGGTCACGAAGGTGCCGGGCTTCCAGCGGTGATCGGGATTGTGCAGGCTCGCAATGACGCGCGCGTTGCGGGTCTCGCGGTCGAGCAGAGGACTGACGAAGATGATCTTCGCGCTCACCTCGCCCTCGATACCGATGGCGCGGATGCTGACGGAGCCGCCCTCGCGCACCGAGGCGATGTCTTCCGGCGAGACGGCGAGATCGACCCAGATGCTGTCGAGATTGACGATGACGAATAGCTCGCTCTCCTGGCCCTCGCGGCCGATCAGGCCGCCGAGATCGACGCGCCGCTCGGAGATGCGGCCCGAGATCGGCGCCCGCAGATACTGCTTGCGCAGGCTTTCCGGCGGCTGGTTCGGCAGATCGGCGATCTCGGCTTCCGACAGGCCCAGCGCGAACAGCTTTTGCCGCGAGCTGTCCAGCCTGATCTGGGCCTCGGTGGCGGCGAGCTGGGTACGCAGGAACTCGTTCTCCGACAGGGCGCGCGTTTCGGCGAGAATTTTCTGACGCGCCGAGATGGTCTGCCGCAGCTCGTTGGTGACGCGGGCCGCGAGGTATTCGCTCTTGGCTTCCGCCACGTCGCGGCTTTCGATCGTGGCGACGATCTCGCCCTGCTCGACGCTGTCGCCGAGCTTCTTGCGCAATTCGGCGACGGTGGCGAGCACGCGCACCGAGACGCGCGCGACGTGGTCGGCGTCGGGGACCAGCGAGCCCGGCGCGAGGAAGTGACGCCGCAGCGTGCCGCCTTTGGCTTGCGCGAGCGTGATGCCGGCGTCGCGGACCTGCGGCTCGCCAAGCGCGATCCGCAGCTTGTCGTCGTCATGGCCGTGCGCGTCGTTGTCGGCGTGGTCCGTCGCCGCATGGTCATGATCGCGGCCGGCCGATAGCTGCACCGGCCACCCGGTCATTGCCGCCACCGCAACCATGACGGCGATGCCGGCAGCCATGCCGGCGACGAAGAGAACAATCCGTTTCATCCTTAAGCCTTCCCAGCGCGTTTTGGCGCGCGCGTGCTCGATCGATCAAAGCGTGGGATGCCCGCCGCACATGGCGGCGGAGCTCAATCGGCCGTCAGGGCCGGATCAGGCGCGGGGTGGCTTGAAAGGGGATGCGAGGTCGGCCGCGTCAGGCGCGAGCATGGCGCCGAGGCGATAAGGCCGCGCGACATATTCGATGGCGACCACACTGTCCTGCGGGGCGACGGTCGCCACATGGGCCAGGCAATGATCGCCATGCGGTGCGGCGGTGTCAGGCGCGGCCTTGCCCGAAGCATCGCAACTGGCTTGCGCCGTTGCGACCGTCACGATGCCGTCGTGAACATCAAGGCTCCAGCCATGGAAGAACGACAACACCAGCGCCAGCGAGATCAGCGCCGCGAGCACGCTGCGCCAGCGCTGGGAGCGTTTCGAATTGGGTCGTGCTGCGCGGCATGCTGCCATGAAGGCTAGTTAGCGCCGGTGGCTGGGCATTACAAGCTGGAAGGCCCGCGAACATTGTAACGTGCGCGATGTCGCCTGTTGCGCCAGTCGCCTACGGCTACGCGGCCCGGCGCGGCTCGTGCGCGACGCCTGGCGCGCTCTCGCCGTCCTTGACGAGAATCGGAAATCGGCCGATATTGACTGCGCGTGACGATCGCACCTGCCTGCAAAGGCAGCTTAAGACCGCCCAGGGCTCAACCCGGCGGTTTTTTGCGTTTCAGGGGCACCCTGCATTAACGCTCCTGAGAATCTCGAGATTCTCAGGAGCGCAAGGGCGCTCCAGAGTTCGATGCTGCGCATCGCCCCGGAATGACGGCCGTAGCTACAAAACAAACCGCCCGTCTGCTTTCGCAAACGGGCGGCTCGTTGCCGTCAGGACTTTGGGGGCACTACGCCTGAAGGCTTGGCTCTTAGTTGGGCACGATCTTGATCGGAAAACCGGTGCCCACTTTTCCGGATCGTGCCATTACGACTGCGGCGGCTGGTCGTTCGGCGGCGTTGGGCGATTCTTGTGCTGCGCCATGAACGCGTCGAACTCTTCCTTGTCCTTGGCGTGGCGGAGCCGAGCGAGGAAATCCTTGAATTCCTGCTGCTCCTCCTCGAGCCGGCGCAGCGTCTCGGCGCGGTACTCATCGAAGGCGCGGTTGCCGGACGACGGCGGACCAAAGCCCCAGCCGCCGCGCTCCATGCGGCCGCGCATGCGGTCCATTTTGCCCTGCATCCTTTCCATCTTGTTGGCCCAGCGATCGCGATCGTAGTGGCTCCAGCAACCCATTTTTCTGCTCCCAAGTGTGAATAAGAGAAGGGCAAGTCCGATCGGCCACCAGATGATGAAACCGAGGATCGTCACGGCGATCCAGCCCGGATGCCATGGGGTGTCGAGCATGCGCGGGCGGTAGTGGGCCTCCCCTTCGGGGGTCGGGCCGCGCCAGCGATTGACATCTGCGGTGTAGGCCATTTCCCTTCTCCATCACGGCATCACGCCGTTGTGAATGTAAATAACATTTACATAGATAGCCCAACCATCGGGATTGTCAAGCGGGCCGCTGGCCGCATCCGCTCACTTATTTTTGGAATCTTATTTCGGGCGGCCCCAGGGACCTGAAGGAGGCACCGGTGGCGGCTCGGCCGCTTTCGCGTCTGCCTGCTCATCGGGCCTGCGATCGGTCGGGAAGCCGAGGCCGCGCAAGTAAATCAGCACTTCGGCTTCCAGGAGATCTTCCGGCGACATCGGCAGCTTGCGGCGGGCTCCATCGCCGCGGCCGAACAGCGAAGCGATGCCATGCGACATCGCCCAGATGTGCAGCGCCATCATCATCGCGGGCGGCCGCGGCACGCCGGGCGGCGCCAGCGCGGCGAGCCGCTCGGCAGCGGCACGGATGATGCCAAAAGCGCGCTCGCTCGCTGCCTGCAGCGTCGGATTGGAATCGGCGGGCAGGCCGGATTCGAACATCGCCGAATAGAACGCCGGCTCCTCGCGGGCGAAGCGCAAATACGCCTTGCCCACCCGCTCGAACGCGCTGACGGTGTCGGGACGGCCGTCGTCCCAGGCTTGCGTCAGCAAAGCCTCGAACTGCTCGAAGCCGCGCTGGGCGATGCTGGCCAGAAGCTCGTCGCGATCGCGGAAATGCCGATAGGGCGCAGCGGGGCTGACGCCGGCCATGCGCGCGGCGTCAGCGAAGGTGAACCCGGCCGCGCCCTTCTGCGCGATCAGGTCGAGCGCCGCCTGCAGCAGCGCCTCCTTCAGATTGCCGTGATGGTAGCCGCGCTCGGCGCGGCGCTGATCCTTGCGCCAGCTCATGTGAAAGGGTTTTACATGAGCCGGGCGCAAAGGTCACTAGCGGGCAACTACGGCTGCGCCTTGTTAAGGAACGTTAACCTGCCGGAATCGGCAGCACCGGCATGATTTCCACACGCTCGCCGGCGAAGATCGCAAAATGCGGGTGGTTTTCGAACATCTTCGCCGCGGCCTCGTGCGAGGCGGCGCGCACCACCGTAAAGGCACCAAGCTCATTGGCGATGTCGGTGACGCCCTTCGCATCAACCCGCTTGGTCTTGCCGAGCGGCCCGCCCATTTCGAGGATGGCCCCGTGGTGCTTTTCCACCCATGCCTTCCAGGCGGCGATGCCCTCGCGCTCCCTGGCTTGCCGCTCGGCGGGCGACAGCGCATTCCAGGCGGCCATCTTCGGGCTGGTCTTGCTGCCGAGGAAGACGGCGAGATAGGTGTCGTTGCTCATGGGATGCTCCCTTGCTGTGGTGTCGACGGTGGCCGGGGCTAACGGCTGGCGGCCCTGCCCTGCAGCTCGGTGAATCCGGCGGCGACGCGCTGCATCTCCTCCGGGTAGTCGGTGACCTCATGCACCTGGCGGATCTCGATGATCTCGTTCTCGGAAGCCGGGCACTTCCTGGCCCACTCGATCGCAGCTTCCCTCGAATCCACGTCGATCATCCAGTAGCCGCCGAGCACTTCCTTGGACTCGGTGAACGGGCCGTCGGTCACGATCGGCTTGCCGGTGGCGAAGGAAACGCGCGCGCCCATCGAGGGCGGATGCAGGCCGTCCAGCGTGATCAGGACGCCGGCCTCACGCAGCTCCTCGTTGTAGCGCATCATCGCGGCCATCCGCTCGGGGTCGAGTTTGACGTCCGGCGGCGCCGTCTCGTAGCCGAGCGGAATCATCAGCATCATGAATCGCATGGGGGTGTCCTTGTTTACTTACGACGTCATTCCGGGGCGATGCGCAGCATCGAACCCGGAATCTCGCGCGACAATTTCGGGATTCCGGGTTCAGCCCTGCGGGCTGCCCCGGAATGACGGAGGAGAGAGCGTCACTGCGCCTCGCCAAAATCATCAGCGGTAAACACCTGGCGGATGTCGATCTCGTCGCCCAGGCCGAACGGCGCGCGCTTCATCCAGCCGATCGCTTCATCGAGAGAAGCGGTCTCGATCAGCCAGAAGCCCGCGATGAGGTCACCGGACAGGGAGAACGGCCCGTTGCTCACCGCGGCCTGGCCGTTACCCGCATATTTGATGCGCGCCGCCCGCGAGGTCGGATGCAGGCCCTCGCCCGCCTTGATCACGCCGGCTTTTGCCATCTCCTCGTTGAAGGCGCCCATCGCGGCCAGCATTTCCGTGTTCGGCATGACCCCGGCCTCGGTGTCCTTGCTCGCCTTCACAATCACCATGAATCGCATGATCCGCTCCATCTGGAACCCGTAAGGGGCCGGCACGCGGCCGGTGCTCATCAACAAGACGAACGGGCTGTCGCGGCCCCGACATATCCGAAGAAGTTATTTTGGCGGCAATGCCGGCATGACGAAAAATTGAAAGGCCGTTTCAGGACGGCTGCGGCGTCCACCGCCGCGTGGCCTCGTCTGCACCTTCGGGCCTCGCCTCGAAACTCGGTGAGGCCAGCACGGCATGGATGTGCAGCGTCGACGTGCCACAGTTGCGGAAGCCGTGCAGGCAGCCGGCGGGCACTATCAGCGATTGGCCGGCCGCAACATGCAGGCGCTCGCCGTCGAGCCACATCTCGGCTTCGCCATCGCGCACGCTGAGCACTTCCTCGACGGGATGCGAATGGGTCGGCGCACCGTGGCCGGGCGCCACCCATTGCTCGAAGATGCACAATTGCGCCGCGCCGTTTCGCGCGGAAACCACCATGCGGGTTTCGACGCCGGCGCGCCATTGCTCGAGCGCACGGTCGCGGGGTTCGATGATGTTCATGCACTGCCTTCCCGGCTGGACCCACCTGCCTTAAGAGAGCAGACGCGGCGCATCCGCGCCAGTGATCCCGTTCACAAGAGACGAGAATGCCCATGACCGCCTCCACGTCCAAAGTCGCCCTCGTCACGGGAGCCGCGCGCGGCATTGGCCTGGCGACCGCCAAACGCTTCCTCGACGAGGGTTTTCGCGTGGCGCTGCTGGATATCGACGGCGAATTGCTGCGGGGCGCGATCGCTGCGCTGGCGGATGCCGAGCGCACGCTGGCGTTGCACTGCGACGTCTCCGATGCGAAAGGCGTTGCCGTCGCGATCGATGCCATCAGCAGGCGATTTGGCCGGCTGGATGCACTGGTCAACAACGCCGGCATCGCGGTGTTCGCACCCATCATGGAGACGTCGGACGCCGACTGGAGCCGGATCATGGAGGTGAACCTCACCGGCCCGTTCCTGTGCACCAAGGCGGCAGCGCCCCTGATGCGCGAGCATGGCGGCGGGGCGATCGTCAACATCACCTCGATCTCGGCAGTGCGCGCCTCGACGCTGCGCTCGGCCTATGGGACCAGCAAGGCGGGGCTTGCGCACCTGACCAAGCAGCTCGCGGTGGAGCTGGCCTCGCTCGGCATCCGCGTCAATGCGGTGGCGCCCGGCCCGGTCGAGACCGCGATGGCCAAGGCCGTCCACACAGCGGAAATCCGCGCCGACTATCACGACGCGATTCCGCTCAATCGCTACGGGCTGGAAGAGGAGCTGGCGGAGGCGGTGTTCTTTCTGTGCAGCGAGCGGTCGAGCTACATCACCGGGCAGATCCTCGCGGTGGACGGCGGCTTCGATGCCGCCGGCATCGGCCTGCCCACGCTGCGCGGGCAGCGGAGGAACGGGTGAAGCGGCGTAGCATGCTCTCCACTCGTCATGGCCGGGCATGACGAGAATGAGGCTGGCACCGGTTATAGAAACCGCGCGCTAGATTTGTAGGGTGGGCAAAGGCGCGGCACGCGCCGTGCCCACCTTCACCTTCGTGCTCTTAAAGGTGGGCACGCTTGCGCTTTGCCCACCCTACCGATCAGCGCTGGTTCACTGACACAACGCGCCAGCCGTCGGTCAGCCGGTCGATCCTTGTCAGCGACAAGGGATCAATGACAAAGCGCAGCGCGCTGTCGGGCGCGAGATCGAGGGCGATGGCGAGCAGCGCGCGGATGGTGCCGGAATGCACGACCAGCACGGCATCGCCGGCGGGAAGCGAGGCGAGCCCGGCGCGGGCACGGGCGATCTGGTCGACAAAGCTCTCGCCACCGGGCGGACGGTTGCTGGCCGGCGATTTCCAGAACGCGCGATAGGCTTCACCCAGTTCGGCCACCAGATCGTTATGGCGGCGACCGGTCCAGTCGCCGAAATCCTGCTCGCGGAACGCGGCGCGCTCGGCCGCATCGAGCCCGAGCGCGCGCGCCGTCTCGCGCGTGCGGCGCGCCGGGCTGCACACCGCAAAGGCCGCTTCCGGCAGTCTTGCCTTCAGCGCGGCGATGGCGGCTGTGTCGCGCAGGTCCACCGGCGCATCCGGAGCGTGAATGACGCCGCGCGAGCCGTCGACCGGCGCGTGGCGGATCAGCCAGAGATTTGTCCCGCCGGTCATGCGTCAGCCGAACCGTGCGGCAAGCAGCAGCAGCACGGCCGTCTCGGCGACCTGCTCGGCCGCACCGAGCACGTCGCCGGTCTGGCCGCCGATCTGGCTCCTGGCGAGCCAGGCCATGACCACCACACAAATCGCCGTCACCAGCGCGGCCCAGAACGCGTTGGCCCAAGACAGCGCGAGCAGCGCGATCACCAGCGCCATGGCAATCGCCATCACGGCGACCGCAGCGCCCGGCTGGCCGGCATTGGCGGCCAGTCCATCCTTGCGTGCATAAGGCAGGTTCAGCGACATGACAGGCAACACGCCGCGCGCCAGCGCATGCGCGGCGATCATCCCGTACACGAGTTGTGCATCCGGCAGCGAGGCGAGCGCGGAAAGCTTTGCGGCAAAGCTCACCAGCAGGATCGCCGCGCCATAGGTGCCGAGGCGGCTGTCGCGCATGATCTCCAGTTTCGCTGCCCTGTCGCGGCCGCCGCCAAAACCGTCGGCGACGTCGGCGAGCCCGTCCTCATGCAGCGCGCCGGTCAGCAGCATGCCTGCACCGAGTGCGAGCGCTGCCGAGGCAAGGTCCGGAAGGCCGATGGCGCGCAGCGCAAGGCAGAACAGGCCGATGGCGGCGCCGATCAGCGCGCCGACCACGGAAAACATGCGATGCGCGCGCACGAAATTCGGCGGCATCGCCCCCTGCGGATGCGGCATCGGCAGGCGAGTCAGGAACGCGACCGCGGTTTTGAAATCGTCAAGCCATTCATTCATGGTCGCGAGGGTCCGGGAATCAACTAGCCTGCCCGCTTCGTGGCTGGAAAGAATCGCATGCAGTTTAGCAAACTCGACGACATCAGCGCGTTCTGTCGCGACCTGCCCAAGGGTAATTCGCAGGCCGCCGAATCAGCGGCGGCGCGGCAGCAGGTGCTGACAAAGCCGCCCGGCAGCCTCGGCCGGCTGGAAGAGCTCGCGGTCTGGCTGGCGCGCTGGCAGGGCCCCGGCAAGCCGCGGCTCGATCACGTCGCCATCAACGTGTTCGCCGGCAATCACGGCATCGCCGCGCGCGGCGTCTCGGCCTATCCTGCCGACGTGACGGTGCAGATGGTGACGAATTTTTCCGCGGGCGGCGCGGCGATCAACCAGATCGCAAGGCTTGCCGGCGCCGAATTGAAGGTGGAGGCGATCGAGCTCGACCGCCCTACCCGCGATTTCACTGCGGCCGCAGCCATGGATACGGACGAATTCCTGCGCGCCTTCGATATCGGCTTTCGCAGCATCCCTGAGGATTGCGACCTGCTGGCGGTCGGAGAAATGGGAATTGCCAACACGACGGTTGCCGCGGTGCTGTGCGCGGCGCTGCTCGGCGGCGGCGCGGAGCGATGGGTCGGCCGCGGCACCGGCGTCGATGACGGAGGGCTCGCCCGCAAGCGGGCCACGATCGAAGCGGCACTCGCATTCCATCAGCGCATTCTCGCCGATCCGCTTCGTGTTGCCGCCTCTCTCGGCGGGCGCGAGCTCGCCGCGATTGCCGGCAGTGTGCTGGCGGCACGAAGCCGCTGCATCCCGGTGCTGCTCGATGGCTTCGTGGCGACGGCTGCGGTACTGCCGCTGGCCCGGCTGGCGTGCGATGCGCTCGATCACTGCCGCGCCGGGCATGTATCGGCCGAAGCCGGACATCGCGCGCTATTGCAGGAGTTGAAGCTCGACCCGCTGCTCGATCTCGGCATGCGGCTTGGCGAAGGCTCGGGCGCCGGCACGGCCATTCTGTTGCTACGAGCGGCATTAGCCTGCCACAATGGAATGGCAACCTTCGCTGAAGCTGGCGTCTCCAGCCGTGCCTGATCGTGCCGCTGGCGGTATCGTTGACCGGGTCACGCCAATGGGAAATTGCATGAAGCGTGTGGGGATTATCGTTGCAGCCTTGATGCTCTGTGCAGCCGCTACGTCCGCACGCGCCGAAGTGCGCATCCTTTCCAGCCCGGGCGGACAGGTCGGACCGTTCATCGAGCTGTTCGACAGGGTGCGCGAATCCGGCGAGCGCGTGGTGATCGACGGACCCTGCCTGTCGGCCTGCACGCTGGTGCTGATGACGGTGCCAAGCGATCGCATCTGCGTGACGCGGCGCGCCGTCCTCGGCTTCCACGCTGCGCGCTCGATCGACCGGCGCGGGCGGATGTATGCCGAGCCGGAAGCGTCAAAAGCGGTGCAGGCGGCTTATCCAGAGCCAATCCGCAACTGGATCAGCCGCCGCGGCGGGCTGAGCTCGCGGATGCTGCTGCTGCGCGGGCGCGAGTTGGCCGCGATTTATCCAAGGTGCAGCTAGCATATCCCCGGAGAAATCGTGGGGCGGGTTAACCGACGCGCTAACCCACCCGACCAATCCCGCGCCTCACATCTCGGCCGGGCAGTTCACCATCCAGGGGATGCCGAACTGGTCGGTGCACATGCCAAAGCCCTTCGAGAAGAAGGTCTTGCCGAAGGGCATGTTGACGGTGCCGCCTTCGGCGAGCGCCTTGAACTTGCGTTCGGCATCAGAGGGGTCCTCGACCTGCAGCGAGATGGAAATGCCCTGCGGTTGATGGAAATGGCCGGGCGGCGCGTCGGAGGCCATCAGCACCTCGCCGTCGATCGTGACCTTGGCGTGCATGATCTTCGTCTTGTAGTCCGGCGGGATCGGCATCTCCGGCGGCCCGCCTTCATAAGGAAACATCGCCTCGATCTTCGCGCCAAGCACCTTCTGGTAATATTTCAGCGCGGCTTCGCAATTGCCGTTGTAGTGAAGGTAGGGATTGAGCTGCATCGTTGTGCTCCTTGGAAATCGCGCCGTCGGCGCCGGTCACTTCTCGGTGAGCTGCTTCAGGTTGGCGAGGCCCGCTTCGAAATCCTTGCCGATCATCTTGTCGAAGTTCATGAATACCTGCATCACCTTCGACAGGAACGGCGCAGGGCCGCGCATTACCCAATGCACATTGGTCGCATTGCCCTGCGGCAGCATTGAATTCGGCGGTATTGTGCGCCTCGAACGGCTTGAGGAAGTCGAGCTTGATGACGAGCTTCGACGGCGTATCGGCCTCCAGGATTTCCATCCGGCCCGTTCCAACGTCCTTGTTGCCTTCCCAGCCGTAGATGGCGCCCTTGCCGCGCTCGGCTCCGCTGAAATTGCGCTTCAGCGCGGGATCCCGGTGCTCCCAGGGCGACCAGCCGGTCCACTGGCGGAAGTCGCTGAGCACGGCAAAGATCCTGTCCGCCGGCGCGTTGATCGTGGCGCTGCGCTCGATGCGGAAGGTGTCGGGCCTGGTGGCGGCGAGAACGAGAACGACGGCAATCGCAACCGCAAGCACGATGGCGATGCCGGCAATGACGTTGAACATGGTTAGCTCCATCGGTAACTCCTCACGTTCCAAAGACGACTGGCTGGGGCCGAATCCGACAGCGCGTCGGAACTTTCTTCGTCAAGCCCGGGCACGACGGAGCGTTACTTGAGCGCCTTCGCCGCCGCCGGCTTGCTGTCGCGCATCAGGCGGTCGAGATGCATGCGGATGTGGGCGGCCTCCGCGGAAGTGTTGGCGAGCGCAATGGCGCGGTCGAAGGCGACCCTCGCCTCCTCGTTACGGCCGAGCTGCATCAGGAAGGCGCCGCGCACGCCGAAGTAATGAAAGTAATTCGATAGCCGCGAGGCCAGCGGCTCGATCATCTCGAGCGCGGCCTGCGGTCCCCTCACCTTCGATACCGCAACGGCGCGATTGAGCGTCACGACCGGTGAAGGCTGCATGAGTTCGAGCGCGCCGTACAAGAGATCGATCTGGGTCCAGTCGGTATCGTCAGGCTTTTCCGCGCGTGCATGCAGCGCGGAGATCGCCGCCTGCACCTGGTAGGGCCCGCTGCGGCGGTGACGCATCGCCTTGTCGATCAGCGCGAGGCCTTCGGCGATCAAAGCCTTGTTCCACAGCGAGCGGTCCTGATCCTCGAGCAGAATCACCGCGCCATCCGCGCCGAAGCGCGCGTCGGTGCGTGCATGCTGCAGCAACAGCAGCGCGGTGAGGCCCATGATCTCAGGCTCGCTCTGGAACAGCCGCAGCAACAGCCGCGACAGGCGGATCGCCTCCTCGCACAGCGGCGCACGAATTTCCGCAGTGTCACCGCTCGCAGAATAGCCCTCGTTGAAGATCAGGTAGATCATGGCGGCAACAGAAGCGAGCCGTTCGCTGCGCTCCACCGCGCCCGGGGTCTCGAACGGCACCCTGGCTTCTGCGACACGCGCCTTGGCGCGCGTGATGCGTTGCTCCATCGCCGCTTCGCTGACGAGGAAAGCACGCGCGATCTGCTTCACCGTGAGGCCGGAAACGATGCGCAGCGCCAGGGCGATCTGCTGCGTCGCCGGCAGGTCGGGATGGCAGCAAATGAAGAGCAGCCGCAGGATGTCGTCGCGATAATGCGAGCCATCGAGCCGTTCTGCGATTTCCGTCTCGGCGTCGTCGAGATCGGAGATCGCCTCGTCCTCGGGCAGGGCCTCCTGCTTGCGGTGGCGGCGCACCTCGTCGATGCCCGCATTGCGGCCGACCATGATCAGCCAGCTTGCGGGATCGCGTGGCGGGCCGTTCTGCGGCCAGCTCTTCAGCGCGCGCAGGCAGGCGTTTTGATAGGCCTCCTCCGCCGCATCGAGGTTGCGGAAATAGCGCAGGAGCGCGCCGACCGCCTGGGGGCGCGCCGAAGTGAGCGCGGCATCGATCCAGGCGGTATCGGTCACGGCGCCACACTCCCGGGATTGAACACGCCGACCGGCCGGATCTCGTAGGCGCCGCCGGGATTGGCAGCACCAAGATCACGCGCGACGTCTACCGCCTCATCGAGATTCTTGCAGTCGACGAGATAGAAGCCGAGGAGTTGTTCCTTGGTCTCGGCGTAGGGACCGTCGAGCACCAGCGGCGGATCGTCCTTGCGCAGCGTGGTCGCCGCGGTCGTCGGCAGCAGGCGCGCGACCGGACCGAGCCGTCCCTGTTTTGTCAGCTTCTCCTGCACGACGGCGAGCTTCTTCATGACTTCGGCGTCCTGCTCCTTGGTCCAGGAGCCGACAAAGTCTTCGTCGTGATAGCAGAGGATGGCGTACAGCATTCGAAAGGCATCTCCTTACGTTTCAAGGACGGAGGAATATGCCTGCAGCCGACAACGAAGCGGAAGAAATTTTTCGATTTCTTCCGCTTCGCAAGGGAACTTCGTGACAGTTGCGTATAGCTTACCAGTACACGCCATAACGGGCGGCGATGCGGCGGGCCTTCGCCTCATCGGATTCGCGGCGGACCTTCTTCACGGTCTTGCTGGTCCCGGTGGCGGACTTGGCTTCGCTCGTCGTCGCAGTCGTCGTGGTGGTCGCAGGAGCGGTCGTTGTCTGCGTGGCCGTGGGAGCCTGGACCTGGATCGGGGCGGCGTCGCTGGCGGTAGTGGCCGCCTGCGCGAGCCGGACGGAAACCTGGGCAATCGGCCTCGGCGCTTCGGTGGCCGTGGTGCCAGCAACGGCGTCGGTCGTGGTGACCGTGGGAATGCCGGCCAGGCTCAGGCTGCGAGTTTCGCCGGCTTGGGCGGAAACGGAGGCCAGCAGCAGAGCGGAAATCAGCATCAATTTGCGCATGGGAAGTCTCCCTATTTGATGGCATGGAGACTAGGGCAACCGCCCGATCTGCTATGTGATCAACGTCACAAAAATCCCGAGGAACCAGGAAATGACAAAAGGCGCCCTCGCCATCCTCGTCCATGGCGGGACGGAAAACTGGTCGCCGGCGCGGTGGAAGATCCGGTTCGACGACGTCTGCGGCGACCGTCGCGTACTGCTGCTGCCGGCCACGGGCTTCGATCCCGCCGAGGTGCACTACGCCGCGGTGTGGAAGCCGAAGCCGGGAGAGCTTGCGGGCTTTCCGAACCTGCGTGTGATCTTCAACCTCGGGGCCGGCGTCGATGCGCTGATGGCGGACAAGTCGCTGCCCGACGTGCCGCTGGTGCGCGTGGCGGTCGCCGATCTCACCGACCGCATGGCCGAATATGTCGTGCTGCATGTGCTGATGCATCACCGCCAGGAGCCCTACTTGCGCGAGTCGCAACGCGAGAAGCGGTGGGCACCGAAATTCCAGCACGCCGCAGGCGCGATGTCGGTCGGCATCATGGGGCTTGGCACGCTGGGGGCGAACGCCGCCGACATCTTGCGGCGGCTGGGATTTCGCGTGTCAGGCTGGAGCCGGTCGCCGAAAAAGATCGAGGGTGTCGCGTGCTTCCACGGCGTGGACGGACTCGGTGCGTTCCTGCGCCAGACCGATATTCTCGTCTGCCTGCTGCCGCTGACATCGGATACGCGGCACATTCTCAACCGGGATGTGTTTGCGAAGCTGAGCCGCAACGGTCCGCTCGGCGCGCCCGTGCTGATCAATGCCGGCCGCGGCGGCTTGCAGAACGAGGCCGACATTCTCGCCTGTCTCGACGACGGCACCCTTGGCGGAGCCTCGCTCGACGTGTTCGAAACCGAGCCGCTGCCGGCGGAGAGTCCATTCTGGAGCCACCCGAAAGTCGTGCTGACGCCGCACAACGCGGCGGATACCGATCCCGACGAGATCTCGAAATACGTCGCGCGGCAGATCGCGCGGTTCGAGGCCGGCGGCGCGCTGGAGAACGTGGTGAATCGCGGGCAGGGGTATTGAGTCGCAGGGACGACAGAAGCGCGTCAGCGCCGAACGGCTCCGAAGGCCAATGGTGAAGCGCCGGGCGGCAACGGCGAATTGATGTCGCTGTCGACGAGACCGCTCGATTGCTGCTGGGTAAAGCTCGCCCCCAGCGAGAGGCTGAGATTCGACGTCGGACGGAATTCGATGCCGGTATTCACGCTGAAGGCACCCGGCACCGTGGCGGACCTGGAATCGAAAGCCGAAAATGGGCTACCCGCGCCGATGTTGTATTTCAGCGTGTCGAAGCCGGCATAGATCGAGACCGGCGAATTCTTGAAATTGTAGCCGAACTGGACGCCCTCGGTGGAAAGCGAGTTGAAACTGCCGAATGCTGCAGCCCGGTTGAATCCGCTCATGCCGAAGTCGCTGCGTGTGCCGGCGACAAACCAACCGCCGGGAAAATTGGCCTGCGAGCCTTGCGCGTCGCTGCCATCGAGGGCGTAGGTGCCGGAACCGCCGAAGCCGAACCACGAGCTCGGCAACCAATATCGCACCGGGCCTGCCTGGGCATGGGCGCTTTCGCCGCCCAGACAAAGCGCCAACAATCCCAATGCGAGAACTGAACTGCGTGCCAGGATGAACATGAGGAAATTATACGCTCCAGACCCAGCGAGCGCCAGCGCCCGGCTTCACCTGCCCAATCGGCTTTCGATCTTCTGTCGGCTTTGCACCAGCAAATCGGCGGGATTTTGGCCGGCGGCAACCCAACCTACGACTGCGCCTTGGCTCCGCACATCAGGTCGAGCGCGCCCTTGACGATGGCGTCGAGCTCTGGGCGCGGCACTTGCGCGCGGGCGCGGACGGCGATGGTGTGGAGCGTGCCCGACGCCAGATGCGACAGCACCTGGGGATCGGCTGAAGCCGGCAGTTCGCCGCGCTCCTGGGCACGCCGGAAAATACGCGCAAAGAAGCGGTCGGTCTCGACGAGACCTGTGATCACCAGGTCGCGAATGGCCGGATCGAACACCGCCTCCGACGTCGCGGTCATCACGGTGAAGCAGCCGCGCGGGCCGTCCTTGCCCGACAGATACATGTCGAGCGCGATGGCATAGATGCGCTCCAGCATCTCCCGCAGCGGCAGGTCGGCCGCAAACGCTTCGCCCATGCGCTGGCGGGCGCGGTCGCGGTAAGCCTCATAGCTCTTGATGTAGAGCTCGCGCTTGTCGCCGAAGGCGCCATAAAGGCTCGGCCGATTCATGCCGGTCGCCGCCGAGAGATCGTCGAGCGAGGTTCCTGCAAAGCCCTCCTTCCAGAACACATCGAGCGCGCGCGCCAGCGCCACGTCAGGCTGATAAGCGCGCGGGCGGCCGCGCCGTTTCGGCCCAGGCGATGCCGCAAGTGGCTGGGTCGGCTTGGCTTTCTTCGCCTGCGGCGTGGCGTGCGGTGTGGCGCCATTTCTTTTTTGTACCATTTTGCAAAATAATCCTTGACGCCGCCACTTTTATGCGGAACGGTACATAAATCAAGCTTGATCCTGACTCCACTTCGAAACCGTCCCAAGCCTAAGGGAGATTCCACCCATGGACCTTTATTTCTCGCCGCTCGCCTGCTCGATGGCAACCAGGATCGCGCTGTATGAAGCCGCGCAGCCCGCCAACTTCATCGAGGTCGATCCCAAGACCAAGAAGGTGCTGAAGGACAATTCCGACTTCTACGCCATCAACGCACTCGGCCTGGTGCCGGTCGTGCGCACCGACGACGGCGTGATCCTGACCGAGAACGCCGCGATCCTGCAGCATGTCGCCGAGAAGCTCGCCGATTCCGGCATCGGCGCCAAGCAGGGCATCGAACGCAGCAAGCTGCAGCAGTGGCTTTGCTTCATCGGCACCGAGCTGCACAAGGGCCTGTTCACGCCGCTGCTGACCAAGAACGTGCCGGCCGAGGTGAAGTCGTACACGCTGGAGAAATATCTCTCGCGGCTCGACTATCTCGACAAATATCTCAAAGGCCGTGAGTTCCTGCTCGACCATTTCAGCGTGGCGGATGCCTATCTCACCACCGTGCTGAACTGGAGCATCGCCACCCCGATGATCGACTTCTCGAAGTATCCCGCGGTGAAGGATTATCTGGAGCGGATGAAGAAGCGCCCGGCGGTGGCGAAGGCGCTCGCCGAGGAATTCGAACTCTACAAGGCCGAGATGGCGCGCCACAAGGCGGCGGCGTAGGCACACTGTCGTCCCGGCCAAGTAAGGTGCGAGCCGGGACGACCCCGTCTTTGGGGCGGTCGCTCTTGCGTCATTCCAGATCGGCCTTCATCAGGACCCGCAAAGCCTTCGGGATCGGCTGCGCCTTGCCGTCGCAAATGAAGGCGACGCGCACCTGCGCCTTTACAAGCACGTCATCGGCGCGGCGCACCTCCTGCGCCAGCGTGATGGAGGCGCCCTTCACCGCCACAGGCCAGGTGACGACATCGAGCACGTCGTCCATTCGCGCCGGCTTGAAGAAGTCGAGTTGCATCGAGCGCACCACGAAGGCAAAGCCCGGCGTCTCGGCCTGCGCCTGCTCGAACAGCGCATGCTGTGAGGCGCCCATCAGCCGCAGATGGTTGGTGCGCCCGCGCTCCATAAAGCGCAGATAATTGGCGTGATAGACGATGCCGGAAAAATCAGTGTCCTCGTAATAGACGCGCACCTGCATGTGATGGCGGCCGTCGCGGATCTCGCCGTCGAGAATGGGTGAAGTCACTTGCGGCCCTCGATCACCTTTGGGGCAATCGTTTTGCGCAAATTCCTCGCCGCGTGCAAGCAGGTCAGGCGACGGCTGCCGCTCCGCCGCCGAGCGTGACCAGCACGATTTCCGGGGGAACGCCGAAGCGGAAGGGCATGATGCTGCAGCCGAGGCCGCCGGAAACGACGACGTCGCAATTCTTCCGGATGTGGCCATAGGCGAGTTGCTGGCCGGAGGGCGCGATCGGCGACCAGCCGAGCAGGCGCACCTGCCCGCCATGGGTATGGCCGGACAATTGCAGCGCGACGCGCGAAGGCACGCGCCTCGCGATATCGGGCTCATGCGCCATCAGAATGAGCGGCGCGCTGTCGGTGACCCTTGCCAGCGTCGCGCCGAGATCGTCGACGCCGATGCGCCGCACCGGGCGGAAGCGGCGCGCCGGCATGTAGGCGAGCTGATCGCCCAGCCCGGCGAGCCAGAACGGACGGCCGTCCTTGATCAGGCGCCTGGCGTCGTTCTCGTAGACGGGAATGCCGGCGGCTTCGAGTGCCTGCCGCGCGATCGGATGGCCTTTGCCCTCGCGCTGCACGATCCTGTCGTCCCACCAATCGTGATTGCCGAGGATGGCGTGAACGCCGAGCGGCGCTTTCAACTGGCCCAGCACGGGCGCCCATTCGGCTGCCGGTATGTTGCGCGTGACATGGCGGTGGCCGACGACATAGTCGCCGAGCAGCACCGTGACGTCGGGATGAAGCGCGTTGGTGCGCGCCACGATGCCCTCGATCCGCCGCAGCGACATCCAGGGATCGCAGGCGTGCAGATCGGCGATGACGGCGATCCTCAGCTTGAAATCGGCGGGCCATTGCGGCGGCGACAGGCCGTAGCGCGTGACCTTGAGCCGCTCCGGCTCGACGCCAAAACCATAGGCCGTGGTCGAGACGCCGAGCGCGCCTGCCCCGCCCATTGCCTTCAAGAAACGCCGCCGCGTAACAATCATGTGAGCCTGCTTGTGATGCCCGGGAATGGTGGAGGCCGATTGCAGCGAAATTCGGCCCCGCTTGTGCAGATTGTCAGCAGCGGTTCCGCATCAACTCACCAGCGATTATCGCCGATCAGCGCATCCAGCCGGGCCTTCAGTTCATCGGGCGCACGAAAATACCAGACACCGCCGAGCAGGTCGCGAAAGCGCTTGTCGGCGGCGGCCTCGCGCTCGATGCGGTCGATGGTCCTCATGCTGATGACGTCCTCGAGCGAACCCGCAGCCAGCATCGACAGCAGCACCGGATTGGTCTCGATCTTCAGGACCTCCACGATCAGGTCGATGGCGCGATCCGGGTCTTCCTCGCGCAGGTCGCGCTCGAAGTCCGTCAGCGTGAAGAAATTGTCGTCGCGGTCGCGATCGGATTTGGAATATTGCTCGACCCAGGCGCGCGCCAGCTCCGGCACGGACATGTTCTCGCAATCGAGCGGATGCTGCGGCCGGTGGCGCGCGGCATCGTCGCGCTCCCACGCATCGTGGTCGGCGATATCATCGATGCGGCGCTCGAACGCCTTTCCCGTGCCGAAATGGATGCCGCCAAGCAGCCAGCGCAGTTTTGCGTTATTGCGGGCTTCGGCCACGACACGGTCGATCACCTCAGGACCGTGTGCGAACATCAGCGACAGCATCAGCTTGTCATTGAGCAGCATCACGGTCGGCTTGTCCTGCTCGGTAGTGAGCACCTCGATCACGAGATCGAGCGCGCGGTCGGCTGTTCACCCGGCAGATGGTCGAAATAGACCTTTGCGGCCCACACGCTGCCGGTCTGGTCGCGCCGGCTGACGCGCTGCAGCGCGCACCACATCGTCGCCAGTTCCGATATCGCAAGCGCGTCAAACAGGGCATTGGCCTCGTCGTCGCCGGCAAGTTCCGGCGCGGAGGAGGCAATGGCGATGGGGTCTGCGGCAGTGACCATGAAACTGGCTTCCCGTAAAACTACGGGCCGACATGCGGCCGGAGCATCAACTTAGTGCGGGAAGGATGGGGGCAGGTTCGACAAAATTTCAGTCGTTGCCATTACCAAAAAGTCCAACTCGAGTGAGATCGATCCGCCGTCGTCCATTCGCCGCGCGTTCCTGCGGGCCTGTCTGAAAAGAATGAAGGCCCATTCGCCGGGTTCAATCGTCGCTGTCGTTGCCGAACAGTCCAAATTGCGCCGGGTCGCGCGCGGGCTCGGCAAGGCCGAGGTGGCGGAAGGCGTGCGAGGTCAAGAGGCGCCCGCGTGGGGTGCGCTGCAGATAGCCGCACTGGATCAGATAGGGCTCGATGATGTCCTCAATCGCATCGCGCGGCTCGGACAGCGCGGCCGCCATGGTCTCGACACCGACCGGGCCGCCGCCATAGTTCTGGGCGATGGTGATGAGATAGCGCCGGTCCATCGCATCGAGGCCGGCGGCGTCGACCTCGAGCGCGCTGAGCGCGTGGTCGGCAATGGCGCGATCGACCGAGGTGGCATTGGCGGCGGAGGCAAAATCGCGCACGCGCCGCAACAGGCGACCGGCGATGCGCGGCGTGCCCCGGGCGCGGCGGGCGATCTCGTTGGCACCATCGGCGGTCATGCCGATGTTGAGCACGCGGGCGCCGCGGCTGACGATCTTCTCCAGCTCTTCCTCGGTATAGAAATTGAGCCGCACCGGAATGCCGAAGCGGTCGCGCAGCGGATTGGTGAGCAACCCTGCGCGCGTCGTGGCGCCGACCAGTGTGAACTTTGCCAATTCGATCTTCACCGAGCGCGCCGCCGGCCCCTCGCCGATGATGAGATCGAGCTGGAAATCCTCCATCGCGGGATAGAGCACTTCCTCGACCGCCGGGCTGAGGCGATGGATCTCGTCGATGAACAGCACGTCGCGCTCTTCGAGATTGGTCAGCAGTGCGGCGAGATCACCGGCCTTCGCAATCACGGGACCTGACGTGGCGCGGAAGCCGACGCCGAGCTCGCGCGCCACGATCTGCGCCAGCGTGGTCTTGCCGAGGCCCGGAGGACCGACGAACAGCACATGATCCAGCGCCTCGCCGCGCTTGCGCGCCGCCTCGATGAAGATCGAGAGATTCTTGCGCGCCTGCGCCTGTCCCACAAATTCGGACAGCAATTGCGGGCGCAGCGCGGTATCGCCGACATCGTCGCTGCGGCGCTCGGGCGTGACGATGCGGGAGGGAGTGCTCACTTAGCCAGTTCCTTTAGCCCGAGCCGGATCAGCTGCGCCGTCTCGGCCTTCTCACCCGCACTGCGCGCGGCCGCGGCGATGGCAGCGGCGGCCTGCGGCTGGCCGTAGCCGAGATTGACCAGCGCGGAGATCGCATCTGCCACCGGGCGCGGCGCGCGGTGATCGTCGATGGCGCCGGCCAGATGCACGACGGCCGGATCGACATTGGCGAAGGCGGGCGCCTTGTCCTTCAGCTCCGTGACGATGCGCTCGGCGACCTTCGGACCGACGCCGGGCGTGCGCGCAACCGAAGCCTTGTCGCGCAGCGCGATCGCGTTCGCAAGCTCCGATGGCGGCAGCGTGCCGAGCACGGACAGCGCGACCTTGGCGCCGACGCCCTGCACGGTCTGCAACAGGCGGAACCATTCGCGCTCGTGATCAGTGCGGAAGCCGAACAGCTTGATCTGGTCCTCGCGGACATACGTCTCGATCGACAGCACCGCCGCCTCGCCCGGCGCCGGCAGCGCCTGCAGCGTGCGCGTGGAGCAGTGCACCAGGTAGCCGACGCCGCCGACGTCGAGGATGACGAAATCCTCGCCATAGGAATCAATCAGGCCCTTGAGCTTGCCGATCATTGTACCAACCTGGATTTGACGCTGATCTCTGCTTCGTCATGCCCGGGCTTGACCACGTCTTGGCGGCTGGCAAAGAAAGACCTGGACGGCCGGGCATAGGCGAGCGGAAGCGACGCCGTCCTTCTGACGGCTATGCCCGCCCATGACGAAGGAGTATGTGGCACGCCCGTCATGCGCCGGCTACTTTCAGGCGCAGATCGATGCTGGCGCGGTGATGCGCGTGGGTGATGGCGACGGCGAGCGCGTCGGCGGCGTCGGGCGATCTGGGATCGGCCTTTGGCAAGAGAATTTTCAGCATCACGGCGATCTGGTTCTTGTCGGCATGGCCCGCGCCGACCACGGTCTTCTTCACCTGGTTCGGCGCGTATTCGGCAACCGTGATGCCGAACATCGCGGGCGCCAGCATAGCGACGCCGCGCGCCTGCCCGAGTTTCAGCGTGGCGACACCGTCCTTGTTGACAAAGGTCTGTTCGACCGCGGCCTCTGCCGGCCTGTAGCTGCCGAGCACGGCGGCCAGCCCCTCGTGGATGGCGAGCAGCCGGGCCGACAACGCCAGGTCGTCCGGCGGCTCGACCGAGCCGCAGCCGACGAAGCTCAGACGATTACCCTCGCTCTCAATGATGCCCCAGCCGGTGCGGCGCAGGCCCGGGTCAATGCCGAGGATACGGACAGGGTGGCGAATCGGTGGAGGTGCCATGGCATTTTATAGCCCATGGCGAAGGCCCAAGCCCAGCTTGAGCACGGCGATATTGCGGCATCATCCACGGCGCTCCGATCAAGCGATCCCTTCCTGCTCCCGATCGATCAATGCGGACGACATTGCCGATTTTTCACATTCGACCGGACACCGATCAGGAACGCAGGACGGCGTCTCTTGTTAGCTGGCGAGACGAAACAGTTTCGCGAAGCGCGGAATTATCATCGATAACGACGTCTGGAGGCAACGCTCTCTGGGGCATCGGTCAAAAAGGGAGCCAACAATGCACCAGACTACCAATGGCGGTCCTGCGGGAAAAAATGACCGCGGGCAGGCCAAGCGCCACCCCGTGATCCTTCGAGCATCCACCCTTGTGGCAGGCGGCGTGCTGTCGGCTCTGCTGGTAAGCTCCGTTGTTCCGCCGATCATCGCCGATCAATCGGATCGGGCGGTGGTCAATGCACCGCTGACCCTGCTGACAGCACCGATCGACGGCGAGGTCAGCTCATTTTCCAAGCAGATCAGCAACGCGGTGGAATCGGGCGATTCCCTGGCGCGAATATCGAATCCCCGGGTGGACCGGTCCGCGCTGATAGCGCTGGAGCAGAAGACCTCCGATGCGCGGGCGAAGCTGGAAGCAACCGGGCAGAAGAAGGACTCGGATCGGGCGTATTTGAAGGCGCTGGATTCGGAGATCAGCCGTCAAACCCAGACACTCCGCGCCCAGTTTCAGTCGGAGATCGTGGCGCTGCGCGCGCGCGTGGCGGAATCGGACTCCCTGAGCGAGGCAAAAAAGGCCCTGGTCGATCGCCAGTCCACTTTGGTTGCCCGCAACGCCGCAAGCATGGACATGCTGAACCCGACGAAGGCGCAATATTCGGCGGCGCTCCACAACGCCGACGTTGAAAGGGCCAAGCTCAACCAGAAAGCCGGCCAGCTCGATGCGCTTCAGAACGGCGTCTTTGTCGGCGACGACCTCGTCGCGCTCGGTGTCCTCGTTCAGAAGCGTCGCGACATCGATCTCGATGCGACGCGAATGGCGATCGAGGAAAGAGAGCTTTCCGCAGCCCTGCACGATCAACAGGCCCTGGTTGACAAGGAACGTCAGCGACTGGCGAGTCTGGCCGAGGCCAATGTACGGGCTTCCACGCAAGGCAAGATCCTGACCGTCGGGGCAACGCCGGGCCGTCGCGTCAATGCCGGCGATGCCCTGGCCTCGCTCATCGACTGCGACAAGCGCTTCGTCGTGGCGATCTTTTCATACCGGCAGGCGCAGAGCATGAAGGTCGGCACGCGCGTCCATATCGACAACGCCGCTTTCAGTTCCGGCACCGTTGAGGCCATCCTGCCGAAGACTACCGACAAGGTCGACGAGCGATTCGCGGTTCCCTTCCCGCAGACCGAACGGCGCGAACTGTACGCAATCATCACGCCCGACGTTCATGACAGCGAGGCGGGAGGCGCCAAGCCGGTGGCCGTTTCCAATGAAGCGACGCCTTGCACGGTCGGCCAATGGGTAACCGTAACCAAGGACAAGGCGGTGATTCCGTCGATGTCCATGGC
>DASWVJ010000127.1:0-2463 GCA_036406295.1 Bradyrhizobium sp.
TGCCGTCCTTGGGCATGATGAAGGAGAGCGACGATGTCTGGACTTTGCGTGGATGAATGGAGATGCCGTATTTCGTCGCCATGTCCTGAAACATCCGGCCCAGCCAGTCATTGGCGACGGTCGCAATCAGGTCCGGCTCGATGCCGAGCTTGGCGCAGCAGAAGGCTGCCGTGACCGCATTACCGCCGAACGACACCGCATAGGCGTCTGCGACGTACTTCTCGTCGCCAACAGGCATGTGGTCGGTAATGAAGGTGACGTCGATATAGGTCTGTCCGATGAAGAGAGCCTGCATTCTTCTTCCATGGGCTGAGGTTGGTCCCGCCCGGCGCCAATACATTAGCACCGCTTATCGCTGATGATCGCCAAAAAAATCGCAACCTGCCGGCTTTGTATCTTGAGACGGGGATGAGACGAGACTACGACCGTTCCAGGGCTTCGCCAGCATGCATAACGTCCGGGCCCCGGTTTTGGTTTCCGGCGGTGTCGACGGGGAGGTGACGATGACGGTCTATTCGGGCCCGGTATTCGAGATGGCGGTTAACCAGTTCAACGTCATCGCTAATCACCTTGGAATCCCCATGGATGAGCGCGACCGTATCCTGATGCCGAAGCGCGCGATCACGGTATCCTGCCCGATCCACCGCGACGACGGCACGGTGTCGGTGTTCGAGGGGTACCGCGTGCAACACCTGCTCACCATGGGGCCGACCAAGGGCGGCACCCGCTTTGCGCCATCGGTCGATATCGGCGAGGTGGCGGCGCTGGCGATCTGGATGAGTTGGAAATGCGCGCTGGTCGGTCTGCCCTACGGCGGTGCCAAGGGTGGCGTGAACGTCAATCTCTCGACCATCTCCAGTCGCGAGCTGGAGGCGCTGTCGCGGCGCTACATGCAGGAGATGATCCCCTTTGTCGGCCCGCATACCGACGTGATGGCGCCGGACATGGGCACCAATGAGCAGGTGATGGCCTGGTTCATGGACACCTATTCCATGTACCAGGGCCAGACCGTCACCGAGATCGTCACCGGCAAGCCGGTATTTGCCGGCGGCACGCTCGGCCGTCGCGAGGCGACAGGCCGCGGCGTCGCGCATCTCGCCAGGCGGGTGATGAAGGAGCTCAACATCGGCCCGCACCAGGCCACCGCCGTGATCCAGGGCTTTGGCAATGTCGGCTCCTACGCTGCGCTCGAGCTGCATCATTTCGGGCTCAAGGTGATAGCGGTCGCCGACCACACCGGCGCGCTCTATGATGCAGACGGTCTCGATATTCCCGCGCTGATGCGCCACGCGTCCGCGCATGGCAGCATCGCCGGCTTCTCCAACCAGCTCGCTATCGATCCCGCGCAGGTGCTGACCTTGCCTTGCACGGTACTGGTGCCTGCGGCGATGGAGCGCGTGATCGATGCGAAGACGGCGGAAAATCTCAAGTGCCGTATCCTCGCCGAAGGCGCCAATGGCCCGACCATGCCGGAAGCCGACCTCGTGCTTGACAAGCGGCGCGACGAGATTTTCGTCATTCCGGACATCCTGTGCAATTCCGGCGGCGTCGTGGTCAGCTATTTCGAATGGGTGCAGGATCTGCAGCAACTGTTCTGGGAGGAGGAGGAAGTGATGCGGCGGGAATACCAGATCCTCGATCGCGCCTTCGACCAGATGCTGCTGCGCGCTAGCACCGACAAGATCCCGCATCGCACCGCGGCCATGGCGATCGGCGTCGAAAAGGTGCGCGCCGCCAAGAAAACACGAGGTCTGTTTCCGTGATCACAGGTCTCGACCACGTCGTCGTGCTCGTCAACGAGATCGAGGTCGCCGTCGCGGCCTACCAGACGCTGTTTGCGCGAACGCCGGCCTGGCGCAATAGAGGCGACGGCGCGGCGCGCGCGCTGTTCACGCTCGACAACGCGACGCTGGAGCTGATGGCGCCCGACGGCGAGAGCGACGCGGCCAAGCGCATCCGCAGCCTGCTTGCCGAGCACGGGGAGGGAATGGCGAGCCTGTGCTTTCGCACCGACGACATCGCCAGGCTGCATCGCCGGCTCGATCGGCTGGCGCTGAAGCCGGAGCCGGTTGTCGAAGTCGAGAGCCGCGACGAGGCGAGTGGTGTGACGCTGTCGTGGAAACGCACGCGAACCGCGACTGACGCCACGCGCGGCGTGCGGATGTTCTTCCTCGAACTGAAAAAGCCGCGGCCGCTATCAGTTCGCACCGTGCCCGCGTCGATCACCGCCATGGATCACGTCGTCGTCTCCACGACGGATCCCGAGCGCGCGGTGGCGCTCTATGGCGCGCGGCTCGGGCTCGACATGGCGCTCGACCGTTCGCACCCGGAGTGGGGAAGGCTGATGTTCTTTCGCTGCGGCGACCTGATCGTCGAGGTCACGAGCCGTCCCGGTAAAGCCGATGAGAGCAAGCCCGACTGCCTGCGCGGCATCTGCTGGCGCGTGCTCGATATCGACGCCAC
>DASWVJ010000128.1:0-4604 GCA_036406295.1 Bradyrhizobium sp.
TGACAATAAAGGCCGCTCACCGGGGAGAGTACGTATAAGCCGTAAACCATTGCGCGGGGAAAGCCGGGATGTCTCGGCTGTACCTGTCAAATCCGTGTGCATCCTATCACTACTCTCGCACACGGTGCTGCGGGCGCAGTCAGCGCCCGGCTTTCCCTGCGCCCTCTGTTCAAGAGGGAGCAACGAAATTAGCAAAGCTCAGGTGAGATCGCGCCGTGAGAACGAGAGCGCATGTCTTTCCCCGTCATTGCGAGCGACTTGTCCACCGTAGCTCGAAGAGCGAAGGCGGAAGCGCGATACGAGACCCAACCACAGGACACAATTTTGCGAAGGCTGGGGGGTCCAGCTTCTTCTGACAACTCAACCCTGTGGCTAAGCGTCCCGACCTTCGCCGGAACGGCATTTGAGTGTGTGGCGCCGCTACGCCTTCGCGGGCCGCAGCGCTCGCGTGACGCCGCTGAAAACGCGATCGATCACGGGCCAGAACAGCAGCACGATGGCGAGCGTCGTGATCGAGCCGACCAGATAGTTCGACCAGAACACCTTCAGATCGCCGCCGGAGCCGATCATCGACAGGCGGAAGGAATCCTCGGCGCGGTTGCCGAGCACGAGCGCCAGCGTGAACGGTGCAAGCGGGATACCGATCTTCTTGAAGACGTAGCCGACAACGCCAAAACCCAGCATCAGCCAGATGTCGAACATCGCATTCTGGATCGCATAGGCTCCGATCGCGCAGGATACCACGATCATCGGCGCCACCGCCGCGAACGGTACCCGCAGGATGGAAGCGAAGATCGGCACAGTGGTAAGCACGAGCACGAGGCCGACGACGTTGCCGAGATACATCGAAGCGATCAGGCCCCAGACGAAATCCTTGTGCTCGACGAACAACAGCGGGCCCGGATTGAGGCCCCACACCATCAGGCCGCCGAGCAGGATCGCGGCGGTGCCGGAGCCGGGAATGCCGAGCGCCAGCATCGGCAGCAGCGCCGAGGTGCCCGAAGCGTGCGCCGCGGTTTCCGGCGCGAACACGCCCTCGATGCGGCCCTTGCCGAAACTGTCCTGGTTCTTGGCGAAGCGCTTGGCAAGGTTGTAGCCCATGAAGCTTGCCGCGATCGCGCCGCCCGGGGTGATGCCGAGCCAGCAGCCGATGAAGGACGAGCGCACCAGCGTCACCCAGTATTTCGGCAGATCCTTCCAGACCGACAGCACGACGCGCAGCGAGATGCCGGCGGCGTGGCCGCGCAGCGCCAGCCGCTCTTCCATGGTGAGCAGGATCTCGGAGATGCCGAACAGGCCGATCACGGCGACGAGGAAGTTGATACCGCGCAGCAGCTCCGCCGTACCGAAGGTCATGCGCAGGTTGCCGGACACCGTGTCCATGCCGATGCCGGCGAGCAGAAGGCCGAGCGACATCGAGATCACGGTCTTGTGCTTGGCTTCACGGCCGAGGCCGACGAAGGAGCAGAAGGTGAGGAGATAAACCGCAAAAAACTCCGGCGGGCCGAACTTCAGCGCAAAGGAGGAGATCATCGGCGCGAGGAAGGTGATCAGCAGCACCGCGACCAGCGAGCCGATGAACGACGAGGTGAATGCCGCGGTGAGCGCTTCCGCCGCCTTGCCCTGCTGCGCCATCGGATAGCCGTCAAAGGTGGTCGCCACCGACCAGGCTTCGCCGGGGATGTTGAACAGGATCGAGGTGATGGCGCCGCCGAACAGCGCGCCCCAGTAGATGCAGGAGAGCATCACGATGGCCGAGGTCGGATCCATGGTGAAGGTCAGCGGCAGCAGGATCGCCACGCCGTTGGGGCCGCCGAGCCCCGGCAGCACACCGACGAAAATGCCGAGCACGAGCCCGATCATCATCAGCGCCAGCGTCTTCCAGGTCAGCAGCACGGCAAAGCCGTGCATCAAAAGGCCGAAAGCTTCCATGTCGCGCGTCCCGGCCTTATCGCCCGAGGGCCGCTTCGAGCGGCCCCTTCGGCATGATGACGTCAAAGGCGATGTCGAAAGTGATGAACATCGCCGCAGTGAAAACGAAGGCAGTCAGCAGCGACTTCCACCAGGCGATCTTGCCGACGAAATACATGAAGCCGGAAATCAGGAGAAAGCTTGCGACATAGAGGCCGAGGAACTGGGTAGCGAGAACGAACAGCACCGTCGGAATGAATACTGCGAGCACACGGCGCAGCTGCGCCTGCGTGACGAATGTTTCTCTGGCCTCCTGGCGCGACAGGAAGGCAGCGATCAGGCCATAGAGGCTGGCGCCGGCAAGGATAATGGAGAGATAGAACGGAAAGTAGCCGGGCTGCGGACCGGTGGATTCCCACCCGGCGCCGGTACGCCAATTGTCGTATCCGAGCGTCACCGCGAGAGCGAGCAGAAGAAGGCTGACGGTGACGTCGACCGCGCGATTGCTGGCGACCGCAGGCGAATCCGCCTCGGGCGCGGTCGGATCGTCGACGACGATTTCGATATCGGTGTTGGACATGCGCAAAACCCGGCTGGCGATGATCGGAAACGGGGATACGTGCCGATGGGCCGTGCGTCAATGACCCGCGGCGCGCTCCGGGAATGCGCTCGCAAGTGCAGCACGATTCGCGCCGAGCACGCCGCGCTCGGTGATCAGCCCCGTCACGAGCCGCGCGGGCGTCACGTCGAAGGCGTAATTGGCGGCATGCGAGCCCTCGGGAACCACGCGCACGGTCTCGATGCGGCCGTCCCTGGTGCGGCCGGTCATCTCGGTGACCTCGCTGGCCTCGCGCTGCTCGATCGGGATTTCGGCGATGCCGTCATTAATACGAAAGTCGATGGTCGGCGACGGCAGCGCAACATAGAACGGCACACCGTTGTCGTGCGCGGCGAGCGCCTTCAGGTATGTGCCGATCTTGTTGCAGACGTCGCCATTGGCGGCGACGCGGTCGGTGCCGACGATGGCGAGGTCCACCATGCGGTGCTGCATCAGATGGCCGCCAGTGTTGTCGGCAATCACCGTGTGCGGCACGCCGTGATGGCCGAGTTCCCAGGCGGTCAGCGACGCCCCCTGGTTGCGCGGGCGGGTCTCGTCGACCCAGACATGGACGGGAATGCCGCGGTCATGCGCCTGGTAGACCGGCGAGGTTGCCGTGCCCCAGTCGACGGTGGCGAGCCAGCCGGCGTTGCAATGGGTCAGCACGTTGACGGCTTCGCCCGGTTTCTTGGCCGAGGCGATCTTCTCGATCAGCGCGAGGCCATTCCTGCCGATCTCGCGGTTGATCGCGACGTCCTCTTCCGCGATCTCTGCGGCCCGGGCATAGGCCGCCTGCGTACGCGACGACGGCGGCAGCGGCCGAAGGGTGCACATCATCTCGTCGAGCGCCCATTTCAGGTTGATCGCGGTCGGCCGCGATTTGACCAGCATCTCATAGGCGCGATCGAGACTGCCGTCGGAACGGTCGTCGCGCATGGCGAGCGCCATGCCAAAGGCGGCGGTGGCGCCGATCAGGGGCGCGCCGCGCACCAGCATGGTGCGGATCGCCTCGCTTGCTGCTTCCGCATTCGGAATTGCCACGACAACGAATTCATGCGGCAAGCGGCGCTGATCGATCGCGCTCACCGAAACACCGTCAGGCTCGAGCCAGATGCTGCGGAAGTGCTTGCCGTCAACCTTCATCTGAACAGCACCCTTCCCGCCACCGCATCGAGCTTCCTCACGAGTGCGGGATCTCGCGCTTCCGGCGCGGTGATCAACGCCGATTCCAGCGCGCGGTCCGAGCCGATCGGACACGGCTCGTGCTCCCGCGGAAAGTCGCGCGCCAGTCGCGCCACAACAGCCTTCGCCCTGTCGGCATTGGAATTGAGCACGCGGATGATGTCCTGCACGGTGACCGCCTCATGATGCGGATGCCAGCAATCGTAATCGGTGACCATGGCGACGCTGGCGTAGCAAATCTCCGCCTCGCGAGCGAGTTTGGCTTCCGGCATGTTGGTCATGCCGATCACGGAATAGCCCGCCGCCTTGTAGGTCAGGCTTTCGGCGAGGCTGGAAAATTGCGGACCTTCCATGCAGATATAGGTGCCGCCCTCCACGGCATCGATACCCTCGGCCTTCGCGGCCGCGGCGAGATGTTCGCGCAGGCGCGGCGAGACCGGATTGGCCATCGAGACATGGGCGACGCAGCCCTTGCCGAAGAACGAGCTCTCGCGCTTGTAGGTGCGGTCGACGAACTGATCGACCAGAACGAAGGTGCCGGGCGGCAATTCCTCCTTGAAGGAGCCGCAGGCCGAAAGCGCGACGAGGTCGGTGACCCCTGTCCGCTTCAGCGCATCGATATTGGCGCGGTAGTTGATGTCGGAGGGCGACAGCACATGGCCCTTGCCGTGGCGCGGCAGGAAGACGATCGGCAAGCCCCCGAGCGCGCCGCGCCGGAGCGGCGCCGACGGCTCACCCCAGGGGCTTTCGACTGCCTCGTCGCGGACATTTTCCAGGCCCGGCAGGTCGTAGATGCCGGACCCGCCGATGATGCCGAGCACGGCGCGGGTCATGACTTCTCCAGATCAGTCTTGTCCGGGCAATGTTCGACTATACTGCCACGCAATAATCAACCCTTGTTCTCGGACGCCAA